>DJAN01000131.1 GCA_002429615.1 Lysobacteraceae bacterium UBA6001
CCCGAACGGGCCCCGCCCCCGAAGTCCCTATGGATCGTCCCAACCGGAAACCACAAGCTCAGCCGTTGCACGGCCTGCCCGCTCTTTCTTTTTTTCTTTTGTAGGAGCGGCTTCAGCCGCGACCGCGAAAATGAAACCACGGCACCGATGGGCCATCACGCACTCCCAGAACCAAACCTACAATAGACCCAAACCCAATACCGCCCTGCCATGACCACCGCCCTTTCCCGCATCCACGCCACCGCCCTCGATGCCGCCGACCCGTTGCGCGCCCTGCGCGCCGAATTCCTGTTCCCGCAGCACAACGGGCGCGACCAGGCGTACTTCGTCGGCAATTCGCTCGGCCTGCAGCCGCGCGGCGCACGCGCCATGGTCCAGCAGGTGCTCGACCAGTGGGCGCAGCTGGCGGTCGAAGGCCACTTCACCGGCCCCGAGCAGTGGCTGACCTACCACGAACTGGTGCGCGAGCCGCTGGCACGCCTCGTCGGCGCGCTGCCCGCCGAAGTGGTGGCGATGAACACGCTCAGCGTGAACCTGCATCTGATGATGGTGAGCTTCTATCGGCCCACCACCGAACGCCCCGCCATCCTCATCGAGGCCGGCGCGTTCCCGACCGATCGGCACGCAGTGGAATCGCAGATCCGCTTCCATGGTTTCGATCCGGCCACCGACCTGATCGAAGTACAACCCGATGCCGAGGATGGCACCGTGTCGATGGCCGCCATCGAACGCGCGATCTCCACCCATGGCCCGCGCCTGGCGCTGGTGCTATGGCCTGGCATCCAGTACCGCACCGGGCAGGCGTTCGATCTCGGCCGCATCACCCAGCTGGCACGCGCGCAGGGCGCGAACGTGGGTTTCGATCTCGCCCATGCGGTGGGCAACCTGCCGTTGTCGCTGCATGACGACGGCGCGGATTTCGCGGTGTGGTGCCACTACAAGTACGTCAATTCCGGGCCGGGCGCGGTGGCCGGCTGCTTCGTGCACGAGCGCCATGCGCGCGCCGACCTGCCACGCTTCGCCGGCTGGTGGGGACACGATCGCGAGAGCCGTTTCCGCATGGCGCCGGAATTCGTGCCCACGCCGGGCGCGGAAGGCTGGCAGCTGAGCAATCCGCCAGTGCTGGCACTGGCGCCGCTGCGGGCATCGCTGGCGCTGTTCGAACGCGCGGGCATGCCGGCGCTGCGGCGCAAGTCCGAGCAGCTGACGGCACTGCTGGAGGCGCTGATCCATGCGCGCGTGCCGCAGGTGCTGCAGGTGCTGACGCCGGCCGACCCGGCGCAGCGCGGCTGCCAGCTGTCCCTGCGCGTGGCCGGTGGCCGCGCGCAGGGACGTGCGCTGTTCGAGTACCTGCAATCGGTGGGCGTGCTGGGCGACTGGCGCGAGCCGGATGTGATCCGCATCGCGCCGACGCCGCTGTACAACCGCTTCGCCGACCTGCACCACTTCGTCGAGGAAGTGGAACATTGGGCCGGACTGTAAGTCCGCCCCACCCTCCCCCCGCGGATATCGTTTTGAACTCTTCCCCCAAGCGTTCCCTCACCCTGATCGGCGCTGGCCTGGCCGGCAGCCTGCTGGCCATCCTGCTGTCGCGTCGCGGCTGGCAGGTCACCGTCTACGAGCGCCGCGGCGATCCGCGCATCAAGGGCTACGAGTCGGGCCGTTCGATCAACCTGGCCCTCGCCGAACGTGGCCGCCATGCACTGCGCGCCGCCGGCGCGGAAGCGGCGGTGATGGCGCGGGCGGTGATGATGCGCGGGCGCATGGTGCATCCGCCCGGTGCGCCGGCGCAGTTGCAGCGGTATGGCCGCGACGATAGCGAGGTGATCTGGTCGATCCATCGCGCCGACCTCAACATCGCGCTGCTGACGCTGGCCGAACAGGCCGGGGCCACGGTGCATTTTCACCGCCGCCTGCATACGGTGGATTTCGAGGCGAACTATGCGCGCTTCATCGATGACCGCGACGACCAGCCGCACGATATCCAGTTCGATACCTTGATCGGCGCCGACGGCGCGGGATCGGCGCTGCGCGCGGCGATGAACCGCAAGTCGGTACTGGGCGAGCGCATCGAGTTCCTCGACCATTCGTACAAGGAACTGGAAATTCCGCCGGCAGCGGATGGCAGCTTCCGCATCGAGGCCAACGCGCTGCACATCTGGCCGCGTGGCCGCTATATGTGCATCGCGCTGCCGAATGCGGAGGGCACCTTCACGGTCACCCTGTTCCTGCCCAACGAAGGCCGCCCGAGCTTTGCCACCACCAACAGCGGCGCGGAGGCCGAGGCGCTGTTCGCCAAGGATTTCCCCGATGCGCTGCCGCTGATCCCGGACCTGCGCAAGGATTGGGAAGCGCATCCGCCGGGACTGCTCGGCACGCTGTATCTCGATCGCTGGTATCTGGGTGCGCGTGCGGTACTGATCGGCGATGCGGCACATGCGATGGTGCCGTTCCACGGCCAGGGCATGAACTGCGCATTCGAAGATTGCGTGGCGCTGGCCGAGGCGATGGATGCCCATGAGGACCTGGCCTGCGCGTTCGCGCTGTTCCAGACCCGCCGGCATGCGAACGCGCATGCGATCCAGCAGATGGCGCTGGAGAACTACCTGGAAATGCGCGACCGCGTGGATGATCCCGACTTCCTGCTGCAGCGCGAGCTGGAACAGGCGTTGCAGGCGCGCTGGCCAACGGTGTTCGTGCCGCATTACACGATGGTGACCTTCCTGCGCACGCCGTATGCGGTGGCGCTGGCGCGCAGCGAGATCCAGCGCGAGATCCTGGTGGAGGCCACCCGCGGGCGCAGCGACCTGAAGGGAATCGACTGGGCGGCGCTGGAGCGCGTGGTGCACGAGCGGCTGACGCCGCTGCCCGGGGCGCATTGAGGCCGCTCGCCGCATGATCCGCTGTAGGAGCGGCTTCAGCCGCGACCCGATGGACTCTCCCGAGCACTGACCCCGCGCGGTCGCGGCTGAAG
>DJAN01000082.1:0-299 GCA_002429615.1 Lysobacteraceae bacterium UBA6001
ATCGCCGCCGACATCAGCGGCGCTCGCGTTCCGCCGCTTCGGCGGTGTCGGCGCGCAGGGCGTCCATCAGGCGCTTCAGGTCGGCCGGCACCGGCGCGGTGGCACGCACCGGCTCGCCGCTGATCGGATGCGCGAACTCCAGCGTCTCGGCGTGCAGCGCCTGGCGCTTGAAGCCGCGCAGCTCGGCGGCCAGCGCCTCGGTGGCGCCCTTGGGCAGCTTCAGCGGGCCGCCGTAGAGCGGGTCGCCGATGATCGGGTGCTTCAGGTGCGCCATGTGCACGCGGATCTGGTGGGTGCGG
>DJAN01000082.1:340-43447 GCA_002429615.1 Lysobacteraceae bacterium UBA6001
TTCACACTCTTTCCCTACTCGACGCAGCGGCGCGGTCGCCTGCGCCGGCGGCTTGTTGTCGCCGCGCGGCACGCTCAGGAAGCGGCTGTGCAGCAGCATCGCGCCCTTTCCGTCGCCATAGACCGGGTCGCCGACGATGCCGAAGCCCAGCCCATGCTGGGCATGGACGCGGATCTGGTGGGTGCGGCCGGTTTCCAGGCGGCACTCCAGCGCGGTATGGGCGCGGAAGCGCTCGCGCAGGCGGAAATGGGTGACCGCCTCGCGGCCGTCCTCGCGCACGGCCATCTTCAGCCGATCGCGCGGATGGCGGTCGATCGGCGCATTGGCGGTGCCGCCCGAGACCAGCGCGCCCACCACCACCGCCAGGTATTGGCGATGCACCTGGCGCGCGGAGAGCTGCTCGACCAGCGCGGTCTGCGCCTCCAGCGTGCGCGCCACGACCATGACGCCGCTGGTGTCCTTGTCCAGGCGATGCACGATGCCGGCGCGCGGCAGCGCCGACAGGCCGGGGTCGCGGTACAGCAGCGCGTTGACCAGGGTGCCGTCCGGATTGCCGGCGCCGGGGTGGACCACCAGGCCGGCCGGCTTGTCGAGCACGAAGACCTGGTCGTCCTCGTAGAGGATGTCCAGCGGGATGTCCTGGGGCACGGCGTGGGTCTGGGTTTCCAGCACCACCTGCAGGGTCACCACCTCGCCGCCCTTGACCGGATCGCGCGGGCGCGCCGGCTCGCCGTCGAGCAGGGCGTCCCCGGATTTGATCCATTCGGCCAGGCGCGAACGCGAGAATTCGGGGAAAAGTTCGGCCAGGACGGCGTCGAAGCGGCGTCCGGCGGCGCCATCGGGCACCACGGCCTGGCGGGGGTCATCGGGGGTCTGGGACATGGGAAGGCAGGGCAAAGGGAGGGGAATCGGCTTCCGGCGGCGAATTTCAGTCGCTGGACAGGCCACTAGGCTATCATCGCCCTTTCGTTTTCCAGCTGCGTCCCGCCCGACCCATGATCCGACGCTCCGCAACGATGTCCGCGACTTTCCGCCTGTTCGCCCTGCTGCTGATCGTGGCCCTGTTCGCCACGGGCTGCCACCGCGGCGCCAAGGACAAGAATCCCGACGAGGGCGTCCCCGTCGAGCAGCTGTACAAGAAGGCCCACGGCCTGGCCATGAAGGGCAACTGGGGCGGCGCGGAGGGCAGCTTCAAGCGCCTGATCGCGCAGTACCCGTATGGCCCGTACACCGAGCAGGCGATGATCGAGATCGCCTACGCGCAGTACAAGGCCGGCAAGCACGATGACGCGGTGTCGAGCATCGACCGCTTCATCCGCACCTACCCGACGCATCGCAACATCGCGTACCTGTACTACCTGCGCGGCCTGTCCAACTCCAACCGCGACACGATCTTCCTGCGCCGCGTCTGGTCGCTGGACCCGAGCCGCCGCGACCTGTCCACGCCGCTGCAGGCCTACAACGACTTCAACACCGTCGCCGACCGCTACCCGAACAGCCGCTACGCCGCCGACGCGCGTGCGCGCATGATCGTGCTGCGTGACGTGTTCGCCCAGCATGAGCTGGACAACGCGCTGTACTACATGCGCCGTGGCGCCTGGGTCTCGGCCGCGGGTCGTGCCAACTACCTGCTGGAAACCTACCCGCAGAGCGCGTTCCAGTACGACGCCGTCGCCGTGCTGGGCGAGGCTTACACCCAGCTGGGCAACAAGGCACTGGCTGATGACGCCCGCCGCGTGCTGGAGCTGAACGATCCGCAGCACCCGTGGCTGGCGGGCAAGTGGCCGAAGTATCCGTGGGCGATCCGCAAGCTGAACCCGTTTGCCGGCGAGAAGTCCGCCGCCACTGGCCAGCGCAACGCGATCATGGACAAGAAGTAATCGATCGCCAGATCGAACGAAGCAAAGGGCCCGCAAGGGCCCTTTCTTTTTTCTTCGAAGGCAAGCTCATCAACCCGAAGGTAGAGCCCCCCTTCTGTTAAGGGGGGCGCGCCGAAGGCGCGGGGGATAGGCAAGGCAGGAGTGGGGCCCGAAGTTTGCTTTGCAAACTTTGGGGGCCAAGCCCGCGCAGCGGGATTGGCCGCGGAGGCTAAGCCCGCTGCGCGGGCTTAGCCGGCATAGCCGTTAGTGATCGGATACCGCCGCTCGCGACCGAACGCCCGGCGCGACACCTTCGGCCCCGGCGCGGCCTGGTGGCGCTTCCATTCGCTGATCCGAACCAGCCGCAGCACCTTGTCGACCACCTCGGCGGCATAGCCGGCGGCGACGATCTCCTCGCGCGACTGTTCCTGGTCCACATAGCGGTACAGGATGCCGTCCAGCACGTCGTAGGCGGGCAGCGAATCCTGGTCGGTCTGGTTGGCGCGCAGTTCGGCCGAAGGCGGACGCGCGATCACCGCCGGCGGGATCACCGGCGCGCCGCCCACGGTGTTGCGCCATTTGGCCAGACCGAACACCTCGGTCTTGTACAGGTCCTTCAGCGGCGCGTAGCCACCGCACATATCACCATAGATGGTGGCGTAGCCCACCGCGTATTCGCTCTTGTTGCCGGTGGTCAGCAGCAGGCCGCCGAACTTGTTGGCCAGGGCCATCAGGATGACGCCGCGGCTGCGCGACTGCAGGTTCTCTTCGGTGATGTCCGGCTCGGCGCCTTCGAACATCGCGCCCAATGCCTTGAGCAGGCCCTGGAACGCCGGCTCGATCTCCACCGCCTCCAGCTTCACACCCAGCGTGGCGCACTGCTCGGCGGCCAGGTCGTTCGACAACCCGGCGGTGTAGCGCGACGGCAGGCGCACCGCGGTGACGTTCTCCGCGCCCAGCGCATCGACCGCCAAGGCCAGCACCAGCGCCGAGTCGATGCCACCGGACAGGCCCAGCCACACCTTGCGGAAGCCGTTCTTGCCGCAGTAGTCGCGCACGCCGCGCACCACCGCGCGCCAGGCCAGCGCGTCCATGCTCTCGTCGCCGTCGTCCATCCACACCACCGGCAGGAAGCGCCGCTCGGGGCTGGCGTACTCGACCACCAGCCACTGGTCGGTGAAGGCCGCCGCGGCCGGATGCACGGTACCGTCGCCATCGGCAACCACCGAGGCACCATCGAATACCAGCGCATCCTGCCCGCCGACGACGTTGAGATAGGCGATCGCCGCGCCGCTCTCGCGGGTGCGCTCGGCCAGCAGCGCGTCGCGCTGCGCGTGCTTGCCGCGCTCGAATGGCGAGGCATTGGGTACCAGCACCAGCTCGGCACCGGCGTCCACCGTGCCGCGCAGCGGCTCGGGGAACCACAGGTCCTCGCAGATCACCAGGCCGACCTGCACGCCCTTGACCTCGAATACGCAGTTGCCGCCGTCCGGATCGACATCGAAGTAACGGCGCTCATCGAACACCGCGTAGTTCGGCAGTTCGCGCTTGCGGTAGGTATGCACGACCCCGCCATCGCGCAGCACCGAGGCGGCGTTGTAGACCACGCTGCCAGCGCTCTGCGGCCAGCCGACCACCGCGACGATGCCCTGCGCGGCCTGGGCGATGCGCTGCACCGCCTGCTCGCAGTCGGCGAGGAAGCCGGGGCGCAGCAGCAGGTCCTCCGGCGGATAGCCACTGACGGCGAGTTCGGGGAACAGCACGATATCGGCGCCGAATTCGTCGCGCGCCTGGGCGATGAATTCGATGATGCGCGAGGTGTTGCCGGCCACGGCGCCGACCGGGAAGTCGAACTGGGCCATGGCAATGCGGAGGGATGCGGACATGAGAGCCTCTTGGAATCCACCGGGTCGCCGGAATCATCCCGGCGCAGCACGAGCCGGCGCCTTTCGAAGCATCACACCCCGATGATGGCGCCCGGTTCGTCCGGACCATTATTCCAGAAGGCGACTCAGACCAGCGCCCTACGCCCGCCAGCCGATCACCTCGGGTTGCCCACGGTGACCCTGCCGCTGCATTTGCCCACGCAACCGCCAGGTGGATTGATGCCTCGCCCTCTCCCGCCCGAGCCGCCGCCTCCGCCGCCACCTCCCCCTCCACTACGAGGAGGGGGCGTCTGCTGCTGGCGGCGCACGCCCTTATACCGATCGCCATCAACCGTTACGACATAGTCGACACAGGCGGAAGCCGAACACAGGGTGATCGTGTCTCCGGGCTGGATGCGCAGGGCTGGAGCGTACTGCCGGCGATCGAAGTCCTGCCGAATCCTCTCTATTTCGGCGAGCCCGCCTACGTCGATCTGCGGCATTGCCAGTTGGCAATAGAAGCAGTTGAACACCCCGATCTGGCGGGTTCCCGGCCGGGTCTGGGCATGGACGCCCTCCATGAGCAGCATTGAGAGCCATACCGTGAGCAGCAGAAGAATGCGCATGTGGTCGGCCCTCAACGCAACGCCATCACCAGCGACCGCGACAATGCCTGGGCATTGCGAAGTTCGTCGGCCGAAAGGCCTTGCCGGTAGGTATCGAGAAAAGCGGGCTCCGGCCCTCCCATCAACTGCTCGGCCGCCTTGCCGTAGCCGTAAGCCAGCGTCAGGTTTCGATCAGCGAGCACACCCGACGCGTAAGCCGATGACAGACGCAGCATCGCTTCGGGCATGCCACGCTGAGCGAGGTCCTGCAGGTAGCCGATGGCATCGTTGCGAAACTGCGCGACGGCCTCCGGATGCGCCAGCATCTGCCGCTGATCTCCGACGATCTCGTCGACCGCATCTACGTAAGCGAGCCGTGCATAGGGATCCCCGGCTTCTGCGGCACGGCGTAGCCAGCTGCCGGCAGTCTGAACTTGTGCAGACGTGACATCTTTGCAATCCGTTGCCTTCTGCAGCTCAGCCTCGCGCTGCGACCGGACTCTCGATTCGCGCACTTCAATCTCGGTCAATCCGCTACGCGCCAAGTACTGCGGATCGACGACAAGCGGCTCGGCAGCCAGAGACGCCGGCCATGTTCTGCAGCGTTGAAGCGAAAGATAGAGTTGACGCATCGCTTCGATGTCGCCGGATTGCGCTGCAGGGAGCAACCTGGCCACGATTTCCGACACCGCGCCGTCTGGAACGGACTGCGCGTCGACCAGGTCGAACATGACCAGAGAACTCCCTTGGGTCGGGCGTATGCGAGGCGAGGAAGGTGCAGCCGCACCCTGCTCCACCTCGTTGACCGCATCACGAAGGGGGGATGCCGCGTCGACGGGTAATGGCGCGGTTGCCAGCCGCTCCCCCCAAAGCCACCACCCGAGCACGCCGCACAGTACGCACAGGCCAACGAACGATGTGGCTTTCATCGATCTACTCCGAAAGGAACATGGGGCAGACGCTATTCCTCACCCAAAGCAGTACAAGGCAGAAGCAGCAGAACCGGCTGTTGGATACGAAAATTCCAAACAAAAAGACACCCGATTCGCCCCAAAAAAAAAGGCCGCCCGAAGGCGGCCTTTCTCTCCTGCGCGGGTAGCGCGGGATTACTTCTTCAGGCGCGCGGCAATCGCGGCACCCAGGTCGCCCGGCGAACGGACGGTGGTGACGCCAGCGGCTTCCATCGCGGCGAACTTGCCTTCCGCGGTGCCCTTGCCGCCCGAGGCGATCGCACCGGCGTGGCCCATGCGCTTGCCGGCCGGGGCCGAGGCGCCGGCGATGAAGCCGACGACCGGCTTCTTCACGTGCTTGGCGATGTACTCGGCACCGGCTTCCTCGGCGTCGCCGCCGATTTCGCCAACCATGATGATGCCTTCGGTCTGCGGGTCTTCGTTGAACAGCTTGAGGCAGTCGACGAAGTTCAGGCCGTTGATCGGGTCGCCGCCGATGCCGATGCAGGTCGACTGGCCCAGGCCCACTTCGGTGGTCTGCTTGACCGCTTCATAGGTCAGCGTGCCCGAACGCGACACGATGCCGATCTTGCCCGGCATGTGGATGTGGCCCGGCATGATGCCGATCTTGCACTCGCCCGGGGTGATCACGCCGGGGCAGTTCGGCCCGATCAGCACGGTGTCCGGATGCGAACGGGTCAGCACGTTCTTCACGCGCAGCATGTCCAGCACCGGGATGCCCTCGGTGATGCAGACGATGACCTTGATGCCGGCCGCGGCCGCTTCCAGGATCGCGTCGGCCGCGAACGGCGGCGGGACGTAGATGACCGAGGCGTCGGCGCCGGTGCTCTGCACGGCGTCGGCGACGGTGTTGAACACCGGCAGGTCGATGTGGGTGGTGCCGCCCTTGCCCGGGGTGACGCCGCCGACGACCTGGGTGCCGTACTCGATCATCTGGGTGGCGTGGAAGGTGCCCTGCTGGCCGGTGAAGCCCTGCACGATCACCTTGGTGTTCTTATTGATCAAAACAGACATTGGATTTCCTTCGGTGTCGGATCAGGCGGCGTTCTTGACGGCTTCAACGACTTTCTTGGCGCCGTCGTTGATGTTGTCAGCCGGGATGATGGCCATGCCGCTGTCACGCAGCAGCTGCTTGCCTTCTTCCACGTTGGTGCCTTCCAGGCGCACCACGACCGGAACCTTGACGCCCACTTCCTTGACCGCGGCGATGATGCCCTCGGCGATCATGTCGCAGCGGACGATGCCGCCGAAGATGTTGACGAAGATGCCTTCGACCTTGTCCGAGGACAGGATCAGCTTGAACGCCTCGATCACGCGCTGCTTGTTCGCGCCGCCGCCCACGTCCAGGAAGTTCGCCGGCTCGCCGCCGTTGAGCTTGATGACGTCCATGGTGGCCATGGCCAGGCCGGCGCCGTTCACCATGCAGCCGATGTTGCCGTCCATGGTGACGTAGTTGATGTCCAGCTCCGAAGCGGTGACTTCGGTCTCGTCTTCCTGGGACTTGTCGCGCATCGCGACCAGTTCCTTGTGACGGAAGTTGGCGTTGTCGTCGCTGTTGAACTTGCCGTCCAGCGCGTACAGGTTGCCGTCGTCCAGGATCGCCAGCGGGTTGATCTCAACCAGGGCCAGGTCCTTTTCGTTGAAGATGCGGTACAGGTTCACCATGATGTTGGCGAACTGGCCGGCCTGCTTGGCGGTCAGGCCCATCTTGAAGCCGATGTCACGGCCGTGGTAACCCTGCACGCCCTCGACGAAGTCGACATTGAGGGTGTGGATCTTGTCCGGGGTTTCGGCGGCGACCTGCTCGATCTCCATGCCGCCCTCGGACGAGGCGATGTAGCTGATGGTCTTGGTGCCACGATCCACCAGCACCGACAGGTACAGCTCCTTGACGATCTCGCCGGCGGTGGTCACCAGCACCAGGTTGATCGGCAGCTCGACGCCGGCGGTCTGGTAGGTGGCCATCTTGGTGCCGAGCATCTTGCCGGCAGCGGCCTTCACGTCATCGACGGTCTTGCAGAACTTGACGCCGCCGGCCTTGCCGCGGCCGCCCGCATGGATCTGCGCCTTGACCATCCAGGGGCCGTTGCCGAGGGACTTGGCCACTTCGACCGCTTCATCGGCCGTGGCAGCGACCTTGCCGGCCGGAACCGGGATGCCGTACTCGGCAAGCAGTTGTTTTGCCTGGTATTCGTGGAAATTCATGCGTCACCGTGGGAAAAGGAATTCGACCGCCGGGAGCGTGCGCCGGCGGCCGGAAAACACGGCCAGGGCACACAAGCGGGCCGCCTATTGTCGCCCACCGCGACCCGTGGCGCAAAATCGATGGCGACTATCGTGCCGATCCGCCGCCGGGCCCCAGCGGCGTGAAGGCCCGCCCCCGGCCGTGCGGCCCGCAGCGCGGCCTATACTCGCGGCCTGACCAATCCGAAGGGGAGTTCGGCTTGTCACCCAGCGCATCGCTCATCGACCGCATCGAATCCGTACCGCGGCGCGAGCTGTACTTCTTCGCCCTGTACCGGGTCCTGGTCGCCGGCCTGATCGCCGCGCTGGTGTACAGCCCGTTCTCGGCGCTGGTCGGCGAGCCGCGCCTGCCGCACCTGGCGCAGGCGATGGCGGTGGCCTATCTGGTGCTGGCGGTGGCGCTGCTGGTCTGGGGGCGCAAGGAGCACTGGCTCAACACCATCGTGTTCTGCTCGGTGACGGTGGACATCGTCGCCGCCGCGCTGATGACCCATGCGCTACCCACGGCCAGCGCCGGCATCTCGATGATGCTGCTGTTCAACATCGCCGCCGCGGGCATGCTGCTGCCGCTGCGCATGGCGATGGGCGTGGCGCTGATCGCCTGCACCGCCACCGTGCTGGAGTACCTGTGGAGCGTGCTCGATGGCGATCCCAGCAGCCGGACCCTGGCCGAGCTGGCGATGTTCGCGGCCAGCTACCTGGCGGTGGCCTACATCTGCTACCAGATCGGCCAGCGCGCGCGCAGCAACCAGCAGCTGGCCGACCGCCGCGGCGCCGAGGTGGCCAACCTGTTCGAGGTCAATGAGCTGATCATCCGGCGCATGCGCACCGGCGTGCTGGTGGTCGATGCGGGCAACCGCATCACCCTGGCCAACGAGGCGGCCACGACCCTCATCGGCGACGCCGAGGGCAACACCGTCAGCGGCCTGCTGGAGCTGTCCAGCGCCGCCCCGGAGCTGGCCCGCCGGCTGCAGCGCTGGCGCAATGGCTGGCAGCAGGACGACGCCCCGCTGCAGCTGTCGCCCGACCAGCCCGAAGTGCAGCCGCGCTTCGCCCGGCTGCTCGCCGACAGCGACATGACCCTGGTGTTCCTCGACGACGCCACCGTGGTCTCGCGCCGCGCCGAGTCACTCACCCTGTCCGCGCTGGGGCGGTTCTCGGCCAGCCTGGCGCATGAGATCCGCAATCCGCTGGCGGCGATCAACTATGCCGCGCAGCTGCTGGAGGAATCACCGGCGATCGGCGAGGCCGACCGCCGCCTGCTGCAGATCATCCATCAGCAGTGCCAGCGCACCAACGGCATCGTCGAAAGCGTGCTCGGGCTGGCCCGGCGTGAACGCGCCAACCCGGAAAACCTGGACCTGGCCGCCTTCGTGCGCCGCTTCGTGCTGGAGTACAAGCAGACGCTGTCGGTGGAGAACGACAGCCTGGAAGCGGTGATCGGGCAGACCTCGGTGCAGGCGCTGGTCGACCCCAAGCACCTGCACCAGATTCTCACCGCGCTGGTCCACAACGCACTGAAGTACGGGCGCACGATGGACGAGCCGGCACGGGTACGCCTGCGCGTGGCGGCGCAGGAACGGACCGCGGTGATCGACGTGATGGACCGTGGCCCGGGCATTCCCGAGGCGGTGGCCGCGCAGTTGTTCCGGCCGTTCTTCACCACCTCCGAGCACGGCACCGGCCTGGGCCTGTACATTGCCCGTGAGCTTTGCCGCGCCAACCAGGCCCGCCTGGAATACGTGGCCGTCCCGGCCGGCGGCGCGTGCTTCCGCATCACCCTGCCCGGTCCGCATACGATATTGCCGGCCTGAATGGCCTGACCCCGTATTCATCCCCACTGGGCTGCCGCGCCGGGTCGCAAATCCGCAATATTTGTCGCTTCTGGCCCCTTCGGCTATCTTCCACATTCATGAACGACAGCCGAAGCGCCCTCGTCGTAGACGACGAAAGAGATATCCGTGAGCTGCTGGTTCTGACCTTGGGCCGAATGGGCCTGCGCATCAGCACCGCCGCCAATCTCGCCGAAGCCCGCGAACTGCTGGCCAACAACCCTTACGACCTGTGCATCACCGACATGCGCCTGCCGGACGGCAATGGCATCGAGCTGGTGACCGAGATCGCACGGCACTACCCGCGCACGCCGGTGGCGATGATCACCGCGTTCGGCAGCATGGACCTGGCGGTGGAGGCGTTGAAGGCCGGTGCCTTCGACTTCGTCAGCAAGCCGGTCGACATCTCCGTGCTGCGCGGCCTGGTCCGCCATGCGCTGGAACTGAACAACGCCGAGCGCCCCGTGCCGCCCCCGCCCCCGCCGGAACAGGCCAGCCGCCTGCTCGGCGAATCGGCGGCGATGGAGGCGCTGCGCGCCACCATCACCAAGGTCGCGCGCAGCCAGGCGCCGGTCTACATCCTGGGTGAATCAGGCGTGGGCAAGGAGCTGGTGGCGCGCACCATCCATGAGCAGGGCGCGCGCAGTGGCGGTCCATTCGTGCCGGTCAACTGCGGCGCGATCCCGGCCGAGCTGATGGAGAGCGAATTCTTCGGTCACAAGAAGGGTAGCTTCACCGGCGCGCATACCGACAAGCCCGGCCTGTTCCAGGCCGCCAATGGCGGCACGCTGTTCCTGGACGAGATCGCCGAGCTGCCGCTGCAGATGCAGGTCAAGCTGCTGCGCGCGATCCAGGAGAAGTCGGTGCGCCCGGTCGGTGCCTCGACCGAAGTGCCGGTGGACGTGCGCATCCTGTCGGCGACGCACAAGGACCTGGCCGACCTCGTCGCCGAGGGCCGCTTCCGCCACGACCTGTACTACCGCATCAACGTCATCGAGCTGCGCGTGCCGCCGCTGCGCGAACGCGGTGGCGACCTGCCGCAGCTGGCCGCGGCAATCCTGGCGCGGCTGGCGCGCAGCCACGGCCGGCCGATTCCGCTGCTGTCGCCGTCGGCGCTGGAAGCGCTGGACCATTACCGTTTCCCAGGCAACGTGCGTGAGCTGGAGAACATCCTGGAACGTGCCCTGGCGCTGGCCGAGGACGACCAGATCAGCGCCAGCGACCTGCGCCTGCCGCAGCACAATGGCGTGCGGACCGCCGGTGCCGGCGCCGAACCGCAGGAAGCGGTGGTCGACGTGGAGCCCGGCGCCGCCGCCCTGCCCTCGTACATCGAGCAGCTGGAGCGCGCGGCGATCCAGAAGGCGCTGGAAGAGAATCGCTGGAACAAGACGCGCACCGCCGCGCAGCTCGGCATCACCTTCCGCGCGCTGCGCTACAAGCTGAAGAAGCTGGGCATGGAGTAAGCGCCGTCTTGCGCGGCCGATGAAACGGAAAGGCCGCCCGAGGGCGGCCTTTCTGCTTCACGAAGGGCGGTGGATCAGTCCTTGGTGACGCGGTTGATCTCGGCCAGGCTGGTGATGCCCTGCGAGGCCTTCAGCAGCGCCGACTGACGCAGGTCGTTGACGCCGATGGACTGCGCGGCCTCGGCGATCTGCAGCGCATTGCCGCCGCCCAGGATGATGGTCGAGATTTCGTCGGTCATCGGCATGACCTGGTAGATACCGGTACGGCCCTTGTAGCCCTCGGTGCATTCTTCGCAGCCGACCGGTTCGTACAGCTCCACGCCGGCGGCGATCTGCGCAGGGGTAAAACCCTCGGCGAGCAGCGCGTTCTCGGGCAGCACCTCCGGCCGCTTGCAGTTCGAGCACAGGCGGCGCGCCAGGCGCTGGGCGATCACCAAGGTAACCGAGCTGGTGATGTTGTACGGCGCGATGCCCATGTTCATCAGGCGCGCGATGGTCTGCGGGGCATCGTTGGTGTGCAGCGTGGACAGCACCATGTGACCGGTCTGCGCGGCCTTGATGGCGATTTCCGCGGTTTCCAGGTCGCGGATTTCGCCGACCATGATGATGTCCGGGTCCTGACGCAGGAACGAGCGCAGCGCGGCGGCGAAGGTCATGCCGCGCTTGTTGTTCTGCTGCACCTGGTTCACGCCGGGCAGTCGGATTTCGACCGGGTCCTCGGCGGTGGAGATGTTGCGGGTCTCGTCGTTGAGGATGCCCAGCGCGGTGTACAGCGACACCGTCTTGCCCGAGCCGGTGGGGCCGGTAACCAGCACCATGCCGTAGGGCTTGTGGATGGCTTCCAGGAACAGCTTCTGCTGCACCGGCTCGTAGCCGAGCTTGTCGATGCCGAGCTTGGCCGCGCTGCCGTCGAGGATACGCAGCACGATCTTCTCGCCGAACAGGGTCGGCAGCGTGCTGACGCGGAAGTCGATCTGCTTGGTCTTGGACAGGTTGAGCTTGATGCGTCCGTCCTGCGGCACGCGCTTCTCGGCGATGTCCAGCTGCGACATCACCTTCAGACGCGCGGCGATGCGCTGGTTGAGCTTCACCGGCGCCTTGGCCACGTTCTTCAGCAGGCCGTCGATGCGGAAGCGGACCCGGTAGTCGTCTTCGTAAGGCTCGAAGTGGATGTCCGAGGCACCCTTGCGGATCGCGTCGACCAGCACCTTGTTGACGAACTTCACCACCGGGGTGTCGTCGCCCTTGGCATCGACGCCGGACTCGCCGCCGCCCATGTCCTCGTCGCCGCTGGCATCCACGTCCAGGTTGGCGATGCCTTCGTCGTCACCGCCGAGCGCATCGCCGATGTTGCTGTGGTTGGCCTGCCAGGACTCCAGCGTGCGGCGGATCTGGTCCTCGTCGACCAGGATCGGCTCCACCACCATGTTGGTGTGGAACTTGATGTCATCCAGCGCGCGGGTCTGGGTGGGGTTGCTGACGCCGACGAACAGCCGGTTGCCGCGCTTGAACAGCGGCAGCACCTGGTGCTTCTGCAGCAGCTCCTCGCTGACCAGCTTGATCGCGTTCTGGCTGGCATCGAAGGACGACACGTCCATCAGCGGCATGCCGAACTCGACCGCGTTGGCGGCGGCCAGCTGCGCGGCGGAGACCAGCTTCTTCTCGGCGAACCACTGCGGCAGCGGGATCTTGGCGTTGGCGGCCTGGTCCATCGCCGCGCGGGCGATGCCTTCCTCCAGCGCGCCGTCCTGCACCAGCCTGCGGGCAATGCCCGTGATTCCCACCAGATTTGCGGTAACAGCGTTCATCGTGTTTCGAGGTCCCCAATCACCCGACAAGATTACTGCAATTTCCCTGCCAAACGGCCCCCGCGCCCTCCCCAGGGCGGGACCGCCGGTACGCTGACCGGGAACGAGCCAGGCATTACTATGTCAGGCGGGGACTCCTGGGGACAGCATTTGGAACGCATCAGCATCATCCTGCCCGCCAAGAACGAGGCGGCCGGGCTGCACAAGACATTGCCGGCCCTGCGCCAGCGCTTCCCGGAGGCGGAGCTGATCGTGGTGGACGATGGCTCCACCGACGACACCGCCAGCGTGGCCACGGGGCATGGGGCGCGGGTGCTGCGCAGCCCGTATTCGATGGGCAATGGCGCGGCGATCAAGCGCGGCGCACGTGCGGCCCAGGGCAGCGTCCTGGTGTTCATGGATGCCGACGGCCAGCACGACCCGGCCAGCATCCCCTCGCTGCTGGACAAGCTCGACGAGGGCTACGACATGGTGGTGGGCGCCCGTGACGGCAGCGGCCAGGCCAACTTCCACCGTGGCGCGGCCAATACGTTCTACAACTGGCTGGCCAGCCGGATGACCGGGTTCGCGATCAAGGACCTGACCTCCGGGTTCCGGGCGGTGCGCGCGGACAAGTTCCGCGAGTTCCTGCACCTGCTGCCAAACGGCTTCAGCTATCCGACCACCAGCACGATGGCGTTCTTCCGCAGCGCCTACGCGGTGGCCTACGTGCCGATCCCGGTGGCCAAGCGGGTGGGCAATGGCAGCCATATCCGCCCGGTGAAGGATGGCATCCGCTTCCTGCTGATCATCTTCAAGATCGCGACGCTGTATGCGCCGCTGAAGTTGTTTGCGCCGGTGGCGGGCGCTTTCTTCACGATGGGCCTGGGCTATTACGGCTACACGTTCGCCACGGCGCATCGCTTTACCAACATGAGCGCGCTGCTGTTCAGCGCGGCGGTGATCGTGTTCCTGATCGGGTTGATCTCCGAACAGATCACCAATCTGACGTATCGGCGAGATGGCTGAAGGCCACCGCATCCTGCTCGTCACCCGCAATCTCCCGCCGCTGCTGGGCGGGATGGAGCGCTTGAACTGGCACATGGTCGAGCAGTTGCTGTTGCACGCACAGGTCACCGTGGTGGCCCCTGCTGCCTCCCAGCTTCCCGCCGGTGCGTCCCTTCAGGGGGTTGCTGGCAAGCCGATCTGGAAGTTTCTCGCCGGTGCCACCCGCGCCGCGCTGCGGGAAGCCAGGCGTTGGCGGCCGGAGCTGGTGCTTGCCGGTAGCGGCCTCACCGCGCCGATCGCATGGCTGGCCGCGCGTGCCTGCGGCGCACGTGCCGCCGTGTACCTGCACGGGCTGGACATCGGCCTGCGCCACCCGCTCTACGCGCTGGCGTGGCTGCCCGCGATCCGGCGCATGGACCTCGTCATCGCCAACAGCTCCGCCACGCGGACGATGGCAGTGGCGCGCGGCGTCGATGCCTCGCGCATCCGCCTGCTGCACCCTGGCACCGCCGCTTCACCGGAACAGGCCGATATCCAGCAGGAAGTCGACGCGTTCCGGAACAGATACGGACTGGGCAGCGGCCCGCTCCTGCTCTCGGTGGGGCGCTTGACGGAGCGCAAGGGTCTGCGCGAGTTCGTCCGCGACGTCTTTCCGCTGATCGCACGCGAGGCGCCCACGGCGCAGCTCGTGGTAATCGGCGAGGTGGCGAACCAGGCCTTGGCCGCACGCAGCCAGTCGACGCAAAGCATCCTCGCCGAGGCCGAACGGCATGGGCTGGCGGACCGGATCCACTTCATTGGCGCGATTGCCGACCGCGCGGCACTCTCCCAGGCATACGCCGCGGCTGCCGTACACGTGTTTCCGGTGCGCGAGATCGCCGGCGACCCGGAGGGATTCGGCATGGTCGCGATCGAAGCCGCCGCGCATGGCCTGCCTACCGTCGCCTACGCGACCGGTGGCGTCGTTGATGCGGTCAGCGAGGGTGTCTCCGGTTATCTGGTGAGGCCGCATGACGCGGCGCGCTTCGCCGAGGCGGTATGCCAGCTGCTCAGCGCGCCGCTGCCCCCTGCGCCGTCGCAGCAGTTCGCCAGGCAGTTCGAATGGACTGCCTTCGGCGCCAGGTTGCGCGAGATGCTGCAGGACGGCCGCACAGCACGAGGCGCGCCATGACCAACGCGCCCAGGCAACCCCACGCCAGCCCCGACCTGGATTCGCGCCTGCGCAAGGCACGCAAGATCGAACAGTTGCTGGCTCCCGCCCTGCGCGGCCAGCGGCTTCGCCTGCTGGAGGTGGGGACCGGCAGCGGTGCGATCAGCCATTACTTCGCGACCCGCTACGGCGAAAGCCTGGAAGTGCAGGCCGTGGATGTCATCGACAGCCGGCAGGTGGTCGATGGCTATCATTTCACCCATGTCGACGATACCCGGCTGCCTTTCGAGCGCGCCAGCTTCGACATCGTGATCAGCAACCACGTCATCGAACATGTGGGCGGCTGGCCCCGGCAGCTTCGACATCTGAAGGAGATCGGCCGGGTGCTGAAGGCGGACGGCACGGCCTATCTGGCCGTTCCCAACCGATGGATGCTGGTCGAACCGCACTATGCGCTGCCGCTGCTCAGCTGGCTGCCGCGGCCGCTGAGAGATCCCTATCTGCGGATGAGTGGCCGCGGCCAGCATTACGACTGCGAGCCGCTGGAACTGCACCAGCTGCACGCCCTGCTGAAGCGTGCGGGCCTCGACTACACGCACCGGGAGACCGATGCGCTGCAATCGATTACCGCGCTCGAGCCAGGAAACCTGGCCGCCCGCCTGCTCTCGCGCTTTCCACGGGGCTTGATCAAGGCGGCCCGGCCGCTGCTCCCCACCTTCATCTGCACGCTCCGCCACGGCCAGGCAGATGCCCGTGCCCGCTGATCCCGCGATCTGGTTTCCCGCGATCCGCGCCGGCACCGGCGTGGACGTGTTCACGCAGCGGCTGCGTGACGCGCTGGCGGCACGGGGATTCCAGGCGGAGATCAGCTGGCTGCCGCATCGCGCGGAATATGCGCCGTGGACCGTGGCAAAGCCCGAGCGCCCGCGCTGGGCCAACATCACCCACGTCAATACGTGGCTGCACCATTCGCTGGTTCCGGCGAACTCGCTCATCGTGGCGACAATGCACCACAGCGTCCACGACGAGGCCATGCGCCCGTTCAAGCACTGGAAGCAGCAGCTCTATCACCGCGCCTGGGTGCGCCCGATGGAAGCCTGGGTGCTGGCACACGCGGACAAGGTCACCAGCGTCAGCGCCCATACCGCGCGCGAGGTCGCCAGGACGTTCGGCGTCCAGAGCGAGGTCATCCACAACGGCATCGACCTGGAGACCTTCACGCCGCCGCTCCACCGCGAAAGCCGCGATGTCTTCAGGCTGATCTACGTCGGCTCCTGGTCCCTGCGCAAGGGCACGGACCTGCTGGCGCCGATCATGGCGCAGTTGGGCGACGGCTTCGAACTGGTCTGCACCGCATCCGCGGGCTTTCCCACCAGCGGCCCACTGCCGATCCATTGCCGCAGCATCGGCAGGCCGGATACCGCTGCCCTGGTGAGCGCCTATCAACAGGCCGATGCCCTGATCTTCCCCAGTCGTCTTGAAGGCTTCGGGCAGGTGGCGGCCGAGGCGATGGCCTGCGGGCTTCCGGTGGTCGCCGGCCGCAACTCCGCCCTTCCCGAGGTCGTGGCTTCGGGGGAAACCGGCTTTCTCATCGAGGGCGACGATGTCGGCGCCTACGTCGCCGCGATCCGCGGGCTGCGTGACGACCGTGAGCGGTGGCGGCGCATGTCGGCTGCCGCGCGCTTACGCGCGGAGGAGAACTTCGACATCACGCGGATGACGGACCAATACGTGGCGCTCTACCAGCAGCTGCTCGGGCGGACACCGGCAGGCGCATGAATCAGGCAAGGGACAACAGGATGACGACGGGACAGAAGCGGGTGCTCAACCTGGGCAGCGGCGAGCGCACGATCGAGGGTGCCGTGAACGTCGACTACTACGCCGCGCAGGCGGACGTCCGGCATGACCTCGATGCTTATCCGTATCCGTTCGAGGATGGCGCCTTCGACGAGATCCATGCCTGGAATGTCATCGAGCACCTGGAGAACGTGATCGCGGCGATGCAGGAGATCCATCGCATCGGCAGCGATGGCTGCCTCGTGCATATCCGCGTACCGCACTTCCGCAGTGCCTGCCTGTATGAGGACCTCACCCACCGACACGGTTTCGCCTGGCGGAGTTTCGACATCTTTGTCGAGGAGGGCTCGGTCTACGGCGACTACACGCGCTGCCGGTACGAGATCGTGTCGCGCCGCTTCACGCCTTATCTGGTCCCGGCGCTCTACCGGCTGTTGTCGCGGATGCCGTCGCTGACGGACAACCTGCTCAGCAAGTACATCCCGATGGCTTCCATCGAGTTCGTGCTGCGCGTTCGGAAGGCACCGCACGCAGCGGCCGCCGGACAGGACGTCAGCCGTAACGGTTGAATATCGGCGCTGGGCGCCCGGTCTTCTTCGCAAGGATGAAGACGCTTTCGAAATTCCCGTGGTCTTCGCTGTCCAGGTGCAGCTCGACCTCGGCAAACCCCGCGAGTCGAAGCGTGCGCAGGATGCGCGCCAACGGGTAGACGTGCAGTTGCATCGGCTGTTCGAACAGGCCGCGCCCTTTCAGCAAGTTCCGCGCCCATTGCAGCGGCGGCAGGATGTACGACAGCCTCACCAGCGATCGCAGCACGGGGTTGGCGTTGCAGCCCATGTAGATCTGGAAAGCAAGATAGCCGTCCGCCGCGACGCGGTCGGCCATCGCGCCGATCATGCGCAGCCCGCGCGACGGTGCGACGTGCTGCAACACCAGGTACGAATGCACCAGGTTTCTTTGCGGCGGAATCGCGGACAGCGCGTCGTCCGCGCGGGCGGTGGCGATGTTGGTCACGCCGCGTTTGTCGCAGTGGGTACGAACCGCGGCGAGCATCGAATCGGACACATCCACCGCGAGCACGGTCTGGCAACGGGCGGCCATCGGCAGCGCGAGCCGACCGACGCCCGATCCTACGTCCACGGCCGCACCACACTGCCACGGCGCGCCCTCGCGACGCTCGATCGCCGCCCACACGGATGACACATGCGCCTCACCGGAGGCAAAGAACTCCGCTTCGGCGTCGGCATCGAGCTCGCGCGTGCGGAACTGCGGCGCGCTCAGCACACCGTAGTAAGGCGAATCGGCGCCCCAGCGCTCCCAATCCCGATCTGTGCGTTTCATTGCGGTCCTGCCCCTCTTGTTCGCCCGTCATGCCACTTGCGCGCGATGCCGCATGACCAGCCATCCACCCAGCAGCGCCATTCCCCATTCCGAACACGCCAGCGCGATAGCCATGCCGGTGACGCCGTGCGAGGCCGACAGTATGCCGCCCACCAGCAGCAGGGCAAGGATGCCGGCGGCTTCAAGCGCCACCCGCATCCAGGGATGACCCACCGCCATCAGGATGTTGCCGAACACCAGGCGCAGGGACAGCCCGGGGATCACGATGCAAAGCAGTTGCAGCAGCGCGCCGGCCCCGACATAGGCTGGCCCGAGCAGACGCTCGCCCCAAGGGGCAAGGAACCACAGCAGCACCCCGAGTAGCACGCCGTAGCCAAGTGCGAAGCTGGTCATCCACCGGACCAGGCGTGCATTCAACGCGGCGCCTGCGTGCGAGTCTCTGAAAAGCCTGGGCAGCGCCGAAACCGCCATCGCCATCACCGGCAGCACGACGGCGCCCATCATCCGCGAGCCGGCCGCGTACAGGCCCGCCTCATGGATCGGCAGGCAGCGTGCGGCGAGCGTCTTGTCCAGTTCGGTGGGACCGTTGCGCGTCAGCTCGGTGGCGGCGTATCCGAACGCCTGGCGCAGCTCGCGCGGCAGCGGCAGACGCCACCGGCTTGGCGCGGGCCAACGCACCGGCAGCCACGTGATGGCCAGTGCCACGGCCACCAGGCTGGCGAGGGAGTAGCCAATGGCGAATGGGACCAGTGGCGCCTGGGGCATCCATTGCATCACCAGCGCGGCCGCCGCCAGGCGCAAGCTCAGGGGAAACAGCTGCAGCGATTGTGCGAAGACCACCCGCCCACGACCGTGCCACTCCGCGGCACACGTCAACAGCAGGGGCTGCAGCAGGATTTCCGCCGTGCCGATGGGGAGCAGGACGGCGATGCTGATTCCGGTGCCGGGGAACAGCAGCAGGCATGACGCGATGAAAATCGCGGTCAGCAGGATGCCCGAGAGAAGGATCGTGGGCAGTGCGAAGGGGAGGATGGCCTCCCGTGCGCCGGGGTCATGGGACACCGCCCGCATCAGCACCAGCGGCAGCCCGAAAGCTGCGAGCGCGCCCATGAACAACGCCAACGCGGCGACGCCGGAGAAGGCGCCGTAGGCACTGGGGCCGAGCAGTCGAGTCACCACCAGCAGCGTCGCCGCCTGCAGGATCAGCCGCAGGCCGAACACGCAGGAGGTCAGCAGGGTGGCGCGGGCGATGGGGCCTTTCATGCCGATGGCGCCTTGCTGCGCTCCCGACACCCGAGTCCAGCCTCGGCGGATGCGACCATCCCGACAAGCATTCCTGGACTAGGGCGCGATGCCGCGCGCTTTGGCCTGTTGCAACACCCAATCGGCCAGAACGTCGTAGCCATCGGTGCGCAGCCCCTTGACCAGGATGGGAATGTAGTCGGGCGTTTCGACACTTTGTTCGACCGCCTCCAACAGCAGCTGCCGTGCAAGCGGCTCGTTCTTGCTGTACTTGAGCGCGTGACTGGCCACCTGAGCATAACTGTAAGGCGGCATCTGCACCCTGTTGAACATCAGCACGAACGAGCGGTCCAGCGCGTCATCGTCCAGCGCAACGCCCTTCATGCGATTGTCCAGCAAACCGAACAGGGCGCTGGTCGTCTGAGGCGTGATGGGCTGTTCCTGCAGGCGCTGCTGAAGACGTCGCCACAGCGCGGGATCCACCGGCTCATCATGGGCCGCGGCCATCAGGATCAGCGACTGCTCTGCCAGGATCGAGGCCGCGGGCGCCTTGGTTTCGCGCTCGAATTCTGCTCGCGCAAACGAGAAGAAGGGTGAGTTCGGATGTCCGTCGGACATCTCGTAATACAGCACGCCCAGCTCATGTGCGGCGCGCGCGGACTGCGGATTGATGGATGCCAGATCGGTCGCTAGCAGCAGGCGGTCGCCCCACGTTGCCGCGCGGACAGCGCCCAGAAAACCCACCGCCAACACAATCGCGCCAATACCCGCGATCTTGATCGCCGGACCGTCACGCACCGGGATGCGGCGCACCAGGTCGGCAAGGCTCAGCAGAATACCCAGCAGCGCGAAGTAGTTGCGATGCTCGAACACCAGCTCCAACGGCACCACATTGCTGGTAATCAGGTGCGACGCGAAGAACCAGAAGATTCCCAGCGCAAACAGCGGCCGCGCATGCCGCTGCCACACCGCCAGACCAAGCAAGGACAGCAACAGCAGGCCACCGGCCCATGTTGTCCACGGCGAGACGAGCGAGCGGGAAGGCGCGAACTGATCGTAATAGAACGTCATCTTCGACAGCACCGGGAACAGCATCTGCCCCAGGTACATCGGCAATACCCGCAACTGCGTCAGCACCCGCTCCCAGGCATTGAAGTTCCGTGAGGTATAGGCGGAGACCGGCGCGTAGTGCGGCAGCACCACGACGCAGAAGGCAACGACAGCCACCAGGACACCGGCGGCGTAGCCCCACTGCCAGAACCTGCGCACGCGCACATCCGTCGCGGCAAAGCCCAGCAGCGTGAGTTCCAAGGCCAGCGTATAGGCCGGGAACAGCGCCGCGGTTTCCTTGCAGCCCAACGAAAGCAGCAGCATCGGGACGCAGGCGGCAATCCAGCCCCAGCCCGGGCGCCCTTCCCGCTGCGCGACCCGTCCCTTGATATAGAAAAGCAGCGCCAAGAGGATGAACGTCAGCGCCAGGGTTTCCATGCGCTGCACGACGTACAGCACGCTGGACACCTGCAACGGATGCACCGCCCACAGCAGCGCCACGGCCCAGGCGCCCGCACGAGACCAGCGCGTCACCCCTGCCATGGTCAGCAGCCGCTGACAGAGCAGGTAGACCAGGTAGGCATTCACCAGATGGACCAGCAGGCCACCCAGCTTCCAGCCCCAGGGATTCAATCCGCCCAGGGCGTGGTTCACCGCGAAGGTCAGCATCGCCAGCTGCCGCCCGGTGCCACCGGGGTCGAAACCGAAGACGGCGCGCTTCAGGGAAACCCAATCCAGCGCGGTCGCGTGGACTTTCGCGTTGTCGACCAGCGCCGGGAAGTCATCGAATACGAACGGGCCGGTGAGTCCGGCCCAATACACGGCCGTGACTACTGCCAACAGGCCGATGGCCGCTAGTACCGCATTCCATCGTCCAATCAAGCGCAACGCTCGTTCCTCAAACTTGCCCGGGCCGTATCAGCCCGCCACGCAGCCCGCAGGCCAGAATTTGGCGTCGATAGAAGCATCGACCTTGCACTGCCACTCACCGGAGGCACTGCGGGCGATTTCGACGGTCTTGCCAGCGACCTTCGGGTTTCCCTTGAGCCGGCAGCGGATGAAGCCGGTTTCGCTGGGATCCATCGTCAATGCGCATCGCGCCGTGCTTGCGGTGAGCCCGATATCGGCCAACGCAAACGTACTTACGCTGTTTGCCACCACCTGGGATTCGAACATCGTACGCCCGCCGCTGATTTCGGCCAGTCCAGCCGTAATCTGGGACTTAGCGACATAGTTCTGGTACGCCGGCAAAGCAATCGCCGCAAGAATGGCGATGATCGCAACAACGATCATCAGCTCGATAAGTGTGAAGCCTCGCTGCTTGCCCATATAAGCCCCCAAACTTCGATAGGCGACGCGTGATTTTCAAAAAAAAGAAGGGGCGAAAACGCCCCTTCCCAGACTGCCTGGAAGTACCAGCGTCTTATGGAATTACTTGCAGCCGGCCGGCTTGAACTTGTCGTCCACCGAGCTGGTGCAGTTCCAAGCACCGCTGGCGTCACGGGTCAGGGTGACGTCCTGGGTGGCAACCTTCGGGTTACCCTTCAGGGTGCACTTGATCGCCTGGCCGTCAGTTGCAGTCCAGGTGCCGGTGACTTCGATGGCGCAACGAGCAGTGCTGGTCGCCAGACCCAGTGCAGCCTCACTCGGATCGTCGGTGTTGGTGCCCGACTGGATGCCTTCCTCGTAAGCGGTCACGCCGCCACGGATGTCGGCCAGGCCGGCGGTGACCTGCGACTTGGCGACGTAGTTCTGGTAGGCCGGCAGCGCGATGGCGGCCAGGATGGCGATGATCGCGACAACGATCATCAGTTCGATCAGGGTAAAGCCCTGCTGCTTCTTCATGAGTACATCCCCTAGAGGTTGGTTGGTGAAAGGCTTCCGTCCGGGCTGCCTACGACACCCAGCAGGACATCCCTGCCGGTATGCATTCGCAGGTTGCGTGCCAACTTTCCGACACCGCCCATTCGAACTCCCCGGCGCCATGATCGCACCTGTGGCCGGGATTGGAAGCCCCGCGGACCCGCATTTGAGACACAGCCGCCCATGTGACCCCTGGCGTCACTTTTGGCCCATGAGCGGCGCCGGCCCCGGACGCCTCTGTGGCACTCCCCGACCGGTCCAGGAACGAAATGTGACTGGAGGCACGCTTACCCTCCCCCGCGTGCCAGCACCCCCGGAACCGGCTACCATTCGGTCGATGACGGCCTGGGGATGGCCGTTCGGGGAAACGACATGTCAGTAGCGCGCAGCGCAGCCAAGAAAGAGCCTGTCAACCGCAGCACCAACCAGCTGCTGCCGTTCGTGTGGGAAGGAACGGACAAGCGCGGTGTAAAGATGAAGGGCGAGCAGGCGTCGAAGAACGCCAACGTCCTGCGCGCCGAGCTGCGCAAGCAGGGCATCACGCCCATCGTGGTCAAGCCCAAGCCCAAGCCGCTGTTCGGTGCGGCAGGTGCCAAGATCACAGCAAAGGACATCGCCTTCTTCAGCCGCCAGATGGCGACGATGATGAAGTCAGGCGTGCCCATCGTGGGCGCACTCGACATCATCGGCAGCGGGCACAAGAACCCGCGCATGAAGAAGATGGTCGGCGACATCCAGGCCGACATCGAGGGCGGCTCCTCGCTCTACGAGGCCATCAGCAAGCATCCGGTCCAGTTCGACGAGCTGTACCGCAACCTGGTGAAGGCCGGCGAAGGCGCTGGTGTGCTCGAAACCGTCCTGGAGACGATCGCTTCTTATAAAGAGAATATCGAAACCCTCAAGGGCAAGATCAAGAAGGCGCTGTTCTACCCGGCCATCGTCATCGCGGTCGCGCTGCTGGTCAGCTCGATCCTGCTGATCTGGGTGGTGCCGCAGTTCGAGGACGTGTTCAAGGGCTTCGGCGCGGAGCTGCCGGCGTTCACCCAGCTCATCGTCGCCGCCTCGCGCTTCATGGTGGCGTGGTGGTGGGCCATCCTGTTCGTCGTCGTGGGCGCGATCATCGGCTTCATCTTCGCCTATAAACGCTCCATCGCCATGCAGCATGCGCTGGACCGCCTGGTGCTGAAGTTCCCGGTGATCGGCCAGATCATGCACAACAGCTCCATCGCGCGCTTCGCCCGGACCACCGCAGTGACGTTCCGAGCCGGCGTGCCGCTGGTGGAGGCGCTGGGCATCGTGGCCGGCGCCACTGGCAACTCCGTGTACGAGAAGGCCGTGCTGAACATGCGCGACGACGTCTCGGTCGGCTATCCGGTCAACATGGCGATGAAGCAGGTCGGCGTGTTCCCGCACATGGTGATCCAAATGACCTCGATCGGCGAAGAGGCCGGCGCGCTGGATGCCATGCTGTTCAAGGTCGCCGAGTACTACGAGCAGGAAGTCAACAACGCCGTCGACGCACTGAGCAGCCTGATCGAGCCCATGGTGATGGTGTTCATCGGCACCATTGTGGGTAGCATGGTCATCGGCATGTACCTGCCGATCTTCAAGCTCGCCTCCGTCGTCGGATAATTCGTTAATGGCATTTCTCGACCAGCATCCCGGCCTCGGCTTCCCCGCCGCGGCCGGCCTGGGACTGCTGCTGGGCAGTTTCCTCAATGTGGTGATCCTGCGCCTGCCCAAGCGCATGGAATGGCAGTGGAAGCGCGATGCGCGCGAAATCCTCGACGAGCCGGACATCTACGAGCCGCCGCCGCCGGGGATCGTGGTCGAGCCCTCGCACTGCCCGCACTGCAAGCACAAGCTGTCCTGGTACGAGAACATCCCGGTGTTCAGCTGGCTGGCCCTGCGCGGCAAGTGCCGGCACTGCCATACGCCCATCTCCATGCAGTACCCGCTGGTCGAGCTGCTGACCTCCCTGCTGGTGGTCGCCAGCGTGTGGCGCTTCGGGTTCGGCTGGCAGGGCTTCGGCGCCATCGTGCTGAGCTGCTTCCTCATCGCCCTGTCCGGGATCGACCTGCGCACCCGCCTGCTGCCCGACCAGCTCACCCTGCCCTTGATGTGGCTGGGCCTGATCGGCTCGATGGACAACCTCTACATGCACGCCAAGCCGGCCCTGCTGGGCGCGGCGGTGGGCTATTTCTCGCTCTGGGCGGTGTGGTGGCTGTTCAAGCAGCTCACAGGCAAGGAGGGCATGGGCCATGGCGACTTCAAGCTGCTGGCCGCGCTCGGCGCCTGGTGCGGGTTGAAGGGCATCCTGCCGATCGTCCTGATCTCCTCGATCGTCGGCGCCATCATCGGCTCGATCTGGCTGGCCGCCCGCGGCCGCGACCGCGCCACGCCGATCCCGTTCGGCCCCTACCTGGCCATCGCCGGCTGGATCGTGTTCTTCTGGGGCGACCAGATCGTCGGCGGCTACCTGCACCTGGCAGGACTGGCCTGACGCCCGGCCGGCGGCGATGAGCAGCTACGTCATCGGCCTGACCGGCGGCATCGCTTCCGGCAAAAGCGCATTGGGGCGGCAGTTTGAGGCCCTCGGCGTCACCGTGGTCGATGCCGACGTGGTCGCCCGCGACGTGGTCGCACCCGGCCCGGTGCTGTCACGGATCGCGGAGCGCTTCGGCCGGCAGGTCCTGCAGGCGGACGGCACGCTGGACCGCCGCGCCCTGCGCGAGCTGGTCTTTGCCGATGAAGAACTGCGCATGGCGCTGGAGGCTATCACCCACCCCGCCATCCGCGAGCGGCTGCACGCCCAGTGCGTGGCGGCGCCCGGCCCCTACGCCATCGCCGCAATCCCCTTGCTGACCGAAGCCGGTGGCCGCCAGGTCTACCCGTGGCTGGACCGCATCCTGCTGGTCGACGCACCGGTGGACCTGCAGCGCGCGCGACTGATGCAGCGCGATGGCATCGATGCCGCGCTCGCCAATCGCATGATTGCCGCCCAGGCCAGCCGCGCGCAGCGCCTGGCCATCGCCGACGACGTGGTGGTCAATGACGGCGACCCGGCCCACCTGGAAGCCCGGGCCCAGCAGCTGGCGGAGCAGTATCGGGCGCTGAGCCGGCGCGCCTGAGCAAACCTCAGGCCGTGGCGGCCGGACCTTCGAGTGCGGGGGCGATTTCCGGCGAGAAGTACAGGGTCGCCACGACGCCGCGGGCATCGCCCGGGCGCACGCCGACGCGCCATCCATACAGGTCGCACAACCGGCTGACGATCGACAGACCGATGCCGCCGCCCTGCGAGTGACCGGCATGGGTGCCGCGATACCCGCGCTGGAACAGCTTGGCCGCGTCCTCCTGGCTCAGGCCCGGGCCGGTGTCGGCGACCTCGACCGAATCCTCGTGGACGAAGACCCGCACCTGGCCCTCCTGGGTGTACTTGACCGCGTTGCCGATCAAATTGCCCAGCGCCACCGACAGCGCAGACTCCGGCGCATCGATCACCACGTCAGTGGCGCCTTCCAGCACCAGCTCCAGCGGCTTGCCGCCGAGCTGGGCGCGATGGGCTTCCAGCAGCTGCTCGGCGACCTTGGCCACGTTGCTGCTGCCCTGCCCGCGTTCGTTGCGCGACAGCAGCAGCAGCGCGCCGATAAGGTCGCTGCACTGCTGCTCGGCGCGCTGGATTCGCTGCAGGCGCTGCAGCACTTTCTCGTCGAGGTTGGGCCGGGTCAGCAGCAGCTCGGTGGCGCCGCGGATCACCGCCAGCGGCGTGCGCAGCTCATGGCTGACGTCGGCATTGAACTCGCGGTCGCGCTGGACCACCTCAGTCAGGCGGTTGGAATAGTCATCCAGCGCGCCAGCCAGCTGGCCGACTTCGTCGTCGGTGAAATACGGCGCCAACGCCTTGGGCTCGCTGGTCCCGCCGCGATAGGCGCGCAGGCGCGCGGCCAGGTCGGAGACCGGGCGCATGACCTTGGACGCGGACCACCAGCCCAGCACCAGCGACAACAGGCTGAACACCAGCACCGAGATCAGCAGCGTGCGGTTGAGCTGCACCTCGCCGCGCTGGGCCTGGGTCATGTCATAGGCGAGGAAGAACCACGCCTCGTCGGTCTTGCGCACCGCCAGGCGGTAGGCGAACGGGCGTCCTTCCTCGTCCACGCCGCTGATGATGCGGTACACGCCCGGCTTCAGGTCGACCCAGTCCGGGTGTTCCTGGTAGAGCCGGTCCCAGCGGTCACGCGAGTACACCCAGCCGCGGATCTGGTCGATCGGCACCGGCGGGTTGTGGCTGGGATCGGCGTAGAACCGACGCACGTACTCGTCGATATTGCGCTCCATCACGTCTTCGACGAGCTGGTTTTCCACGCGCGCGCGCGTCCACTTGGTGGCGAACGCGAACAGGCTGGTCAGGCAGAAGCCCAACAGCACGAAGGACAGGATGATTCGACTCCGCAGCCGCCGACGGTAACGCCCGCGCTTCTGCGCGGGCCGGGCGGCGCCACCGCGCTCAGGCATCGGGTGAGGCGATCCGGTAACCGATGCCATGGCGGGTCTGGATCAGCGGCACGTCGAACGGCTTGTCGACCACGGCGCGCAGGCCATGGATGTGCACGCGCAGCGAGTCCGAATCCGGCAACTCCTCGCCCCACACGCGGGTTTCCAGCTCCTGCCGGGTCACCACCGCCGGCGAGGCTTCCATCAGCGCCTGCAGGATCTTCAGCGCGGTCGGGTTGAGCTGCAGCAGCTTGCCGCGGCGGCGCACCTCAAGCGTATCGAGGTTGTATTCCAGGTCACCAGTTTCCAGCACGCGGGTGTGCACGCCCTTGCCACGACGCGACAGAGCGTTGAGGCGCACCTCGACTTCCTGCAGCGCGAACGGCTTGATCAGGTAGTCATCGGCGCCGGAGTCGAAGCCGGCCAGCTTGTTGTCCAGCGAATCACGCGCGGTCAGCATCAGCACCGGGGTCTGCTTGCGCGCCTCGTTGCGCAGCTTGCGGCAGACCTCGATGCCGTCCATGCCCGGCAGGTTGAGATCGAGCACGATGGCGTCGAAGTCATGGACCACGGCCAGGTGCAGGCCGGTCACGCCGTCGGCGGCGAAGTCCACGGTGTGGCCGCGGTCTTCGAGGTAGTCGCCCAGGTTGGCGGCGATGTCGCTGTTGTCTTCGATTACCAGAATTCGCACTTGGTTGTTCCTTTACGGTTCTTGCGGTTGCGTCGCGGGGCGGCAGCTCCGCCCGCGCCGGCGGATGTAACGACCATCATCCCGGACGCTCGTCAAAATCCCGTTGACGCCGCAGCGACGTTCACGGGATCAGACACGATGACAGGCGGAAAGTTGCGTCCCGCCCGGCAACGCACTTGCATTCACTTCAGTGCCGGGCCGCCGCGACGTGCGACCCGGCCGACGCCTTACTGGCCGCCGCGCGGATCGAACTGCAGCTGGCGCTGCGACAGGTCACGCGTGGCGCGCTCACCCTGTTCGCGCAGGCGCCGGCGCTCGGCGACGGTCATGCACTTGGAGGTGATGCGGTTGGAGCCCATCTGCTTCTCGCGCTCGCAGACCACGCGGCTGTCTTCCTTGGCGCCGGTCAGCAGCGTGTTGACGACTTCCTGGTCGTTGAACGCCTGGGTCTCGGCTTCCGCCGTCAGCGGGCGGCCGCCCGCAGCGTCCAGCGCGGCCGTGATGCGGCCCAGCGCCTCGCGCACCTTGCTGCGGTTCTCGACCGAGATTTCCGAATAGGTCTCGCCGTCGGCCAGCTCCTTGTTGATCTTCTGCAGCTGCTTGGCCACCACCTCCGACGAATTGTGCAAATCCAGCGGAGCCTGTGCCGGCGCGGCGACGGCGCTGGCGGCAAGCACGAGGGAGGAGAGCAACAACGTGCGGACGAACGTCTTCATGAAGCAACCATCCTTAGCTATGGGAGAAGAAAACCGACTGTAATCCATGCCCTTGACCGGGTAAATCGCGCCTTCCCGGGCAGCCTGCGCCGCCGGCCAGGCAACAAAAAGGCCCAGGCGCTGGCCGCGCCTGGGCCGAAACATCCCGATTCACCGTTTCCTGCGAGGGCAGAGCTGCGGTTCGACAGAGGCTAGCCCCCCGCCAATTAAACGATCGTTAAATTTTTACTAAGAAGTTGCCCGGCGACGCGATGGACGTACCGGCTTGGTCGTCCCCGCTGCCACGGCCGCCTCGATCCGGGCCATGACCGCCCCGGCCACGTCCACCCCGCAGGCCGCTTCGACCCCTTCCAGGCCCGGGGTCGAGTTGACCTCCAGCACCAGCGGGCCGCGCCGGGACCGGATCAAATCCACCCCCGCCACCTCCAGGCCCAGCGCCCGCGCCGAGCGCACCGCCACGTCGCATTCCTGCTCGGTCGCGACGGCGGCGCTGGCGCTGCCGCCCAGGTGCAGGTTGGAACGGAAATCGCCCTCGGCCGCCTGCCGGCGCATGGCCGCCACGACCTGGTCGCCGACCACGAAGCAACGCAGGTCCGCCCCCTCCGCCTCGCCGATGAACTCCTGGACCAGGAAGTTGGCGTACAGCCCCCGCAGCGCCTCGACCACGCCGCGCGAGGCGCTGGCCTTCTCGGTCAGGATCACGCCGGTGCCCTGGGCACCCTCGTTCAGCTTCACCACGTGCGGCGGCGGGCCGAGCATGGACAGCAGGTCCTGGGTGTCGTCCGGGTTGTCGCCGAACACGGTCACCGGCATGTCGATGCCCTGCGCCGCCAGCAGCTGGTGGGCACGCAGCTTGTCGCGCCCGCGCAGGATCGCGTCGGACGGGTTGGGGCTGTAGGTCCCCATCATTTCGAACTGGCGCAGCACCGCGGTGCCGTAGCGGGTGACCGAGGCACCGATGCGCGGGATCACCGCGTCGAACCCGGTGATCGCCTTGCCCTTGTAGTGCATGGAGAACTGCCCGGCGGCGATGCGCATGTAGCAGCGCAGCGGGTCGAGGATGCGCACGGTATGCCCGCGCTCGCGCGCGGCTTCCACCAGGCGCCGGGTGGAGTACAGCTTACTGTTGCGGGAAAGGATGGCGAGCTTCATCGCGGCTGGTCGCGGAGCAGGCCGGACGCATCTTGCCCGGCCCGGTGAAGTGAAGCCTCAGGCGCGGAAGGCGGCCTGGAAGATGGAGCGGGCGATGGGAATCGAACCCACGTCAGTAGCTTGGGAAGCTACAGCTCTACCATTGAGCTACGCCCGCGCGGCGTTGGCGCAAGTCTAGGGGCCGCCGCCAGCGAACGCAATGCGGGCCGCGCAAACGAAAGGGGCCGGCAATGCCGGCCCCTTCGCACTTCATGCCGCGGTTGCTGGATCAGAACGCGCCGCTGAAGTTGACGAACACCGTCATGTCGCGCGCGCTCTTCTGCGCGGTGGTCGAGGTCACGCCGAAGTTGCTCTGCAGGCCCCACACGCCGGTGCGGGCGCCGAGGACGACGGTGGCGTAATCGCGATCGAAGTCGATGCCCGGGACGTAGTACATGCCGACGTCCGGCATGGACTGCAGCCACGCGCTGGCTTCCTTGTTGTCCTCGAACTCGTGGTCGTAGGTCACCTGCAGGTACGGCTTGACCGAAGCGCCGTCCAGGCGGAACTGCCAGCCCACGCGGCCGACCAGCGAGTCGATGTCCTGGTCGCCGTAGCCGAGCGCGGTGGCGCTCTCGTTGCCTTCGACGTAGCCGTCCATCTTCACCTTCTGCCAGGTCAGGCCAACCACCGGACCGTGCTTGAAGCTGCCCTCGCCCAGCTCGTAGCCGGCGTTGACGGCGGCGGTCAGGTTGCTGCCGTCGGCCGAGCCCTTGTGCTCGCGGGTGGCCGGGCCAAGCTGGACCTTGCGGTTCACGTCATAGCTCAGCCAGCTGTAGCTGACCTGCGCGTTGACCCACACCGGGCCGGTGTACCAGCCGAAGAAGCCGCCCAGCGTGGTGTCGTCCTGGGTGAAGTCGCCACGGCTCTGGCCGAAATCGGCGTCCATGCGGCCGTAGCCGGCGAAGCCGCCGAACACCAGGTCGCCACGGTTCCAGTCCACGCCGAACAGGCCGGCCGGGGCCATGCCGTCGTACAGGTCGGCGTGGTCGTAGCGCTGCATGTCGCCGCGCACGCTGCCCCACCAACGGGTGCCATCGGATTCCGGCTTGCCATCCAGGTGCCAGGCGACCTGGTCGGCGCGCGAACGGCCGGTGGTCGCGGCCGAGTGCGTCAGCACCTGCTGCAGGCGCGGCGCCTCCAGGATCGACAGCGCGTACTGGCCGAGGATCTGGTGGGTGGCGGTGGTCGGGTGCACGCCGTCGGCGAACAGCCAGGTGTTCTGCGCGTTGGCCTCGGCCAGGCTGGTCGGGTTGCAGGTCGGCAGCACCGCGGTGCAGGCCTGGCCGGTGACGTTGGTGAAGCCGTAGGTGCCCGGGTCGGCGACGATTTCCTGCAGGATGTGGAAGGTATCGACCGGGATCACGCGCAGGCCGGCGGTTTCCAGGCCGGAGAACAGCGCGGTGTTGTAGGCGGTGGCCAGCGCGGTGCCCTGCGCCATGCCGGCGGCGCCGAGCGCGCGCGAGGACGGGGTCAGGCCGATGTCCGGAATGGTCGGGACCATCACGTACTTGGCGCCGGCCGCTTCGAGCTGGCCGACGATGCCGACCTGCGCAGTGACGGCCGCGCCGATGGTGGCCTGCGCCGGCGCACCGGCGGCCACGGCGAACAGGTCGTTGGCGCCGCCCCACACGGTGTACAGCGCGTTCGGGTTGGCCTTGCCGCCATTGGCGGTCAGGTAGTTGTTGACCTGGGTGACCAGCGAGGGCGCCGAGCCCAGCGCGCTGACCGAGGTGGCGTTCACGCGCGCGCCGCCGGCAGCGTAGTTGTCGCCGGTCTGGCCGTTGCCGTTCGCCGCGGCGTTGGTGCCGTAGTAGTCGGCGACGTACTCGGCCCACACCCAGCCCGGGTTGGTGGTGAACTTGCCGGTCACCGGCTGCACGCTCGCCGGCAGCAGCGGACGGTAGTAGCCGCTGTCGGTAAGGCTGTCGCCGAAGAAGACGGTCTGGTTGTAGGCCGAATCGGCGAACGCCGGCGCCGAGGCCAGCGCGATGGCGACGGCCATCAGGGAACGGATCGGACGGAACGACGAGGACATCGGGAACTCCCTGTTTTTTGTTTGATCCTGGGGGATCGTGGATACCGCCTGCCTGCGAGCGTACGCAGGCGCATGGTGCATGGTGCATCTTTCCACCGCGCCCGTGCCCGCTCACGCTGCACTGCGGCATGAAACGAAAGCGCGCGCCGTTTCGGCGCGCGATGCGACAATGATGACATGGACATCCAGCTCAATGGCGAACCCCGCCACATCGCCCCCGATACCACCCTGGCCACCCTGCTCGGCAGCGAGGGCCTGGCCGAACGCCGCGTCGCGGTGGAGATCAACGGCGAGATCGTGCCGCGCGGCCGCCACGCCGAACACCGCCTGGCCGAGGGCGACCGCATCGAGATCGTGCACGCGCTCGGCGGCGGCTGAGTCCCGCGCGGCCGGCGCGCATGCAGCGGGCCGGGGCTGGGATGGGTGATAATTGTGCAATGAGCAACCCGACCTCCCCCGATTCGCTGGTCATCGCCGGCAAGACCTACCGTTCCCGACTGCTGACCGGCACGGGCAAGTTCAAGGATCTCGAAGAAACCCGCGTGGCCACCGAGGCCGCCGGTGCCGAGATCGTCACCGTGGCGATCCGCCGCGTGAACATCGGCCAGAACGCCAACGAGCCGAACCTGCTCGACGCGCTGCCGCCGGACCGCTACACCATCCTGCCCAACACCGCCGGCTGCTACACCGCCGAGGACGCCGTGCGTACCTGCCGGCTGGCGCGCGAGCTGCTCGACGGCCACAACCTGACCAAGCTGGAAGTGCTGGGCGACCAGAAGACGCTGTACCCGGACGTGGTGCAGACGCTCAAGGCCGCCGAACTGCTGGTGGCCGACGGCTTCGACGTGATGGTCTACACCAGCGACGACCCGATCCTGGCCAAGCGCCTGGAGGAGATCGGCTGCGCGGCGGTGATGCCGCTGGCCGCGCCGATCGGCTCGGGCCTGGGCATCCAGAACAAGTACAACCTGCTGCAGATCATCGAGGACGCCAAGGTACCGATCATCGTCGATGCCGGCGTCGGCACCGCCTCGGACGCGGCCATCGCGATGGAACTGGGCTGCGACGGCGTGCTGATGAACACCGCTATCGCCGGCGCGCGCCAGCCGGTGCTGATGGCCAGCGCGATGCGCAAGGCCGTGGAAGCCGGCCGCGAGGCGTTCCTGGCCGGGCGCATCCCGCGCAAGCGCTACGCCAGCGCGTCCTCGCCGGTGGACGGGCTGGTCGGCTGATGACCGACCCGTTCTCCAGCAGCGGATCCAAGGCACCGCCCAAGCCGTTCACGGTCACCGAAGGCCGCCGCGAGGTGCGCAGCTTCGTGCTGCGCCAGGGCCGCTTCACGCCGGCGCAGCAGCGCGCGTTCGATGACGCCTGGCCGCGCTTCGGCCTGGACTTCACCGGCGCACCGCGCGACTACGACGCCGTGTTCGGACGTCCGGCGCCGAAGGTGCTGGAGATCGGCTTCGGCAATGGCGCCGCGCTGCGCTTCGCCGCACGCCAGGACCCGAGCCGCGACTACATCGGCATCGAGGTGCACGCGCCCGGCGTGGGCCGCCTGCTCAATGCGCTGGCCGAGGATGGCAGCGACAACGTGCGCCTCTACCACCATGACGCGGTGGAGGTGCTGGAGAAGGAGATCGCCGACGGCACGCTGGACGAGGTGCGCATCTACTTCCCCGATCCCTGGCACAAGAAGCGCCACAACAAGCGCCGCCTGGTGCAGCCGGCCTTCGCCGCGCTGCTGGTGCGCAAGCTGCGCCCCGGCGGCCGCCTGCATTGCGCCACCGACTGGGAAAACTACGCCGAGCAGATGTGGGACGTGCTCGATGCCACCGACGGCCTGGTCAACCGCGCCGGCGCGCGCGGCCACGTGCCGCGCCCGGAATGGCGCCCGCAGACGCATTTCGAGACGCGCGGCCAGAAGCTCGGCCACGGCGTCTGGGATCTGCTCTACGATCGGACCTGAGCCCCGCCCCGGCCCGCTCACCCAAGGAAACCCGCCGCGACATGGAAACCGCGCTGACGCTGACCAACGACATGAAGCTGGTGCTGGCGTTGGTCGGCTTCACGATGGCGATGTTCCTGTTCGAGCGCATCCGCGCCGACGTGGTCGCGCTGATCGTGCTGGTGGTGCTGGGCGTGACCGGGTTGATCGCGCCGGAGGAGATCTTCGGCGGCTTCTCGGGCAACGCGGTGATGAGCATCATCGCCACCACCATCCTCGGCGCCGGCCTTGAGCGTACCGGCGCGCTGAACCGCCTCGCCTCCTGGCTGCTGCGCCGCTCGCATGGCAACGAGAAGCGGCTGATGACCATGACCCTGGGCATCTCCGGCCTCAACTCCTCGTTCATGCAGAACCCGTCGGTGATGGCGCTGTACCTGCCGGTCGCCTCGCGCCTGGCCGCGCGCACCGGGCTGACCCTGCAGCGCCTGCTGCTGCCCATCGCCGCGGCGATCGTGATGGGCGGCGCGCTGACCATGGTCGGCAACTCGCCCCTGATCCTGCTCAACGACCTGCTGATCTCGGCCAACAACAACCTGCCCTCGGGCATGGCCACCATCGAGCCGCTGCGCATGTTCGCGCCGCTGCCGATCGGCGTCACCCTGCTGGTCGCCGCGCTGCTGTACTTCCGCTACTACGGCGACCGCAAGCTGGTGGAGGAAGAGTCGCTGGCCAACGATGGCGTGACTCCGGCGCGCACGGAAAGCTATTTCGCCAAGACCTACGGCATCGAGGGTGACGTGTTCGAGCTGGTGGTCAGCGCCGAGAGCCCGCTGGTCGGCATGACCCTGGGCGAAGCGGAGGCGCTGCACGACGCGCCGCTGATGCTGGCGCTGAAGACCGGCAACGACACCCGCCTGGCGCCACCGGCGGACATGCGCATCTGGGTCGGCAGCGTGCTCGGGGTGATGGGCGCGCGCGCGCATGTGTCCGACTTCGCGCAGAACCAGTTCCTGCGCATGTCCTCGCGCCTGCGCCACCTGGGCGACCTGTTCAATCCCAGCCGCGCCGGCATCTCCGAGGCGCTGATCCCGCCGAACTCACGCTTCATCGGCAAGAGCGCCGGCGAGCTGCGCCTGCGCAAGCAGAGCGGCATCAGCCTGCTGGCGATCAACCGCGACAAGCAGGTCATCCGCGACGACGTGCGCCAGGAAAAGCTGCGCGCCGGCGACATGCTGGTGTTCCACAGCATCTGGCAGGACCTCGGCCAGGCCGCGGAGACGCGCGATTTCGTCGTCGTCACCGACTACCCGAAGGGCGAGCAGCGCCCGCACAAGTTCAAGATCGCGATGACGATCTTCGCGCTCACCATCCTGATCGCGTTGACCTCCAAGCTGCCGGTATCGCTGACCCTGATGACCGGCGTGGCCGGCATGCTGGTCACCGGCGTGCTGCGCATGGACGAGGCCTACGCGGCGATCAACTGGAAGACCGTGTTCCTGATGGCCGGGCTGATCCCGCTCGGCTGGGCGATGGACAGCAGCGGCACCGCGGCCTGGATCGCCGGGCACACCATCGAACGCCTGCCCGAGGGCATTCCGGTCTGGGTGCTGGAAGTCGCGCTGGCGCTGCTGACCACCGCGTTCTCGCTGGTGATCAGCCATGTGGGGGCCACCATCGTGATGGTGCCGATCGCGGTCAACCTGGCGCTGGCCGCTGGCGGCAATCCCACCGCGTTCGCGCTGATCGTGGCGCTGTCGGCCTCCAACAACCTGATGACCGCCTCCAATCCGGTGATCTCCATGGTCACCGGCCCGGCCAACTACACCCCGCGCGAACTGTGGCGGGTGGGCGCGCCGCTCTCGATGATCTACGTCGTGGTGATGGTCGGGGTCATCCACCTGATGACCTGGTGGGGCGCCCTGTAGGGACTCAGGCCAGGCGGATCTCGCCTTCGGCGACGGCAACGCCAACCGCGCGCAGGCGATCACCCCGGCACGGGCCGGAGACGCAGTCGCCGTGCTGCAGCTCGAACGAGGCGCCATGCGCGGCGCACACCAGATGCCCCTGCGAACTCTTCAGGAACTGCCCCGGCGCCCAGTCCAGGCGGCGCCCGGCATGCGGACAGACGTTCAACCACGCCCGCACCTGCGCGCCGTCGCGATACAGCACCAACGACTCGGCGTCGCCTTCCACCTGCGCTTCCACTTCGAGAAATCCGCCATCGGGCAGCTGGTCGAGGCGGGCAAGCAGGGGTCGATCAGTTTCGGCGTCGGACATGACAGGGGATTTGCACGGACAGGTCGACATTGTGGCATGGGGCCTGAAGCGGGCCGTGCGACGATTTTCCGCCACCCGCAACACATTGATATATATAGACTGTTCCGCGAATTAACGGTTTTTTCACTCACGCCGCCATCACGATGCTGATACTGCCGGCTGGCTCACCGGCAACCCATCGCCCATGCGCACTTCCTACTTCCAGTTCGGCAACGTCCGCACGCTGTTCGAACCCCGTAAACCGCGTCATCCGCTGGTCCGCCTCGCGGCCGGCGTGGCCGGCCTGGCCATCCTGGCCGTGTTGATCTTCTTCGGCGTGTTCGTCGGCGCGGCGATGATCCTGGTCGGCGTGACCTGGAAACTGCTCAGCCGCAAGCGTGCCCCGGCACCGGCCCGCGCCGATGTCGTCGAAGGCGAATACCGCGTCGTGCGCAAGCCCGCCCTGCCGCTCTCGCGCTGAGGCCCCACCGCTGGCGCAGGACGCGCCGCGGCTCCCACCTGACTAGCCGCGCGCTAGACTCGCACGTTCCCCCACGAAGGACGTGCCGCATGACTTCCGATGTAATCCCCGCCGCTCCCACCCCGCGCATTCCCGTCGTGGGTGGCGGTACGTTCCCGGTGCGCCGCATCTACTGCGTGGGGCGCAACTTCGCCGACCACGCCCGCGAGATGGGCGCGCAGGCGCCGGCCTCGAAGGCCGAGCGCGGCCAGCCGGTGTTCTTCATGAAACCCGCCGACGCCATCGTGGTCGGCCATGGCGACGACATCCCCTACCCCTCCGCCACCCATGACCTGCACCACGAGGTCGAGCTGGTGGTGGCGCTGGGCCAGGACGCGCCGGCCGGCGTGCTGCCGGTCGAACAGGCCGAGTCGCTGGTGTACGGCTATGGCGTCGGCCTGGACCTGACCCGCCGCGACCTGCAGGCCAATGCCAAGGCCAAGGGCCTGCCGTGGGACATCGCCAAGGGTTTCGACCACTCCGCGCCGGTGAGCGAGCTGGTGCATGCCGGCGAAGTCGGCGCGCTGGAAGCGCTCAACCTGTCGCTGGAGGTCAACGGCGAAGTGCGCCAGCAGTCACTGCTGGACCAGATGATCTGGAACGTGCCGGAGATCCTGCACGAACTCTCCAAGCTCTACGCATTGAAGGCGGGCGATCTGGTGTTCATGGGCACGCCGGCTGGCGTGGCCGCGCTCAAGCCCGGTGATCGCTTCAGCGCGCGGCTGGAGAACGTGGCCGAACGCCATGGCGTGATCGCGTCCTGACACCACACCCGCTAGGATCGTTGCCTACCCCACCAAGAGGAGACGCCATGGGCATGCTGAAGGAATTCCGTGAGTTCGCCATGCGCGGCAATGTCATCGACCTCGCCGTCGGCGTGGTGATCGGCGCGGCTTTCGGCAAGATCGTCACCGCACTGGTCGAGAAGATCATCATGCCGCCGATCGGGCTGCTGATCGGTGGCATCGACTTCGCCAAGCTGGCCTGGGTGCTGGCGCCGGCGCGCGTCGGCGCGGACGGCAAGGAAATCCCGGCGGTGGTCATCGGCTATGGCGACTTCCTCAACACGCTCGTGCAGTTCGTCATCATCGCCTTCGCGATCTTCCTGGTGGTCAAGCTGATCAACCGCCTGCACAAGCCGCAGGCCGCCGCCCCGGCCGCGCCCAGCGAGGAAGTGCTGCTGCTGCGCGAGATCCGCGATTCGCTGAAGAAGTGATCCATGTCGCGGGAGGGTGACCTCCCGCACAGGGCGCCGCGGCCATGCACTGCTAGGCTCGCGGCCTACCCTGCCATGGAGCCCTTCATGCGTCGCCTCGCTGTCGCCATCGCCGCACTGCTCTACACCTCCGGCGCCTTCGCCGCCGGGCCCACCTCGATTCCCGCCAAGGCGCTGGACACCGCCGCGCAGCTGCGCCAGCAGGCGCTGGCCGACGATACCGGTTGGCAGGTCACCGAATCGCTGACCACCGAAGTCGGCCCGCGCATGGCCGGCAGCGAAGCCGATGCGCGCGCCGTGGCATGGGCCAAAGCCAAGTTCAAGACGCTGGGCTTCGACAAGGTCTACGTGGAGCCGGTGACGTTCCCGAAATGGGAGCGTCGCAGCGAACAGGCGCAGGTGCTGGGGGCGAACGCGCAGCCGTTGCACGTCACCGCGCTGGGCGGCAGCCCGGGCGGCAGCGTCGAGGGCGAGATCGTGCGCTTCGCCGACCTGGCGGCGCTGAAGGCGGCGCCGGAAGGCTCGCTGGCCGGCAAGATCGCCTTCGTCGATTACCAGATGGGCAAGAAGCGCGATGGCGCCGACTACGGCATCGGCGGCGCGGTGCGTTCGCGCGCGCCTTCCGAGGCGATCCGCAAAGGCGCGGTGGGTTTCCTGATGCGTTCGGCCGGTACCGACTCGCACCGCGTGCCGCACACCGGCATCACCCGCTTCGACGAAGGCCTGACCCCGGTACCGTCGGCCGCGCTGTCCAGCCCGGACGCCGACCAGCTCGCGCGCCTCGCCGCGCTCGGCGCCACGCGCGTGCGGGTCAGCCTGGACTGCGGCTGGGACGGCACCGCCACCTCCTACAACGTGATCGGCGAGATCACCGGGCGCAGCAAGCCGAAGGAAGTGGTCGTCATCGGCGGCCACCTCGACTCCTGGGACCTGGGCACCGGCGCGATCGACGATGGCGCCGGCGTCGGCATCACCATGGCCGCCGGCCATCTGATCGGCCAGCTCAAGCAGGCGCCCAAGCGCACCATCCGCGTGGTTGCCTTCGCCAACGAGGAGCAGGGCCTGTACGGCGGCAAGGCCTACGCGGAAGCCCGTGCCAAGGCCGGCGAGATCCCCCTGCACCAGATCGGCGCGGAGAGCGACTTCGGCGCCGGCCGCATCTACGGCTTCAACACCGGCTCCGGCAACGCGGACGGCTCGCGTGACGCGACGAAGCAGATCGCCGAGGTGCTGGCGCCGCTGGGCATCGAGTACATGCCGGCCAAGGGCGGCCCGGGCCCGGACATCGGCCCGATCGCCGCCAAGGGCGGTGCGTGGGGCTGGCTGGCGCAGGACGGCACGGACTACTTCGACCTGCACCACACCGCCGACGACACGCTGGACAAGATCGACCCGAAGGCGCTGGCGCAGAACGTGGCCGCGTATGCGGTGTTCGCCTATCTCGCCGCGGAGGCCGACGGCGGCTTCGGCAGCGAGGCGAAGGCGACGGTGCCGCCGAGCGAGTAAGCGGGCTTGAGGGGTCGCGGCTGAAGCCGCTCCTACAGGTGGGATGGGGAACGTCACGTTTTAGGGCGTGACGTTTCTGCCGCCTCGTTGCGCGCAGATATCGCGCGACGGAGAAGCAGGTAACGTTATCCGACACGTCCGGCGCATCATCCGCGCCGGCAGCTTCCTGGGAGGGAATGTTCGTGTCCGGATCGCATCGCCTGGCTGTCGCGCTGTTGCCTGTCGTGTTCGCCTGCGCTTTCGCCTGCCAGGCGAAAACCCTGCGGATTTCCTCGCCGGAACAACACACCACGCTGGAGTTCTCGCTGTCCGATGCGGGCCAGCCGAGTTACCGCGTGCTGTACGACGGTCGCGAGATCATCGCGCCTTCCACGCTCGGGCTGCTCGAACAAGGCGCACCGAAATCGCGCCAATGGGTGCTGCAGGGCAGCAAGCAAAGCACGCACGACAGCACCTACACGCTGCCCGCAGGCAAGACCAGGCAGGCACGCGATCGTTATCGCGAGCTGCGCGTCGCACTGGCCGATCCACAGGGCGCGCGCATGGACGTGGTATTCCGTTCCTACGATGAAGGCATCGCGTTTCGTTATGTCCTTCCGAAGGCGACGCAGGTGCGCATCCGCGATGAACTGACCGGCTTCGCCTTCGCCGGCGACTATTCCTGCTGGTCGCTCAACCTCGGCCATTTCGGCACCAGCCATGAGGGCGAGTTCGACCCCATCGCCGCCTCGCGGCTGCGCTCGCACAACCGTATCGAGTTGCCGCTGGTCTGCCAGGCCGATGCGAAGGGCACCACGCTGGCGATCGCGGAGGCCGACCTGCGCGATTACGCCGGGCTGTATCTCGCCGGCCCGGACAGCGGCGCGCTCGGCGTGGTGGCCAAGCTGTCCACGCGCCTGGACGATCCTGCGCTGGCGGTGTCCTACGCCGCCGGCGGTCAGGATTTCGCCACGCCCTGGCGGGTGGTGATGCTGGCCGCGCAGCCCGGCGCGCTGATTCCGTCCACGCTGATCGAGAACCTCAACCCGCCGGGCACGATCACCGACACCTCGTGGATCCGTCCGGGCAAGTCCGCCTGGGACTGGTGGTCGGGCTGGCGCGCGCCCGATGCCGTGGCCGCCGGCGTCACCACCAGTACCGCGTCGGTAAAGCGCTATGTCGATCACGCGCATGCGCTGGGCCTGGAATACATGTTGATCGACGATGGCTGGTACCACGGCAGCACTGGCGATGGGCAGTATCACCAGGACGCCGACATCCTGCGCCCGATCGCGCAGCTCGACCTGCCCGCCGTCGTCGCCTACGCGCGCGAGCGCGACGTGGGCCTGTGGCTGTGGGCGCACTGGCGTGCGCTCGACGCGCACATGGACCAGGCCCTGGCCTGGTACGAGCAGCTCGGCATCAAGGGCATCAAGGTCGATTTCATGGACCGCGATGACCAGCAGATGGTGGACTTCTATCACCGCTTGCTCGCGCGCGCGGCCGCGCATCACCTGCTGGTGGACCTGCACGGCGCCTACCACCCCACCGGCCTGTCGCGCACGTATCCGAACCTGCTGACGCAGGAAGGCGTGCTTGGCGCCGAATACAACAAGTGGAGCACGCGCGCGACCGCGAGCCACAACCTCACCCTGCCCTTCACCCGCATGCTGCTCGGCCCGATGGACTACACGCCGGGCGGCATGCGCAATGTCACGCCCGCACAGTTCAAGCCCCGCAACGACGCGCCGCTGGTGATGACCACGCGCGCGCAGCAGCTGGCGATGTATGTGGTCTACGAAAGTCCGTTCGCGGTGCTGGCCGACAGCCCGGACGCCTATGCCGGCGCGGAAGGCGTGCAGTTCCTGCGCGACGTGCCGGCGAGTTGGGACGAGACGCGGGTACCGGAAGGCGTCATCGGCGAGCACATCGTCGTCGCGCGGCGCCATGGCAACGACTGGTACGTGGGCGCGATGACCAACGAACAGCCGCGCACGCTGCGGCTGCCACTGGATTTCCTCGGCCCGGGGCGCTGGCGCGCGACGCTCTATCTCGACGGCGCGGCCCCGGACCGGGTGGAGGTGCAGACCCGGGAAGTAGCGGCGAGCTCGGCACCGCTGACGCTCACGCTGGCCGGCAGCGGCGGTGCGGCGGTGCGGTTCGAGCCGATGCGCTGAGCTGATGGCCTAAGGCCAACGCAACGCGTCGCAGGCACCGCCACGCAGATTCCGCACCGTGGTCACGCCTTCGGCGCTGAAGCGCAGGCTCTCGCGCCCGGGCGAATACGCCGGCCAGGGCGGCAGGCCGTCGCCGTTCGGATCGCCGGTGCGGGCAAAGTTGGCCCAATAGCGCGTGAGCGTGACGGGCTTCGCTTCGCCCTGCGCCACCGGCAAGGCCTGGAACACGAATGGCAGCTCCGCGCTGTGCGCGACCTGCGCGCCCGGCGCGGCCAGATCGAATTCGTAATGCCACACCGGCACGCCGCGCGCGGCCTGGCGACCGGCGACGTACAACGCCGGACAGCGGAAGCCCAGGTCGGTCGCCAGCCACATCGCGGCATCGCCGTAAGCCGGCGGCGTGTGCGCGGCGCCTGCCGCCAGCACGCGCTCGGCGACATCGGCATGGTCGCGGCGCAGGCGTGCGCGCGCAGTGGCTTCGCCGTCGCCAAACGTCAATTCGCGCGCGTTGCTGCCGATCAACAGCGGCACCGGCGCCTGTGCACCACGCGCCAGTGCCGCCTGCGGGGTTTCAGGCAGCACCGTGCCATCGGCCACCGGCTGCAGCCAGATATAGCCACTGTCATCCAGCGCCGACACCTCCACGCCCTGCGCCGCGGCGATGAGTGTCGCCGCCGGCAATACACGCAATGCCGCCAGGCGCCCGCGCCCCGGCGCGACACCCGCACGCTGCGCGATCACGCCACCGAGCCGCTGGTGTTCGGCAAGCGGGCGCGCCGGCATGCCGAACGCGGCGGTGCCACTCTGTGCCAGCGCGGCACTGAACAAGCCGCGCGCGGCGGGCGCCACCATCAGCAGGCCCACGTCCTGCGCGCCAGCGGACTGGCCGAACAAGGTGACGCGCGCAGGATCACCACCGAACCGCGCGATGTGCTCACGCACCCAGCGCAACGCGGCGATCTGGTCCTGCAGGGCGAAATTCGCCGCGGCATGACCTCGTGCGTCGCGCAGTTCCGGCAGCGCGAGGAAGCCAAAGACGCCCAGGCGGTATTGCACCGTCACCAGCACCACGCCCTCGGCCGCCAGCGCGGAAGGCACGTAACCTGCCGCACCGCCCGCCACGTTCGCGCCGCCATGCAGCCAGACCATCACCGGCAGCGGTGCGGTCGGCGTCAGGGTCGGCGTCTGCACTTCCACGTAAAGGCAGTCTTCGCGACTGCTGGCCGCGATGCCGTCGTTCCAGCCCAACGCAGGCTGCGCGCACGCCGGTGCGGCGCCCGTCGCATCGCGCTCGCCCTGCCAGGGCGCTACGGGCTGCGGCGCTTGCCAGCGCAGCCCATCCACGGGCGGCGCGGCATAGGGAATGGCCCGAAAGACCAGGCTGCCATCGGCTTCGCGCGTACCACGCAGCGCGCCTTCTGACAGCGTCAGCGTAGGCGTAGGCGTAGGCGTAGCGTCCTGTGCCCACGCCGTGCCGCATGCAAGCAGGCACAGCAGCGTGAGCACGGGGCCGCGCCGCATGCCGTCAGCCCGCCTGCACCCGCGCGCGCCAACTGGCCAGCAGCACGGCCGTGGCGCTGGCGACATTGAGGCTTTCCACCGCGCCCGAGCCGGGAATCGACAGCCGCATGTCACAGGCCTGGGCCAGGTTGCGGTCCATGCCCTCGCCTTCGGCACCCATCACGTATACCAGCCGCGAGGGCAGGCGCGTGGCGAACAGGTCGTTACCGCCCTCCACCAGCGTCGCGGCCATCACGAAGCCGGCGTCATGCAACAGTTCGTCCGCCTGCGCGGCCTTGGGCAGGCGCACCAGCGGCACCGCCTCGGCGCCGCCTTCGGCCACGCGCGCGGCGGCGCCGGAGAGCGCCAGCGGCGAATGCTCGGGCAGCAGGATCGCCGACACGCCGAAGTGCGCCGCCGAGCGCAGGATCGCGCCGAAGTTGTGTGGGTTGCCGACACCATCCAGCCACAGCAGCAGCTTCGGGCCGGGCCTGAGGATCGTCAGCCAGTCGGCCAGCGCGGGGATCGGCTCGCGCAGGACGTCCGCCACGACCCCTTCGTGATGCTGGCTGGCGGCCAGCTTGTCCAGATCGCCCGGTTCCACCACCCGATAGCCGACGCGATGGGCCACGCACCACTTCAGCAGTGGCTGCAGCTTCGGAATCATCGCCTCGGACAGATACAGCTTGCGCAGCGCCGACGGGCGCCGCTGGAACACCGCCAGCACCGCGTTGCGGCCATACAGGCGCAGCTCCTCGCCGCGCGGCGGGGCGCCGCCACCTTCGGGATCGCGCGGCGGGC
>DJAN01000250.1:0-251 GCA_002429615.1 Lysobacteraceae bacterium UBA6001
CTCGGCCTGCTGCGGCCCGATGCCGGGCAGGCGCTGCTCTCCGGCGCCGCCGCCGAAGACCGCGCCGCGCGCCGCGACGTCGGCGTGATGCTGCAGGCCTGCGGCCTGCCGGACATGCTGCGCGTGCGCGAACTGCTCGACCTCACCCGCCGTTACTACCCGTCGCCCCGCAGCAGCGCCGACTGCATCGCGCTGGCCGGCCTGGAGGACATCTTCGAGCGGCGCTACGGCCAGCTCTCCGGCGGCCAGCA
>DJAN01000250.1:561-4868 GCA_002429615.1 Lysobacteraceae bacterium UBA6001
TCCTCGACGAACCGACCACCGGGCTGGACATCGAAGCGCGCCAGCGGCTGTGGCAATCGATCCGCGAGATGGTGGCCGAGGGCTGTGGCGTCCTGCTGACCACGCATTACCTGGAGGAGGCCGAAGCGCTGGCGGACCGCGTCATCGTGATGCGCGAAGGCACGGTGGTGGCCGAGGGCGGCATCGACGACATCCGCAGCCGCGTCGCGCGCACCACGGTGCGCTGCCGCACCGTCGTGGCGGCCGGCGAGGTCGCGGGTTGGCCCGGCGTGCAAGCCGTGGTGACGCATGCGACCGGGTTGGAGATACAGGCCGAACCGGCCGAAGGCGTGGTCGCGCGGCTGCTGGCCGCCGACCCCGCGTTGACCGCACTGGAAGTCCGCCGCGCCGGCCTGGCCGACGCCTTCCTCGATCTCACCCGCGAAGCGGAGGCCGCATGAACCCTTCATCCCTCCACGCACCGCAGTGGCCGATCTACCTGGCCGAAGCACGCTGCGAACTGCTGCGCGTGCTGCGTACCCCCGCCTTCGTGGTGCCCTCGCTGGCGTTCCCGCTGGTGTTCTACCTGATGTTCGGCGTGCTGCTGGGGCATGCACAGGCCTCGGTGCCGCTGCTGGCCAGCTATACGGTGTTCGGTGCGATGGCGCCGGGGCTGTTCGGCTTCGGCATCGGCCTGGCGCTGGACCGCGAGCGCGGCCTGCTCACGCTCAAGCGCGCGCTGCCTGCGCCGCCCGCGGCCTGGCTGTTGGCGCGGGTGGCGATGGCGATGGTGTTCGCGGCGACCATCGCCACGCTGCTGATCGTTGCCGGTGCGCTGTTCGGTGGTGTGCAGCTCGCGCCGATGCAGGCCGGCGCGCTGCTGGCGGTCGGCGTGTTCGCCGCCTTGCCGTTCTGCGCGCTTGGCCTGCTGGTGGGTAGCTTCGCGCCGGCCAGCGCCGCGCCGGCGGTGGTCAACCTGGTCTATCTGCCGATGTCGCTGCTGTCCGGGCTGTGGATGCCGTTGTCGGTGCTGCCGCCGGTGTTCTCCACGCTGGCGCCGCTGTGGCCGGCCTGGCACCTGGGGCAGCTGGCACGGATGGCGGTGGGCTTGCCGGCGCAGGGCGCGGCGTGGGGCCACGTCGCGGTGCCGCTGGCGATCGCGGCGCTATGCTTGCTGCTCGCGCAGCGCCGCCTGCGCCGCGAATGACCCGGACCTCGCACATGCCCGCTTTTCTGGAACCGACGCCCGACTCGCTGGTCGGCCTGCGCATCGCCGGCGGCACGGGCGGGCGTACCTGGTTCCCGCTGCTGATGCTGGCGTGGTCGGTGTGGATCTTCTTCACCCCGATGTTCAACACCGCGGCCTTCCCACATTGGTTGTGGCCCACGCTCGGCAGCTATGCGGTGTTCCTGGCGCTGTATCACCACGCCTATTACCGCAGCCGTCGCCATCTGCTGGCCTGTGCGCTGGGCATTGCCGCATTGGGTTTCGCGCTGACGCCAGTCAATCCGGGCGCGCAGGGCTACCTGGTCTATGCCTGCGCCTTCCTCGCATTCGTCGCGCGCCCGAAGCGCGCGATGCTGTGGATGCTCGGCATCCTGGCCGCCTACTGCGCGATGTGGACGTGGATCGGCTGGCCCTGGGTCTATCTCTTCAGCGTGGTGATGGTGAGCCTGGCCGTGGGCCTGATGAACATCAGCATCCAGCGCCGCCACCAGGCCGACAACGCGCTGCGTCTGAGCCACGACGAAGTGCGCCGGCTGGCCGGCGTGGCCGAGCGCGAGCGCATCGGCCGCGACCTGCATGACCTGCTCGGCCATACGCTGTCGCTGGTGGCGTTGAAGGCCGATCTCGCCGGCCGCCTGGTCGAGCGCGATCCGGCGCGCGCGCGGCACGAGATCGAGGAGGTCGCGCGCGTATCCCGCGATGCACTCGCGCAGGTGCGGCGCGCGGTGACCGGCATCCGCGCCGCCGAGCTGGTCGCCGAACTGGCCTCGGCGCACCTGCTGCTGGAGAGCGACCAGATCCTGCTGCACTACACCCCGCCCGAGATGCCGTTGCCTTCCACGCTGGAAACGGCGCTGGCACTGACCGTGCGCGAGGCGGTGACCAACATTCAGCGCCACGCGCGGGCCCGGCAGGTGTGGATCGTGCTGGAGTGCACGCGTGAGCAGGTACTGCTGCGCGTGCGCGATGACGGTCGTGGCGGTGACATCGTGCCGGGCAATGGCCTGCAGGGCATGGGCGAACGCCTGCGCGCGCTGGGCGGTGAACTGCGCATCGACGCGCGGCCGGGCGCCGGCACCGAGCTGCAGGCGCGGCTGCCGTGGCCGCGTGCCGGCATCGACATCGACGCGCCCACGCCCACGGGAACCTCTGCTACCGTGCGCGCCACGCCATGAGGGGATGGACGCGATGATCCGCGTACTGCTGGCCGAGGACCAGGCGATGCTGCGCGGCGCGTTGGCGGCGCTGCTCGGCCTGGAAGCGGACATCAGCGTGGTCGGCAGTGCCGGCGACGGTGAGAGCGCATGGCGTGAACTGCAGCGCCTGCAACCGGACCTGCTGGTCACCGACATCGAGATGCCCGGCCTCACCGGGCTGGAGCTGGCGCAGCGCATCCAGCGCCAGGGCTTGCCGGTGCGCGTGGTGATCGTCACCACCTTCGCGCGACCGGGCTTCCTGCGCCGCGCGCTGGATGCCGGCGTGGGCGGCTATCTGCTGAAGGACGCGCCCGCCGAACAACTGGCCGACGCGCTGCGCCAGGTCGCGCGCGGCGGGCGCGCCATCGACCCGCAGCTGGCCGCCGAAGCCTGGGCCGAAGCCGATCCGCTCAGTGAGCGCGAGCGCGGCGTGCTGCGGCTGGCCGGCGAGGGGCGCTCGGCCAGCGAGATCGCCGAAGTGCTCGGCCTGTCGCACGGCACCGTGCGCAACTACCTGTCCGAATGCATCGGCAAGCTCGGCGTCGCCAACCGCATCGAGGCCTACCGCCTGGCACGGCAGAAGGGCTGGCTGTAGCGGCGCTATGCCGTGTCGCGCGGCAGCCATGAAAATTCGGCCTGCCCCGGTCGCGGTACGGCGCAGCTGGCTAGACTGCGGGCCACCTCATGCGGGAGCGCCCGATGATCGCGAAACGCCTGATGCTGCTGGCCTGCTTCTGGCTTGTCTGCACGCCGGCCCTGGCCCAGCAGTTCAAGGTGCTGGTGGCCGCCATCCCCAACAAATACCACCACGACTACATCCCGGTGGCCAAGCCGCAGTTCGAGCGGATGGCGCGCCGGCATGACTTCGCGTTGACGTGGGACTGGGACGGACGCGCCTTCGATGGCGACCTCTCGCAATACCAGGCGATCGTGCTGCTGAACTCGCCGGCCAGCGACCTCGACCCCGCGCGCCGCGCCAACTTCCAGAAGTACGTGCGTGGCGGTGGCGGCGTGGTCGCGGTGCACAAGGCCTTCGCCATCAAGAAGGGCGACTGGGACTGGTACGACCGGATGATCGGGCGTTCCTTCCGCACCCATCCCTACCTGCAGACGGCGATGGTGGATGTGGTCGACCCGACCCACCCGGCCACCGCCGGCCTGCCGAGGCGCTGGCTGTGGAGCGACGAGTGGTACGAGTACGACCCGCCCTACAGCGATGACCTGCACGTGGTGATGGAAGTGGACGAGCGCAGCTACGATCCCACCGCGATCTGGCCGGGCCAGGTCGCCAAGGGCATGGGCCGGCACCATCCGGTGGCGTGGTATCACACGTTCGAGGGCGGCCGGGTCTTCGCCACCGCGCTGGGGCATCCGCCGGAAGCGTATGACGACGCGTTGTATCTCGGGCACCTGTACGGCGCGATCTACTGGGCGGCCACCGGGCGTGGCATCGACACACCGCGCTGAGCGGAAGCGTTAGGCTGGGCGCGGATCGGCGTGGATGCGGGCGATGGGCTTCGAGGCGTTTCTGCGGGAGTACAAGGGACTGCTGGCGCTGTTGTCGGTGCTGGCGACGGTCAACGTGATGTTCGCGCACCGCGCGCTGCTGCGGCTGGCGCAGGCCGAGCCGCAGCGGCTGGCCGCGGTGGGCATCCGCCGCATCGACTGGTGGCCGCGCTGCGTGCTGGGCGTGGGGCGGTTGGGGTTCACTGGCGTGGGGCACGGGTTGCCGCTGGCAACGCGGGTGCATTTCCAGGCCGCGGCGGTGACGTATGTCGTGCTGCTGGCGCTGTTCGCGAAGGCGATGGTGGATATCGTGGGGTTGTTGCTGCGCTAGCGGACCATCAGGCGGCCTGCCAATCGGCTGCGCAAGGGTAGGAGCGGCTTCAGCCGCGACCGTGATC
>DJAN01000081.1 GCA_002429615.1 Lysobacteraceae bacterium UBA6001
CGACCCGCATCGCCGCCGCCGATGCCCTCGCCGAGCGCCTGCTTGCGCTGCCGTTCGCGCCGCGCGCGGGCCTGGTGGCCGGTTACTGGGCGATGGACGGGGAGATCGGCCTGCATCGCTGGCAGCTGAGCCTGCCGCCCGGCGTGCGCTACTGCCTGCCGATGCTGCACGGCGAGGTGCTGCGGTTCGCGCCGTGGCGTCCGGGCGAGGCGCTCAAACCCAACCGCTACGGCATTCCGGAGCCGGACATCGACCCTGCGCTGGCATTGCCGGCCGAGCAGATCGACCTCGTCGTCGCCCCGCTGGTGGGCTTCGACGCCGGCGGCGGCCGGCTGGGCATGGGAGGCGGCTGGTATGATCGCAGCTTCGCTTTCCGCCAACGCCAGGCCGCACCGCCCTGGCTGGTCGGCGTCGGCTTCGGCGTCCAGGAAGTGCCCGCGCTGGCGGTCGCCTCCTGGGATGTGCCGCTCGACGCGATCTGCACCGAACACGCCACCCACCTGATCCAGACCGTTCCCGCATGACCGCCCGCAAGCGCTACTGGCTGATGAAGTCCGAACCGGACGCCTTTTCCATCGACGACCTGCAGCACGTCGGCACCGAGCCATGGAACGGGGTGCGCAACTACCAGGCGCGCAATTTCATGCGCGACGGCATGCAGGTCGGCGACGGGGTGTTGTTCTATCACTCCAACACCCAGGTGCCGGGCATCGTCGGGCTGGCCACGGTCGCCAGCGCGGCCTACCCGGACCCGACCCAGTTCGACCCCAAGTCCGATTACCACGACCCCAAGGCCACGCGCGAGGAACCGCGCTGGCTGCTGGTGGACGTGGCCTTCGAGCGCAAGCTCAAGCGCACGATCCCGCTCGACGAGATCAAGCAGCACGCCGATGCGCTCGGCGAAGGCTTCCCGCTGATCGCGCGTGGCAACCGGCTGTCGATCCTGCCGGTCACCGCGGCGCAGTGGAAGTTCCTGCTATCGCTGGAGTAACGGCGCGCCCCCTGGTTTTCTCTCGCGGATTCCCGACATGTCCGAAGCAAAGCGGCTGGCCGCCGAAAAGGCCATCGAATACGTCCAGGACGGCATGATCGTCGGCGTCGGCACCGGCTCGACCGTGGCCTACTTCATCGACGCCCTCGGCCGCATCGGCCACCGCATCAAGGGCGCGGTGTCCAGTTCCGACCAAAGCACCGAACGCCTGCGCGCGCACGGCATCGAGGTGCTGGACCTCAACCACACCGGCAACCTGTCGCTGTACGTCGACGGCGCCGATGAGTGCGACCCGGCCAAGTGCCTGATCAAGGGCGGCGGCGCGGCGCTGACGCGCGAGAAGATCATCGCCGAGGCCAGCGAGCGCTTCGTGTGCATCGTCGATCCGAGCAAGCAGGTGCCGGTATTGGGCAAGTTCCCGCTGCCGGTGGAGGTGATCCCGATGGCGCGCAGCCTGGTGGCGCGGCAGATCCTGGCCCGCACCGGCGGCCAGCCGGCGTGGCGCGAGGGCGTGGTCACCGACAACGGCAATGTCGTGCTCGACATCCACCACCTCAGCATCACTGATCCGGTGGCGCTGGAGCGCGAACTCAACCAGATCCCCGGCGTGGTGTGCGTTGGCCTGTTCGCGCGGCGGCGGGCGGATGTGGTGATCGTGGGTGGGGAGCCGCCGGTCGTTCTTTGAGTTCTTTGGTTCTCGGCTGTTCTGTCTTGATCGCGCGGCGCCCGGGGGCGATGCCCTGCCGGGGGACGCCGAAAGCGGCCATCCCTGGCCTCGCGCTCGTGAGGCGACGTCCTGTCGCCTCACGCCCCCGGCACGGCATCGCCCCCGGGCACCCTCACGCATCAGGACGACCGGAACCAAGAGCGGGCTGTCGGCAGGTGCGGTGCGGGCGGTTGATTTACCGAGACCTTGACGACGCATCGGCCATCGCCGATGGTGCGCCGTCCCTTCCTTCTCCCTCGCCGCCCATGAAACTGTTCCGCCTGCTCGCGCTTGCCTCGATCTTCGCCCTGGCCGGGTGTGCCAGCGCCGGTTCGCACTGGGTCGAGCTCGGCGGGCAGCGCTACCAGGTGGAGCTGGCGCAGGACGATGCCACCCGCGCCCGCGGCCTGATGTTCCGCGACCAGATGGACGCCGACCACGGCATGCTGTTCATCCACGAGCGCGAGGAACCGCAGGCGTACTGGATGAAGAACACCAAGATTCCGCTCGACATCCTGTATTTCGACAACCAGCGCCGGCTGGTGTCGCAGCAGCGCGATGTGCCGCCCTGCACGCTGGGCGATGGCTGCCCGCCGTATCCGAGCAAGGGCGCGGCGCGCTACGTGCTGGAACTCGATGCCGGCCAGGCCAGCCGGCTGCAGCTGGTGGACGGTGCCGAGCTGACCTTCGGCCCGGGAATTCCCACCGCTCCCTGAACCATCTCGCCCGACGCCGTTGTCGGGACGTGCCGGACTTGAACCCCCGCGCTTTTGGCCGCAGTCTTTGGGCCATGGGGGATAGACTGACACTGCCGAGCTGGACCACCCTCGCGAAGCTGGACGACGACGCATTGCCGCTGCTGTCCACCGCGCTGTTGATCGCGCGCGACGAATACCCGGGGCTGGATGCGGATCTCTACGACACGCTGGTGCAGAGCCATGTCGAGCACCTGCGCACCGAGGTCGACGCGATCGCGCTGTGGCCGCTGAAAATGGCGGCGGTGAACCGGCACCTGTTCGACGAACTGGGCTACGCCGGCAACCACGACGAGTATTACGACCCGCGCAACAGCTATCTGAACGAAGTGTTCGAGCGGCGTCTCGGCAATCCGATTTCGCTGGCCATGGTGCAGATGGAAGTGGCACGACGGCTGGGCATCCCGCTGGATGGCGTGTCGTTCCCCGGGCACTTCCTGGTCCGCCTGCCGGTGGACGATGGCCTGCTGGTGATGGACCCGTTCAACGGTGGCCGCCCGCTTGGCGTGGATGAGCTGCGCGAGCGCGCGCGGCCCCACCTTGGCGGCGAGCTGCCCGATGACCGCGCGCTGCTGCAGATTCTCGATCCGGCGCCGCACCGCGCGATCCTGGTACGCATGCTGCGCAACCTGCACGGCGTGTATGCCGAGGACGAGCAATGGGATCGCGCCGCGCGCAGCGCCGATCGCATCCTCAAGCTGATGCCCGACCAGCCCGAAGCCCTGCGTGACCGCGGGCTGGCGTACCTGCAGCTGGAGCACCGGCATGGTGCGCGGCAGGATCTGTCGCGCTACCTGCAGCTCAACCCGCAGGCGCGCGACGTGGCGTCGATCCGCGAGCAGCTGGTGGAACTGAGCCCTGACCGCACGCGGATGCATTGAGCCCGGCGGGTGGGCTGCGGCCGGGATTTCACCCCTGTAGGAGCGGCTTCAGCCGCGACCGCCAGATCCCGCCGTCGCGGCTGAAGCCGCTCCTACAAGGTCAAACCGGCAAGGTCGAGCCCACCATCACCCGCATTGCCGCACGCCCCTACCCCGGCGCCCGCCCTCAGTCGATCTCCATCATCTCGAAGTCGTCCTTGGTCACGCCGCAATCCGGGCAGGTCCAGGTATCGGGGATATCCTCCCAGCGCGTGCCCGGGGCGATGCCCTCTTCCGGCAACCCCTCCGCTTCGCGGTAGATGAAGCCGCAGACGACGCACATCCAGTTGCGGTAGGTGGTCGCGGTTGCGTCGCTCATCGGATAATCACGCAGGTCAATCGGGGGAAACGGCATTGTCCCACCCCGCCCGCCCCATCGGAAGCCGCTCCATGAACCCACGCCTGCCCCGCCGGGGCCTGTACCTCATCACGCCCGACGAGGCCGACACGCAGCGCCTGCTGGCGCGTACCGCGCCGCTGCTGCCGGGCGTGGCATGGCTGCAGTACCGCAACAAGGCCGTCGATGCCGATACCCGCCAGGCCCAGGCCGGGGCCCTGGCGCAGCTGTGCCGCGAACACGGCGTGCCGTTCATCGTCAACGACGATCCACGGCTGGCGCAGGTCGTGGAGGCCGACGGCGTGCACCTGGGCGAGGACGACGGCGACATCGCCGCCGCGCGCGAGCTGCTGGGCGCCGACGCCATCATCGGCGCGTCCTGCTACGACGACCTGGCACTCGCCCAGCGCGCGGTGGCAGCCGGCGCCAGCTATGTCGCCTTCGGCGCCTTCTTCCCCAGCACCAGCAAGCAGAACACGCGGCAGGCGCAGCCGGCGCTGCTGAGCGCGGCCGCAACGCTGGGCGTGCCGCGGGTGGCGATCGGCGGCATCACCCCGGACAATGGAACGGCGCTGGTCGCCGCTGGCGCCGACCTGCTGGCGGTGATCAGCGGCATCTACGCCGCGCCCGCTCCGCTGGCCGCGCTGCGCGCCTACCGCGCCTGCTTCCCCGCCTGATCCCTTCTGCTTTCCGTACGGATATCCCGATGAACCACGAACGCTCGCACGCCCTGTTCTCCCGCGCCCAGCAGCTGATCCCCGGTGGCGTGAACTCGCCGGTGCGCGCTTTCCGTTCGGTGGGTGGCGAGCCGTTCTTCGTCCAGCGTGCCGATGGCCCCTATCTATTCGATGTCGATGGCAACCGCTATATCGACTACGTCGGCTCCTGGGGCCCGATGATCGCCGGCCACAACCACCCGGCGGTGCGCGAGGCAGTGGAGCGCGCGATCCGCGACGGCCTGTCCTACGGCGCGCCGTGCGCGGCGGAGGTCACCATGGCCGAGACCATCACCCGCCTGGTGCCGTCCTGCGAGATGGTGCGCATGGTCAACTCCGGCACCGAGGCCACGCTCTCGGCGATCCGCCTGGCGCGCGGCGCCACCGGGCGCAACCGCATCGTCAAGTTCGAAGGCTGTTACCACGGCCACGGCGACTCGTTCCTGGTGAAGGCCGGCAGCGGCATGCTCACCCTCGGCGTGCCGACCTCGCCGGGCGTACCGGCGGGCCTGAGCGAACTGACCGCCACCTTGAGCTACAACGACTTCGACGGCGCCACTGCGCTGTTCGAGGAGATCGGCAGCGAGATCGCCGCGGTGATCATCGAACCGGTGGTCGGCAATGCCAACTGCATCCCGCCGCTGCCGGGCTATCTCGAACACCTGCGCGAACTGTGTACCCACCACGGCACGCTGTTGATCTTCGACGAGGTGATGACCGGCTTCCGTGTTGCCCTGGGCGGCGCGCAGGCGCATTACGGCATCACCCCGGACCTGACCACCTTCGGCAAGATCATCGGCGGCGGCATGCCGGTCGGCGCCTATGGCGGCCGCCGCGAGCTGATGTCGCAGATCGCGCCGGCCGGCCCGATCTACCAGGCCGGCACGCTGAGCGGCAACCCGGTGGCGATGGCCGCCGGCCTGGCGATGCTGGCGCTGATCCAGGCGCCGGATTTCCATCGCGACCTGACCCTCGCCACCGCCCGTCTGTGCGAAGGGCTGGAAGCGGCGGCGGGCGAGGCCGGCGTGGCGGTGACCACCAACCAGGTCGGCGCGATGTTCGGTCTGTTCTTCACCCACGAGAAGGTGACGAGCTACGCCCAGGCGACCGCCTGCGACATCCCGGCGTTCAATCGCTTTTTCCACGCGATGCTCGATCGCGGCGTGTTCCTCGCGCCGTCCGCGTATGAGGCCGGCTTCGTCTCCAGCGCGCATGACGACGCCGTGCTGGAAGCCACGCTCAAGGCCGCGCGCGAAGCCTTCCAGGTGGTCGCCGCCGGCTGAGCCGGCGTGCGTCGCGGTGCGCTCAGCCGAAGCTGAGCGTGCCGCGCATCAGGCCGAAATGGCCCGGGAAGGAACAGAAGAAGCTGTACGCCCCACCCTTCTGCAGCCCCTTGGTGGAAAAGCGCACGCTGGCCACCTGGCCGCCACCGATGAGCTGGGTATGCGCGATCACGCGCTTGTCGCCCGGCGCCAGGTAGTCGTCCTCGAAGCGCGCGCGCATCCCATCCATCGCCACCGCCTGCATGTCGGGCGTGCGCGTCAGTACCCAGTTGTGGCCCATCACCTTGGCGGCCAGCGTGCCGGTGTGGCGCAGCGTCACCACGACCTCGGTGCAGTCCGCGGCGACCTTCATCGTGCTGGTGTCAAAACGCATCTGGTCGTTGCTGCCGACGCTGAAAGCACAGCTGCGCGCAAGCGCGTGGGGGGCGGCCATCAGGCCGGCGACGAGCAGGACGAGGGCGACGAGCGATTTCATGCAGCGGAACTCCGGAAACGTTGCGTACATTCTAGAAAGCACGTCCCCGACGCGGGCGCGACCGGATGTCGCAGTGCTCAGTGGCGCGAGAAAATCGCGATCACCGCATCCAGGTGTGCCGCCATTGCCTGGCGTGCGCCGTCGGCATCGCGCCGCTGCAACGCGTCCAGGATCGCCTTGTGCTCATGCTCGGAGCGGCGCGGCATGTCCGACGGCGTGTACAGCGCCTGCAGGCGCTGGAACAGCGTGCCGTAGCGGTGACCCAGCAGATGCCGCAGCAGCAGCGCATAGGCCGGATTGCCACTGGCCTCGGCGATGCGGATATGGAACAGCCGATCGCCCGGATGCGTGCGCGAGCGTTCGAGGTTGTCGTGCACGTTGCGCAGGTAGGCCTCGCCGATACCGGCCAGCTGCTCGTCGGAGGCATTCACCGCCGCCAGCGCCGCCGCTTCCGGCTCGACCAGGCGGCGCGCCTCCAGCAGCGCGAATGGCGGCACCTCGCGTTCCAGGTCCTGGCCCAGGTCCAGTTCGGCCGCCAGCTCGGGATCGGTTTCCCACGGCGCCGGGTTGCCGTCCTGCGCATCGTCCTGCTCCGCGGGCGCCAGCACCTCCACCCCGCTGCCCACGCGCACCCGCACCAGGCCGCCGATTTCCAGCGCGATCAGCGCCTCGCGCACCGAGGTGCGGCTGACGCCGAGCAGCTTGGACAGCTCTCGCTCCGGCGGCAGGTGACTGCCCGGCGGGTACTCACCGGCCTCGATTGCCGCGCGCAGTTGCTCGGCGATCTGCAGGTACAGGCGGCGGTTCTGGATGGCTTGGATCGGCATGGCTGACGATTCTAGCGTGCGCGGCTGCCGACGAAGCCGTACCAGCCGACCACGGCGAAGCAGAAGGCGGGAATGAAGAACGCATGGGTGATGCCGCTGGCATCGGACACCGCACCCATCACATAGGGCGCGATGGCACCGCCGACGATCGACATGATCAGCAGCGATGCACCGCGCTTGGTGCTCGCGCCCAGGTCACGCACGCCCAGCGCGAAGATGGTCGGGAACATGATCGACATGAAGAAGAACACGCCGAGCAGCGCGCCGATCGACAGATAGGTGTTGCTGCTGTAGATCGCCACCAGCACCAGCGCGACGTTGGCCACCCCGTACACCCCGAGCAGGCGGGCCGGCGCCACCACCGACATCAGCGCGGTGCCGAGGAAGCGCCCGCCGAGCAGCAGCAGCATGCCGGCCGAGAGCAGGAAGGCGGCCTGCTGCGAGCTGATCGCCCCGCCGCGGGTGACGAAGTTGAGGAAGAACGCGCCCACACCGACCTGCGCGGCCACGTAGAAGAACTGCGCCACCACCGCGAAGACGAAATGGCGCTGGCCAAGCAGCCTGACCTTCGGCGGCGCGGCGTCGCCATCGGCCTGCTTCTCGCGGATGTCCGGCAGCGGCGTGCGCCAGAACACCAGCGCCATCGCCACCACCACCACCGCGATGACGATGTAGACCAGCCGTACCGGGTCGCTCGCATCGGCCACGGCCACCTCGCGCTCGCGGAAGAACAGCAGGCCACCAAGCAGCGGGCCGACGAACTGGCCCAGACCGTTGAACGACTGCGACAGGTTGAGCCGGCGTGCGCCGCCTTCGACCGGGCCGAGCACCGTCACATACGGGTTGGCCGCGGTTTCCAGGCAGCCCAGGCCGCTGGCGATCACGAACAGCGCGAACAGGAACATCGGGTAGCTGGCCGCGGCGGTGGCCGGCACGAACAGCAGCGCACCGGCCGCGTACAGGCACAGGCCGAGCAGGATGCCGGTCTTGTAGCCGAAGCGTTCCATCAGCGCCGCCGCCGGCAGCGCCCACAGGAAGTAGGCGCCGAAGTAGGCCGCCTGCAGCAGGCCCGACTGCGCGTGCGAGACGTGCAGCGTTTCCTGGAAGTGCTTGTTGAGCACGTCGAGCAGGCCATAGGACAGGCCCCACATGAAGAACAGGCTGGTCACCAGCACCAGGGCGACGGTGTAGGCGCCGCGCGCCCCACCCCGGCCCACGGTGGCCTGTCCGGACATCATTTCCATCGTTGTTTCCCTCCCAGGAAAGCGACCGCGCGCCGGATGGCCGCGGGGTGATGCGATACCGCGCCGGCTCAGGTGGCCGCGCGGTCCAGATGCGTATAGCCGCCGTCGACGAACACCCACTGTCCGGTGGTGTGCGCGGCGCGCGGCGAGAGCAGGAACACCACGCTGTCGGCGATTTCCTCCGGCGTGGTCATGCGGTGACCGAGCGGGATGCGCGCGGTGATCTTTTCCAGCTGCGCGGCCGGGTCGTCGAAGCTCTGGATCCAGCGCTCGTACAGCGGGGTCATCACCTCGGCCGGGACCACCGCATTGACGCGCACGCCGCTGTCGGCGAGCGCCAGCGCCCATTCGCGGGTCAACGACAGCTGCGCGCCCTTGGCCGCGGTGTAGCCGCTGGTGCGGCCCTGGCCGGTGACCGCGGTCTTGGACGAGATGTTGACGATCGCCCCGCGCGCGGCGCGCAGATGCGCCTCGCAGTAATGCGCCATCACGTAGTAGTGGATGAGGTTGCGCTCCAGCGACGCCACGAAGGCATCGCGGCCGGCATCCAGGCCGATGTTGTCGTTGGCGCCGGCGTTGTTGACCAGGCCATCGACGCGCCCGAAGCGTGCCACCACCTGTTCGACCACGCCGCGGCAGGCGGCCTCGTCGGCCAGCTCGGCGCGCAGGAACAGGGCCTGCGGCTGCAGTGGATGCAGTCCGGCGATGAAACCGCCATCGTCGTGATGGCCGACCGCGACCGGAATCGCGCCCTCCTCGGCCAGCCGGCGGCTGATCGCCGCGCCGATGCCGGACGCGCCGCCGGTGACGATCACCACCTTGTCGCGCAGTTGCAGATCCATGTCGTTCTCCCGGTGTAACGGCTCAGCGCGTAGGTAGCGCGCCGAGATAGAGGGTGCGGGCGTTGCCGCCGAAGATCGCATCGCGCTCGCCGGCCGACAACGGCGCGGCCCAGTCGCGCGCCAGTGCCAGCACGTCCTCGAACGGCGCGGCGAGCTGGCAGACCGGCCAGTCCGAACCGAACAGCAGGCGTTCGGCGCCGAACAGGTCAAGCACGGCGTCGAGGTGACGCAGGATGCCCGCGCGGTCGAAGCGCCCCTCGGCGTCACGACCGGCTTCGGTGACCAATCCGGAAATCTTGACGTGGACGTGTGGCAGCGCGGCCAGCGCGCGCATCTGGCCCTCCCAGCGCGTGTAGGCGGTCGCATCACCGGAGATGTCCGGCTTGCCGAGATGGTCGAGCACCAGCGGCGCGGCAGCGTGGCGCGCGCAGAACGCGCGCGCCGCGTGCAGCTGGTCGTGGCGCAGCAGCACCTCGTACACCAGGCCGGCGTGCTGCACGGCGGCGACGCCGGCATTGAACGCCGCATCGGCCAGGTACGCGGCTGGATCGGCCTCATCCTGCACCTGGTGGCGCACGCCCAGCAGCGGGCCGTGCGCCTGCCAGTGCGCCAGGCGCGCAGCGACATCGTCGGCACGCAGGTCGACCCAGCCGATCACGCCGGCGATCCACGGATATTCCCGCGCCTGCGCCAGCAGCCATTCGGTGTCGGCTTCCTCGCCACGTGCCTGCACCGCGATCGTCGCCGCGATGCCGTGGCGTTCACGCAATGGCGCATAGTCCGACGGCAGCCAGTCGCGCGCCAGCACTTCCATGCCCGGTCCGATCCACGCGTAGGCGACCGGGTCGTAGCGCCAGAAATGCTGGTGGGCGTCGATCATCATCGAAGCGTGCTCAGCCGCGGAACAGATAGGTGTCCAGCGACTCGGGCTTCATCTCGATCGAGAAGCCCGGCGCCTCCGGCACCTGGTAGGCCGCGTTGCGCACCACGCACGGGTCGACGAAATGCTCGTGCAGGTGATCCACGTACTCGGTGACGCGGCCTTCGACGCTGCCGGCCACACACAGGTAGTCGATCATCGCCAGGTGCTGCACGTATTCGCACAGGCCGACGCCGCCGGCATGCGGGCACACCACCTTGCCGTGCTTGGCGGCCATCAGCAGCACCGCGAGGATCTCGTTCACGCCGCCCAGGCGGCAGGCGTCGATCTGCACCACGTCGATGGCGTCGCGGGCGATGAACTGCTTGAACAGGATGCGGTTCTGGCACATCTCGCCGGTGGCGACCTGGATCGGCGTGATGGCCGCGCGGATCTTGCGGTGCGCTTCGATGTCGTCCGGGCTGGTCGGTTCTTCGATGAACCACGGCTTGGCGAAGGCCAGTGCCTTGACCCAGTCGATGGCGGTGTCGGTTTCCCACACCTGGTTGGCGTCGATCATCAGCTTGCGGTCCCAGCCGATCACCTCGCGGGCGATGCCGACGCGACGGATGTCATCGTCCAGGTTCGCGCCGACCTTCAGCTTGACGTGCGTGTAGCCCTCGTCGATGGCCTCCTGGCACAGGCGGCGCAGCTTGTCGTCGCTGTAGCCCAGCCAGCCGGCCGAGGTGGTGTAGCACGGGTAACCGTTCTGGCGCAGGTAAGCCAGGCGCTCGGCCTTGCCCGGTGCCTGCGCGCGCAGCAGCGCCAGCGCTTCATCCGGGGTGATGCAGTCGGTGAGGTAGCGGAAGTCGATGCAGCGCACGAAATCTTCCGGGCTCATGTCGGCCACCAGCTGCCACACCGGCTTGCCTTCGGCCTTGGCCCACAGGTCCCACACCGCATTGACCACCGCGCCGGTGGCAAGGTGGATGGCACCCTTGTCCGGGCCGATCCAGCGCAGCTGGCTGTCGGAGGTGACATGGCGCCAGAACGCGCCCATGTCGGCGGCGATGTCCTGCAGCTTCAGGCCGACGATGAGATGTTCCATCGCCTTGATCGCCGCGCAGCAGATTTCGTTGCCGCGACCGATGGTGAAGGTCAGGCCGTGGCCCTTGAGCGCAGCGTGGTCGGTATCGAGGATGACGTAGGCCGCGGAGTAGTCCGGATCCGGGTTCATCGCATCGGAGCCGTCGAGCTGCTGCGAGGTGGGGAAGCGCACGTCGAGCACGCGCATCCCGGTGATGGTCGCCTGGGCGATGCTCATGCCTGCACCACCTGCTGGCGCTGCTCGCCGAGGCCTTCGATGCCCAGGCGCATGACCTGGCCGGCGCGCAGGTACACCTGCGGCTTCTGGCCCATGCCCACGCCCGGCGGCGTGCCGGTGGAGATGACATCGCCCGGCTGCAGGCTCATGAAGCGGCTCAGGTAGGAGATCAGGAACGCGACCTTGTAGACCATCGTCGCCGAGGAACCATCCTGGTAGCGGTGACCATCGACTTCCAGCCACATCTTCAGGTTCTGCGGATCGGGCACTTCATCCGGCGTGACCAGCCACGGGCCGGTCGGGCCGAAGGTGTCGCAGCCCTTGCCCTTGTCCCAGGTGCCGGAACGCTCGATCTGGAATTCGCGCTCGGACACATCGTTGATCACGCAGTAGCCGGCGACGTGCTTGAGCGCATCGGCTTCGTCGATGTAGCGGCCGCCCTGGCCGATGACCACGCCCAGCTCCACTTCCCAGTCGGTCTTGACCGAACCACGCGGAATTTCCACGTCGTCGTTCGGGCCCACCACGGCGCTGGTCCACTTGCCGAACACCACCGGTTCCGGCGGCACGGTGGCGCCGGTCTCGGCGGCATGGTCGGAGTAGTTCAGGCCGATGCAGATGAACTTGCCGATCTGGCCGACGCACGCGCCCAGGCGCGGGTTGCCTTCCACCTTGGGCAGGCTCGCCGGATCGAGCGCGGCCAGGCGCGCCAGCGTCGCCGGCAGCAGTGTCTCGCCCGCGATGTCCGGCACATGCGCGGACAGATCGCGCAGCTGGCCGTCCGCATCGAGCAGGCCGGGCTTTTCCTGGCCCTTCGGGCCGTAACGCAGCAGTTTCATCGCAAATCTCCTGGAAGGGGGAAGCGCGGCGGGTCAGTTCGACCAGCCGCCATCGATCAGTTGAGTGGTACCGGTGGTGAACGCCGACTCATCGCTGGCCAGGTAGGTCGCCAGCAGCGCGATCTCCTCGGTGCGACCGACGCGGCCCATCGGCTGGCGTGCCACGAACGCCGCGCGCACGGTCTCCACCGGCACGCCCTGCTCGGCGGCCTGGGTGGCGATGCGCTGCTCCAGCGACGGCGACTCCACCGTACCGGGGCAGATCGCGTTGCAGCGGATGCCGTGGCCGACGTAATCGGCCGCGATCGCCTTGCTCATGCCGATCACCGCCGCCTTGGTGGTGCCGTAGACGAAGCGGTTGGGCACGCCCTTCACGCTGGATGCCGCCGAGGACATGTTGATGATCGAACCGCCGCCCTTGGCCAGCATGCCGGGCAGCAGCGCCTTGATCAGGCGGAACATCGAGGTGACGTTGAGCTCCCAGGCGAACGCCCAATCGCGCTCGCTGCACTCGGCGATGCTGCCGGCGTGGACGAAACCGGCGCAGTTGAACAGCACATCGAAGGCCTGCGCACCGCCATGGGCATCGGCCAGGGCCTGGATCGCCGTCGCATCGGTCACATCGAGCACCTGCGTGCGCAGCCCGTCACCGGCCTCGGCCTGCAACGACGCCAGCGCCTGCGCATTGATGTCCGTCGCCAGCACCTGGGCGCCCTCGCGCGCGAACAACAGCGCCGTCGCGCGCCCAATCCCCTGCCCGGCCGCCGTCACCAGCGCCGTCTTGCCTTTCAGTCTCATTGTTCCCTCCCACCTGGACGGGCTGTCCAGTGGCTGGGCCAATTTGTACGCTGCCGGACCCGGCGCTGGCAACCCTGCTTTGGTCGAGTGGCCTGATGCGGCATAGGGGAGCGTCCTTCATCGGGACTCCGATGACAGTGTCGCGGCTGAAGCCGCTCCCACAAGAAGCCAGCCGGGCAAGAACGTGGGAGTGACCAACCCGCTCTCCCATCCGGTCGCGGCGGTCTGTCGGGTCTGCGGGGGTGGGGCCCTTTCGGGACCGTTG
>DJAN01000216.1:0-8165 GCA_002429615.1 Lysobacteraceae bacterium UBA6001
TGCGGATGCGCGGCAGCGGCGTCGCCGCCACGCTCCTGGCCCGGTGGCCGCACGCCACGGCGCGGCGCGTTGGGCCGCGCGAGGTAGGGCAGGTAGACCAGTCCGGGCAGCACGCCTTCGTGCGCCAGCAGGATGTTGGCGCGCTCGATCAGTTCCAGGTAGCGCTCCAGGCCCTGGCGTTCGAACACCCGGTACAGCATCAGCTGGGTGTCCAGGGCCAGGCCGAGCACGTCGCCGGCTTCGCGCAGCACGCGGCAGGCCGCATACGGGCCGAGCGGGACGTGTTCCGGTTCAAAGGCGGGCGCGGCGGCCAGTACGCCGAAGCGCTGGCCGAGCAGTTGCAGCTGCGTGTTGCAGCGCGAGGCTTCGCGGCGCGCGATCTCGTTGAGGACGATATCGCGGTCGATCTCGGTGTCCTCGACCAGGGTCAGTGCATGGAATGCCTGGCTGTTCCCGGTATCGGCGGCGGGCGCGCTGCGGCGCGGTTCGCACAGCGAGGCCAGTTCCTGCTGCAGCGCTTCCAGGAAGCGCGGCGCGAAACGCTCACCGCGCTCGCGCAGGTGCTGCATCTCGGCGTACAGGTCGGCCTGGATCTGGCTGTTGCGCGCGCGCTCGGCGTGGCTGAACAGCTCGCGTTCGAGGCTGACCAGGGTCAATTTGAGTGGGTCGGCCAGGCCTTGCGCGTACTGGGTGTAGAGCGCTTCCAGCAAACGGCGCGCACGCGCGGACACCGGCGCGTGGGCCAGTGGGCCGTGGACATGCGTGGACGACGAAGACGCGGACGTGACCATCCGTTGCGCTGCTATTCTCCCCCTGAGAACGCGCTATGTATCACGTTTTTGTCAGGCCGGCCACGTCCAGCGCCTTGCGGGCCGACGGACGGCGGCGCTCAGTCGAGGAACAGTTCGATGACGTCGTTGGTGAAGCGGCGTCCCAGCTCGGTCGGGCGCCAGTGGCCGGTGGCCGTTTCCTCCAGCCAACCGCGTTCGACCGCCTGCGCCAGCGGCGCGGCGAGCGCATCGCCGGACACGCCGGCACGCCCGCTGAAATCGGCGACCGAGAAGCCTTCGTGCAGGCGCAGCAGGTTGAGCATGTACTCGAACGGCAGCCGCGAGACCGGCACGACCTCGTCGCCGCCGATCGCCGCCGCGCTGCCGGCCTGGGCCATGTAGGTCTGCGGGTGCTTGTGCTTCCAGCGCCGCAGCACGTGCTGCTCGGCGCCGGAGCTGATCTTGCCGTGCGCGCCCGCGCCGATGCCGAGGTAGTCGCCGAAGCGCCAGTAATTGAGGTTGTGCGCGCACTGCCGGCCCGGCTTGGCGTAGGCGCTGACTTCGTACTGCGCGTAGCCGGCATCGGCCAGCAGCTGCTGGCAGTGTTCCTGCATGTCCCACGCGCTGTCATCGTCCGGGATGCCCTTGGGCGGGCGCGCATGGAACACCGTATTGGGTTCCAGGGTCAGCTGGTAATGGCTGACGTGGGTGGGCTGCAGCGCGAAGGCGCGGACCAGGTCGTGCTCGGCCTGGGCCAGGGTCTGCTCCGGCAGCGCGTACATCAGGTCGAGGTTGATGTTGTCGTAGCCGGCGTCCTGCGCCAGCTTCACCGCGCGCTCGGCCTCGGCGCTGTCGTGGATGCGGCCTAGGCGCTGCAGCGCGGCGTCGTCGAAACTCTGGATGCCGAAGCTCAGCCGGTTCACGCCGGCGGCGAGATAGCGGTCGAAACGGCCATGCTCGGCGGTGCCCGGATTGGTCTCCAGGGTGATCTCCAGCCCCGGCGCGAAGCGCAGCCGCGCGCTGGCGGCCTGCAGGAAGCGGTCGATCGCTTCGGGCGGGAACAGGCTGGGCGTGCCGCCGCCGAAGAACACCGAGTTCACCACCCGGCCCCAGACCAGCGGCAGGTCGTGGTCGAGGTCGCGGATCAGCGCGTCCACGTAGTCCTCGAACGGCAGCGCGCCCTTGGCCGCATGCGAATTGAAATCGCAGTACGGGCATTTGCGCACGCACCAGGGCAGGTGGACGTACAGCGACAGGGGCGGGGGAATGAGCATGGCGTCGAACAGAGCTGGGCGGGGTATGCACCGCGCCGGGCGGGATAAGGACAGGATGCGGGCGGCGGCGGGAGACGCAAGTCCCCGCGTCGCCGCGGTTCAGGCCTTCAGCTGCAGCAGGTGCCCGCGCAGCGCTTCCAGCGCGCGGGCGCGGTGGCTGAGGCGGTTCTTGGTGGCGGCATCCATTTCCGCCGCGGTCTGGCCATGCACCGGGTCGAAGAACACCGGGTTGTAGCCGAAGCCGCCATCGCCGCGCGGGGCGAAGGTGATCTCGCCTTCCCAGCTGCCTTCGGCGATCAGCGGCTGCGGATCCTCCGGGTGGCGCAGCAGCACGATGACCGCGTAGAAGCGCGCGCTGCGGCGCTCGGCCGGCACCTCGCGCATCGCCTCCAGCAGCTTGGCGTTGTTGGCGGCGGCGTTGGTCGGGCTGCCGGCGTAGCGCGCGCTGTACAGGCCGGGCGCGCCGCCGAGGGCGTCGACGATCAGGCCGGAGTCGTCCGCCAGCGCGGGCAGGCCGGTGACAGCGCTGGCGTGGCGGGCCTTGATCAGCGCGTTCTCGACGAAGGTCAGGCCGGTCTCGGGCACATCCTCCACGCCGAGTTCGCCCTGCGCGACGATGCGCAGCGGCAGGTCGGCGAGCATCGCGCGCAGTTCCTCCAGCTTGCCGGCATTGCCGCTGGCCAGTACCAGGGTGTTGGGCGTGCTCATGGCTTGGGCTCCAGCAGGTCCCAGGTGTTGCCGTACAGGTCGCGGAACACCGCGACCGTGGCGTAGGCCTCCTCGCGCGGGGTTTCGAGAAACTCGACGCCGCGCTCGCGCATGGCCTTGTAGTCGTACCAGAAGTCGTCGGTGTGCAGGAAAAAGCCGACACGCCCGCCGGTCTGGTCGCCGATGCGGCTGGCCTGGTGCTCGTCACTGGCGCGCGCCAGCAGCAGCCCGGTCGGGTCCTCGCTGCGCGGCGCCACCACCACCCAGCGCTTGCCTTCTCCCAGCGGCTGATCGGACAGCACACGGAAGCCCAGCACGTCGCGATACCAGGCCAGCGCCTCGTCGTAGTCGCGCACCACCAGGGTGGCCAGGGCCAGGCGCTGGCTCATCCCTGCAAGGCCTCGCGCTGCAGTGCCAGCAGCTCGCCCACGCCCTTGTCGGCCAGCGCCAGCAGCGCGTCGAGTTCGTCGCGACGGAACGCATGGCCCTCGGCCGTGCCCTGCAGCTCGATGAAGCCGCCGCCGTCGTTCATCACTACGTTCATGTCGGTGTCGCAGTCGCTGTCCTCGGCGTAGTCCAGGTCCAGCACCGGCACGCCGCGATAGACGCCGACCGACACCGCCGCCACCGCGCCCACCAGCGGATGGCGCTTGATCTCGCCACGCTTCTGCAGCCAGGACACCGCGTCGGCCAGGGCGACGTAGGCGCCGGTGATGGCCGCGGTACGGGTGCCACCGTCGGCCTGCAGCACGTCGCAGTCCAGGGTGATGGTGCGTTCGCCGAGCGCGTTGCGGTCCACGCAGGCGCGCAGCGAGCGGCCGATCAGGCGCTGGATCTCCAGCGTGCGCCCGCCCTGCTTGCCGCGCGCGGCTTCGCGGTCGGAACGGGTATGGGTGGAGCGCGGCAGCATGCCGTACTCGGCGGTGACCCAGCCTTCGCCCTTGCCGCGCAGGAACGGCGGCACCTTGTTGTCCACGCTGGCGGTGCACAGCACGCGGGTGTCGCCGAAGCTCACCAGCACCGAACCTTCGGCATGGCGGGTGAAGGCGCGTTCGATGCGCACCGGGCGCAGCTGGTCGGCCTGGCGGCCGCTGGGACGGGAGAAAGTCATGAAAGGTCCGCGTTCGGAAATCGGGCGCACGGCAAGCCTTTCAGGGGCGGCGTGCGGGGTGCGCTAGGGTACCATTCGCGCTTTGCCGGACGCTGATCGCCATGATCCGAAGCATGACCGCCTTTGCCGGCGGCGAGCACATCACCCCCTGGGGCACGCTGGGCTGCGAACTGCGCTCGGTCAACCACCGGTTCCTGGAAGTGGGCGTGCGCCTGCCCGAGGAACTGCGTGCCCTGGAGCCGCAGCTGCGTGAACGGGTGTCGGCGCGGATCAGCCGCGGCAAGCTGGATCTGGTCGTGCGCCTGCGCTCGCCGGAGGGCGGCTCCACGCTGGCGGTCAATGAAACGCTGGTGGCCCAGCTCGGCGCGCTGGCACAGCGCCTGGACGGCCAGTTCCCGAACCTGCGGGTGGAATTCTCCGACCTGCTGCAGCTGCCCGGCGTATTGAAGAGCGAGGCCGCCGACCCGGCGGTGCTGCAGGCCGAAGCGCTGGCCCTGCTGGACGCGGTGGTGGAGGATTTCGTGGTGGCGCGCGAGCGCGAGGGCGCCAAGTTGGCGACGGCGATCAGCGAGCGCGTGGACGCGATCGAGCGCATCGCCGCCGAGGTACGCACGCTGATCCCGGCGATCCGCGACGGCCAGCGCGCCAAGCTGGCCGCCCGCCTGGCCGACCTGCCGCACCCGGTGGATCCGGGCCGCGCCGAGCAGGAGCTGGTGTTGTGGCTGCAGAAGCTGGACGTGGACGAGGAGCTGGACCGCCTGGCCAGCCACATCGCCGAGATCCGCCGCGTGCTCAAGCAGCGCGAGCCGGTGGGCCGGCGCCTGGATTTCCTGCTGCAGGAATTCAACCGCGAGGCCAACACGCTGGGCTCCAAGTCGGTGGACAGCCGGACCTCGAACGCCGCGGTGGACCTGAAGGTGCTGATCGACCAGATCCGCGAGCAGGTGCAGAACATCGAGTGATCCGGGGGCGCCGCCGGAGGGGGCAGGCCATCGCGTGTAAGATGGCCGCCCGCTTTTCATCGGATCGGCGTGCCGATCCTTCTCAGAATGCCGAACCCCACCCCCATGCGCGGCACCCTCTACATCGTCGCGGCGCCCTCCGGTGCCGGCAAGAGCAGCATCGTCAACGCGACCCTGGCACGCGATCCGCAGATCGCGCTGTCGATCTCGTTCACCTCCCGCGCGCCGCGTCCGGGCGAGCGCCATGCCGAGCACTACCACTTCGTCTCGGCCGAGGCGTTCCAGGAGATGATCGCCGCCGGCGACTTCTTCGAGTACGCCAGCGTCCATGGCGACTGGAAGGGCACCGCGCGGCAGTCGGTGGAGCCGCAGCTGGCCGCCGGCCGCGACGTGCTGCTGGAGATCGACTGGCAGGGCGCGCGCCAGGTGCGCGACAAGGTGCCCGACGCGGTGGCGGTCTTCATCCTGCCGCCCTCGCGCGTCGCGCTGGAGGAGCGCATGCGCAAGCGCGGCCAGGACAGCGAGGAGGTCATCGCCCGCCGGCTGGCCGCCGCGCGCGAGGAGATGTCGCACTTCGGCGAGTTCGACTACGTGATCATCAACGAGGATTTCGACACCGCCGTCGGCGAGATGTGCGCGATCTTCACCGCCAGCCGGCTGCGCACGGCGGCCCAGCAGCAGCGCCATGACGGCCTGATCGCCGCCCTGCTGGCCGATGATCCGGCCGCAACTGGCTGATTCAAAAGGAAACTGAATGATCTCGGCTTGCGCCGGGGTCCTGGGGGCGCCTACAATCGCCGCCCTTTCCCTCATTCGAAGGCGCGACCGAGCCGGTCGCCGGGAGCCCGCATGGCCCGCATTACCGTAGAAGATTGCCTGGAAGTCGTGAACAACCGTTTCGAACTGGTCATGATGGCGTCCAAGCGCGCCCGCCAGCTCGCCAACGGCGTGCAGGCCACCCTCGACAACAGCGAATCGGCCGACAAGCCGACCGTGCTGGCCCTGCGCGAGATCGCTGCGCGCAAGATCGACAACACGCTGATCGAGGAAGTCGAGAAGGCCGAGCGCGAGCGCGCCGAGCGTGAAGCCCTGGAGTGGGCCGCCGCCGAGGTCGTCGCCGACGAGGACATGTCCAAGAACGACGACTGATCCGCGCGACATTCCGGATCGATCCCCAGAACAGCCCGCCTGGTGCGGGCTGTTCTGCTTTTCGGCGTTTGCCGTACCCGTTGCGCTGGCATAGTCTTCCCGCATGAACCCAGGCCCCTCCGCCCAGGCTGCACTTGTGTCGCCGTCGTCGCCGACCGGCGACGTACCCGACTATGTCCTGGAGATGGAGCGCGCCGCGGCCTACCTGCCCGCCGAACAGCGCCCGCTGCTGCGCCGCGCATGGGAAGTGGGTGCCGCCGCGCACGCCGGGCAGACCCGCAAGTCGGGCGAGCCGTACATCACCCATCCGGTGGCCGTTGCCGGGGTGCTGGCCGAGCTGGGCATGGACGTGGAGTCGCTGATCGCGGCGATCCTGCACGACACCATCGAGGACACGCCGCTCACCCGCGAAGAGCTCGCCGCGGAATTCGGCGAGGCGGTGGCCGAGCTGGTGGATGGCGTCACCAAGCTGGACAAGCTGAAGTTCCGCGACCGCCAGGAAGCGGCCGCCGAGAGCTTCCGCAAGATGCTGCTGGCGATGTCGCGCGACCTGCGCGTGATCATGATCAAGCTCGCCGATCGCCTGCACAACATGCGCACGCTCGGCGCGCAGAGCACCGAGGCGCGCGGCCGCATCGCCCGCGAGACGCTGGAGATCTACGCACCCATCGCCCAGCGCCTGGGCATGAGCCTGATCAAGTCCGAGCTGCAGAACCTGGGCTTCAAGGCGCTGTATCCGTGGCGCCACGCCATCATCGAAAAGCACATCCGCAGCCAGCCGGTGGTGCGTCGCGAGTCACTGGCGCAGGTCGAGGTGCAGCTGTCGCAGCGCCTGGCCAAGGAAGGTCTGGAGCATCGGCTGGTCAGCCGGATCAAGACCCCGTGGAGCATCTACAACAAGATGCGCGACGAGAACAAAACCTTCGACCAGGTGATGGACGTGTTCGGCTTCCGCCTGGTCGTGCGCACCGTGCCGGATTGCTATCACGCACTCGGCGCGGTGCACGCCACGTTCAAGCCGCTGGACGGGCGCTTCCGCGATTTCATCGCCATCCCCAAGGCCAACGGTTACCAGTCGCTGCACACCGTGCTGTTTGGCCCCTACGGCTCGCCGATCGAAGTGCAGATCCGCACCGAGGAGATGGACCTGATCGCCGAGCGCGGCGTGGCCGCGCATTGGACCTACAAGTTCGGCAGCGATTCGCCCAACAGCGCGCAGAGCCGCGCGCATGCGTGGATCGTGGACCTGATCGAGTCGCAGCGCGCCGCCGGTTCGTCGCTGGAGTTCCTCGACAACGTCAAGGTCGACCTGTTCCCGGACGAGGTCTATCTGTTCACGCCCAAGGGCAAGATCCTCGCGTTGCCGCGCAATTCCACCGCGCTGGACTTCGCCTACGCCGTGCATACCGACGTCGGCAATCAGGCGGTGGCCTCGCGCGTGGACAAGAAGCTGGTGCCGCTGCGTACCAAGTTGGTCAGCGGGCAGACGGTGGAGATCATCACCGCGCGCTCGGCCACGCCCAAGCCGCAGTGGCTGGAATTCGTGGTCAGCAGCAAGGCGCGCACGGCGATCCGCCACCAGCTCAAGCAGCTGGAGCACGAGGATGCCGTGCAGCTGGGCCACCGCATGCTGGACCGCGCGCTGGAAGCGATGGATTCCTCGCTCGAACGGCTGCCGAAGGGCCGCCTCGATGCGTTCCTCGCCGAACACCGCTATCCGCGCCTGGAGGCGCTGCTGGCCGATGTCGCGCTCGGCAACTGGATGCCCACCCAGGCCGCGCAGGCGCTGATGGCCTACGCCGAGCTGCGCGGTGGCGGGCATTCCAAGCATTCGCAGGAAAAGATCCTGATCAACGGCAGCGAGCGTGGCGTGGTGAGTTTCGCCAATTGCTGCCAGCCGATCCCGGGCGACGAGATCATGGGTTACCACACAGCCGGCAAGGGCATCGTGGTGCACCGGCTGGATTGCCCGAACCTGGCCGAACTGCGCAAGTCGCCCGAGCGCTGGGTGCCGATCGACTGGGACTCCAATGTCACCGGCGACTACGACACCGCGCTGGTGGTGGAAGTGGAGAACCGCACCGGCGTGCTGGCGCAGCTGGCGGCGGCGATCGCGCAGAGCGAGTCGAACATCGAGCGCGTGGACTACCTGGACCGCGACTTCAACGCGGCGGTGCTGCGCTTCAACATC
>DJAN01000216.1:8364-8502 GCA_002429615.1 Lysobacteraceae bacterium UBA6001
GCGGTGCTGCGCTTCAACATCCAGGTACGCGACCGTCGCCACCTCGCCGAGGTGATGCGACGCCTGCGGCGCCTGCACGTCGTGCAGAGCGTGCGCCGGCAGTAGGCCTGTAGGAGCGGCTTCAGCCGCGACTGCGCG
>DJAN01000177.1 GCA_002429615.1 Lysobacteraceae bacterium UBA6001
ACCGTGGGCGGCACCGTCGGGGGTGGCGGCGGCGGCGGTGACACCGGCGGCGGCGGAGGGGGCGGCGGTACGGTCGGAGGCACCGTAGGCGGCACCGTGGGAGGAACAGTCGGTGGGACAGTGGGCGGCACCGTCGGAGGGACGGTCGGCGGCACCGTGGGTGGCACCGTCGGGGGGACGGTGGGCGGCACGGTGGTGATCGCGTTGCGCAGGAACCAGCTATCGGTCGAACTGTCGCCACCGCGATACAGCAAATATTCGTAAGGGCCGTAGACCACGCGGTCGGCAAGGCTGAAAGCGCTGGCCGTGGTGGTGGCGCCGTTGATCGTCTGCACCACGAGGATGCCGTCGCCGGTGGTCAATCCACCGGTGCCGCCGACATTGGTCACGCCGATGCGCGTGGCGCCGCTGGCGTTGCCGCTGTCGACCACCAGCTTGTCCGACGGCGGTTGGCCTTCGCCGAGCACCGTCTGCAGTTTCAGCAGGCCATCGTGGCCGACGTAGTCGCCCACGACAGTGAGGCTGTCGTTGACCGAGTCGCCGCCGTTGGTGAGGTCGATAGTGCCGGCATTGGACACCAGCACGTGGCTGCCGGTGAGCGCCGGACGGATCGAGAAACTGCCATTGCCGGCGAACAGGATGCTGCTCGTGTCCAACGCCAGCGTGCCCGCGCCGGTGCCACTGTCGCCAAGCACCAGATCCGGCCCCATCGTCAGCTGCGAGTTCAGGCGCAGGTCGATCAGTTCCCAGTTGACCAGCCGGTCCGGGCGCGTGCCCTGGGTGTTGAACCAGTACAGCGAATCGGTGCCCGTGCCGCCGTCGATCTGGATCGCGCGCAGCTGGGTGTCGGTGAGGTTGTTGAAATCGGCGCGGTCGTCCTCGCTGCCCATGTCGATGGCATTGACCAACCCACCCCGCCACACCAGGTAGTCCGCGCCTGCCTCGGCCAGGATCGACGCATTGATCTGCCCATCGGCCAGCGAGAACCAGTCATTGCCATTGCCCTGGTGGATGTCGCGATTGACCTGGCCACCGGTCATGTAGAACGTATCGTCGCCATCGCCCTGCAGCACGTCGCTGTTGATCGTGCCGGTGGGCAGGTTGTTGATGAAGTCGTTGCCCGAACCTGTGGTGATGGAGCCGTTCTGGATCCGTCCGCCGTTGGTGATCTGGGTCTGGCCGCTGCCGACGACGACGATGCCACCGTTCATCGTCGCCTCCGAACCATCGCTGGACATGTTCTGCAGCACGGTGACGCCCGTGCCGTTGACCTGCACGGTTGGATTGAGCGTGCCGTAGTTGTAGATGGTGTTGTTGCCATCTCCTTCGAGCACGATGGGCCCGTTGAAGCGACCGCCAACGAGGTAGTTGAGCAGGAAGTGGCTGCCACCGCCGGAGATGGTGAACGTGCCGTTGATGTTGCCGTTGTTGAGGAACACGCCATTGGGGATGTTCACCAGCGACACCGACTGCAGATTGCCGCCGGTCACCGTGCTGCTGCCGTTGCTGATGCTCAGGACATCGACATTGGACACATCGAGCGGACCGTTGAAGCTGGTGTTCTGCGCGATGTTGATGGTCAGCTGGCTGGCACCGTCGGCGCTGTAGGCATTGACCACATCGCTGCAGGTGACCGTGCCGGCACCGTCATCCACGCAGTCGGCCCAGGCCGCACTCGCGGGCAGCGCCAGCCACAGCGCCAGTGTCAGCTGGCGGCGACGGATGCGCGGGTGGGCGGCAGATAGCCGGAGCGGGACACCTATCCGATGAGGCGATGTGGAGGAATGCAGATGACGCATGTCAGCCCTTCCCATTGCTGTCGACACGCGCTTCCCGGCGCGGCCGCTGGCCCCTGTCTCCGTGGGGATGGAGGGCGTCTCGCTGCTCCTGCACCACCCGGCGGCGACGCTAGCAATGGGGTCGTGAAACCGCGCTTCACGCCAGCTTGAATGGGCGCGGGCCGTGGCGCCGGTCGTCACCGGGCTGGCGGCGATATCGCCCAGCCGCTACAATGCCGCGCACTGGTCGCCACCTGCGGTCCTTGAGTCGTCCCGCACGACTCCCGCCCGGCAGACCTCACCAAGCCGCGCCCCAGGCGCGGCTTCGTCTCTATGGTGGCCCCGTCGGCCCCTCGCGACGCTAGGTCGAAAATCCCGCCAGGGCCGGAAGGCAGCAACGGTATCGATCGACGCGGGCGCCGAGGCAAGCCGGCGGGGTCATCGCCCTTTAGGGCGATGAGGCGTGTCCGCGGAGCGGACCGCCCCCAAAGTTTTGCGCAGCAAAACTTTGGGCCCCGGCTTCCGCCTTGCCTATCCCCCGCGCCTTCGGCGCGCCCCCCTTAACAAAAGGGGGGCTATCCCCCAGCACGCGCACGAACCCTGCCCTTTGATCTTCTGACCGGTCGCGGCGGTCTGTCGGGCGTCCGGGGGGCTTGCCCTGGCGGGGGCGTAGGGCGACATGGATGTCGCCCTTCGAGCCCCGCATGGATGCGGCTTTTTGGCGTCCCCCGCCAGGGCAAGCCCCCCGGACGCCGCGCGATAGCAACAAAACAGCCAAGCGCTCTCAGCGAGGATGCAACCACCCAGCATCCCCGCCCACATACCGCTCGCGTTTCCAGATCGGCACCCGCGCCTTGATCTCGTCGATCACAAACCGACAGGCCAAAAACGCCGCATCGCGATGCGCAGCCGTCACCCCGACCCACACCGCCAGGTCACCGATCGCCAGTTCCCCGACCCGATGCGCGCAGCGCACCTCGATCACCTCGAACCGCGCCCGCGCCTCCGCCAGCACCTTCGCGCCCTCGGCTTCGGCCAGCGTCGTGTAGGCCTCGTAGAACAGCCCGGCCACCGCGCGACCCTCGTGATGGTCGCGCACCCAGCCCTCGAAACTCGCATAGGCGCCGGCCCGCGCATGCGCCAACGGCGCACGCAGCACCTCGATGTCGAAGGGGTGCGCATGCAGCGAGAAATCCGCCATCGCTCAGCCTCCCGATACCGGCGGAATGAACACCACCTCGCTGTCCGCGCGCAACGGCGCCGACCATGCCGCGAACGCGCCATCCACCGCCACGCGCAGCTGCGTGCGCGGCCAGCCGAACGCATGCCGGGCATCCAGCTCGTCATACAGACCGGCCAGATCCAGCGCGTCGCTGCGCCAATGTTCCTCGGCATGCCCCGCGCGCTCGCGCAGGCTGGCGAAGTACAGCACCCGCACCGCCACGCTCATGGCGCACGCCCCACGTCGCGCCGGCCGCCGCGCTTTCCCAGCAGCTTCGTCGGCCCGATCGTCATCGCATGCGACAACGCCTTGCACATGTCGTAGATCGTCAATGCCGCCACGCTCGCGCCGGTCAACGCCTCCATCTCCACGCCTGTTCGATGCGTGCTGCGCACCGTGCATTCAATCCGCAACACCTGCTCGCCCGCCCAGTCGATGGCGATGCGACAACCGTCGATCGGCAGCGGATGGCAGAACGGAATCAGCTCGTGCGTCCGCTTCACCGCCAGCGTGCCGGCGATCACCGCCGCATCCACGATGCCGCCCTTGGCACTGCGCAACGCATCGGCGCGCAGCTGCCGCGCCACTTCGGCCGGAAAGCGCACCCGCGATTCGGCCACCGCGCTGCGCGCGGTCACGGCCTTGTCGGTGACATCCACCATCGCCGGCTGGCCGGCGGCATCCAGATGGGTGAGCTCGCGCCGCTCCTGCTTCGATCCGACCACCTTCAACCTCCCACCAGGAACATCTCCACATGCCGACGACCGGCGCGCGGGCTGCCACGCAGTTCGCTGTAGCGATCCGCGCGCGCCTGCCAGACCTGGCCTATGGTATCGGCCAGCGCCTGCTCGCCCTGCGCCAGCGCCGGCCGCAGGTCACGGCCCTGGCCGGCGAACAGGCAGGTATACAGATGACCATCCGCCGACACCCGCGCGCGATGGCAGTCACCGCAGAACGGCGCGGTGATCGAACTGACGAAGCCGATTTCCCCGCCGCCATCCACGAACGCATGCCGCTCGGCCACCTCGCCGCGATATTGCGCGTCCAGCGCGCGCAACGGCCAGCGCGCATGGATGCGCGCATGCAACTCGGCCGACGACACCACCTCGCCCTCCCGCCAGTCGTTGCAGGTGCCCACGTCCATGTACTCGATGAAGCGCAGCACATGGCCACTGCCGCGGAAGTGTTCGACCAATGGCAGCACCTGGTCCTCGTTGCGGCCACGCTGGACCACGCAGTTGAGCTTGACCGGCAGGCCCACCGCCGCCGCCGCGTCGATGCCGGCGAGTACGTCCTCGATGCGCCCGCGCCCGCCGGACAGGCGCGCGAACAACGCCGGGTTCAGCGCATCCAGGCTCACCGTCACGCGTCCAAGGCCCGCCTCGCGCAACGCCTTCGCGTGGCGGGCGAGCAGCGCGCCGTTGGTGGTCATCGCCACGTCGTCGATACCCTCGATCGCCGCCAGCCGCGCCACCAGCGCCGGCAGGTCGCGGCGCAGCAGCGGCTCGCCACCGGTCAGGCGCAGCTTGGAGACCCCCTGGCGCACGAACGCACGCACCAGCGTCTCGATCTGCGCGAAGTCCAGGCGCCCGGCGGCGTCCAGCCCGTAATCGTCGGCGACGCGATCGGCCGGCATGCAGTAGCCGCAGCGGAAATTGCAGGCTTCGATCACCGACAACCGCAGGTCGCGCAACGGGCGTTGGCGGCGGTCGCGCACGGCTGGCAGGTCAGCCACCTGCGGCCGGGCGTTCATGCCGGCTGCCGGCGCTCGGCGCTGGGCTCGGCCAATGCCACCGTTTCGCCCGGACGCGCGACGCGATGCCCGCGCGCGCGCAGGTGGTCGGCATCGGCATGGCTGGCGTAGTGGTAGAGCATCATGCGCTGGCGCAGTGCGGCGGGATATTCCCGCTCCAGGTCGTCCACGCCAGTATGCGACGGGTTGCCGTGAAGGCCGCAATCATGCGCGACCAGTTCGTCCTGGTCCGCATAACGCGCCAGCACTTCGGGAATCGGCCGGGTATCGCCGGTCCAGGCCAGTGCGCCTTTCAGGCGCAGGCCGTAGGCGGTCTCCGGCCAGTGATGCCGCGCCGGGAAGACCTCCAGGCGCACGTCGTCATGCCAGAACGCGTCGCCGACGGGAATCAGCTGGAAGGCGTCCCAGAAGTTCGCCCCGCCCTCGGCCAGCACGTTCGGATAGTCGCCGACGCGGCGATGCAGCAGCGGCACCACCGTCGCCGGCACATACAGCCGGGTCTGCCCGCGCCGCTCGGAAAAATAGCTGTCGACGAACAGCCGCTCGAAACCGGCGACATGGTCCAGGTGCACATGGGTGATGAACAACGCCCGCGGCAGATGGCCGTACTCGGCCTCGAAAGCGGTCAGGCCCTCGGCGCCGCAGTCGATGGTCAGCCAGGGCGCGCCGTCGCGCTCGATCGTGGACATCGGCGAGCCGAGGTCCACCGCGGAGGCGTTGCCCACCCCCTGGAAGCGCAGCGACCAGCTCATCTCAATACCCCCGGTTCCAGGCTAGGTCGTAGGCGCGGCGCAGGCGCGCGTAGTCCTTGTCCACTTCCTCGCGGCTGCGCTCGCCGCGCAGCTTGTGCAGCGAGCGCAGCAACCGCGACAGGTTGGCCTCGCGCCAGCCGGTGGCCGGGATGCGCAGCACACCGCGGTCGAAATCGATCAGCCAGCCATGGCCGTTGCCGTCGAACAGGATGTTGTGCGCGTTGAGGTCGGCATGGTCCAACCCGGCGCGGTGGAAGCGCGCGATCAGGCGGCCGGTCTCCTCCCACGGCGCGCCATGCGCGGCGACCAGGGCGCGGTCGGCCAGCGAGCGCACCCCGTCCAGGCGCTCCATCAGGATCGCCGCGCGGTAGCGCAGGCCCTCGCGCATGTAGAAAGCGGCCAACGGCCGCGGCACCGGCAGCTTGCGCGCCATCAGCGCGCGCATCAGGCGGAATTCGGCGAAGCTGCGCGTGCGGTTGGCGCCCTGCCACAGGTAGCTGTCGCGGCTGATCTGCGCGACCAGGCCGCCCCGCAGGTACTGCCGCAGCACGCAGTGCCCGAACGGCGCATCGACGAACCACGCACCGCCGCGCCCGCCATCGCCGACCGGGCGCGCCTTGTCGCCCCAGCGCGCGGGCGAGAACAACGAAGGATCGGCTTGCCGCAGTCGCTGACGGTCGAACAGAATGGCGCCATATCCGCGGCCCTCGCGGCACGGCGTCAGCGCTTCAGTGGCGTCGAAGGCAACCATTCCATCGAGTCTAACAACACCATGGCGCCAGCGTCCCCTACCCTGTGTCTGCTGCGACTATCCGCCCTCGGCGATGTCACCCATGTGGTGCCGCTGGTGCGGACCCTGCAGCGGGCGTGGCCCGGGGCGCCGATGCACTGGGTGATCGACCCGGTCGGGCGCAAGCTGCTGGACGGCCTGGAAGGCGTGACCTTCCACACCTACGACAAGCGCAGCGGCCTGGCCGGCATGCGTGCGCTCGGCCGCGAGCTGGCCCCGCTGGGCCGTTTCGATGCGCTGCTGCAGATGCAGGTGGCGTTCCGCGCCAACGTGCTGTCGGCCTTCCTGCGCGCCCGCCGCCGCATCGGCTACGACCGCAGCCGCTCGCGCGACCTGCACGGCCTGTTCGTCTCCGAACGCATCCCCGACCGTCCCGGCATCCATGTGCTCGATGCCATCGGCAGCTTCAGCGAGCCGCTGGGCCTGCGCCAGGACAGCGTGCGCTGGGACCTGCCGGTGCCCGCGGAGGCCTGGGAATGGGCCGCGGCACAGTGGCCGGACGATGGCCGGCCGGTGCTGATGATCTCGCCCTGCTCCAGCCACGCACGCCGCAACTGGTATCCGGACCGGCATGCCGCCCTGGCCAACCACGCCACCCGCCAGGGCTGGCGGGTGGTGATGTGCGGCGGGCGCAGCGCGCTGGAGCGCGAGACCGCCGACGCCATCCAGGCGCAGCTCGACACCCCGGCGCTGGACCTGGTCGGCAAGGACACCCTCAAGCAGCTGCCGGCGCTGCTGGCGCGCGCGCAGCTGCTGGTAACCCCGGACTCCGGGCCGATGCATATCGCCAATGCGATGGGGACCAAGGTGCTGGGCCTGCACGCGGCCAGCAATCCGAATCGCAGCGGCCCTTACTCGGACCGCCGCTACTGCGTGGATCGCTACGACGATGCGGCGCGCAAGTTCCTCGGCAAACCGGCGGCCGCGCTGGCCTGGGGCACCAAGGTCGAGGTCGACGATGTGATGGCGCTGGTGACGGTGGACGATGCCATCGCCGCCTTCGAACGCTATCGCGCCGACCATCCCCGCTAGGACGCGGGGTCGGGCAGGCTTATACCCGGTAGTCCTCGTAGGACTTCTCTTCCACGTAGCTGGAACCCAGCGCGAGGTTGATTTCCTTCTTGATGCGCGCGCGGTCGTCGTTCTCGAAGTAGACGCTGCGCGCCAGGCGCACGAATTCCTCGTCGAAGGCCTGTGCCTTTTCCTTGATGCGGATGTCGTCCTCGATCACCCACAGGCGCTCGTTGACCGCCTTGAGGTCGGCGCGCAGGCGCGCGATGTCGTGGCCGGCGGCCGGGTGCGCCATCCAGGTCTTTTCCAGCGCGCCCAGTTCGTTGCGGACATTGACCAGCTTGACTTCGTCGCTCATGCGCTCGGACTTGATCTGCAGGATGGCGATCTTGTCGAGCAGCTCACCGAAGGACACGGGCACAAGAATTTCGGACATGACGATTACCGGATGCACGGAAAGAGGTGCAGTCTAGCGCCCCGCGCGCGGAAGGCATGGCTGCGGACAAAACAAAGCCCCCTTGCGGGGGCTTTGTGGATTCTGGCGGGAAGGGGGGGATTCGAACCCCCGAGGCGCTATAAACGCCTGCCTGATTTCGAGTCAGGTACATTCAACCGCTCTGCCACCTTCCCGGGTGGTCCCCGGCGTACCGGGGCCGTGCATGATACGGGGCATTGCGTGCGCGGACAAGCGATACGTTCGCCGCGCGACCCTGCGCCGCGCCGCCGCGGTGCAGGTTGCCGGATGTCCGGCTGGCCGCGATGATGGCGTTCAATTTCGCAGCCAAGACCCTTCTGCCCAGCACCATGCTCGAATTCGGACATCTGACCCATACCGGTCTGCGCCGCGAACTGAACGAAGACACCTATTACGGCGACAGCGAGCTGGGACTGTGGCTGGTGGCCGACGGGATGGGTGGCCATGCCTGCGGCGAGCTGGCCAGCGCGCTGGCCCGCGAGACCATCGTCCGCGAGATCCGCGCCGGCACGCCGCTGGAGCAGGCCATCCGCGTGGCCGACGAGGAAATCATCCGCGCCTCGCGCCGCCGCAACGACACCCTGCCGATGGGCACCACCGTGGTCGCCGCGCGGGTGCAGGGCAACCGCTTCGAGGTGGCCTGGGTCGGTGACAGCCGCGCCTACCTGTGGCGCGAAGGCCGCCTGGCGCAGCTCAGCCAGGACCACAGCTATGTGCAGGAACTGGTCGCCCAGGGCAGCCTGACCAGCGAGCAGGCGCGCGCGCATCCGCACCGCAACGTGGTCACCCAGGCGCTGGGCGTGACCGATCCGGCCCATCTGAACGTGGCGACGATGACCGGCGAACTGCGCCCGGGCATGCAGCTGCTGCTGTGCAGCGACGGGCTGACCGAGGAAGTGGACGACGCCGGTATCGCCGATACCCTCGCCTACGAGGAATGCAGCGCGCAGGAATGCGTGGATTCGCTGATCGCCGCCGCGCTGGACGGCGGCGGCTCGGACAACATCACCGCCATCCTGGTGCGCTGCCACTGAGGCAGCGCTAGCGCGTTCAACCGGCCGCGACGGCCGGCGGCGCGATCTCTTCCGGCGCGTCCCACAGCGCGCGCCCGGCCTTCTTGCGCAGCTTGGCCAGCCGCGCCTCGTGCGCTTCCAGCTCCGAGGCGGTGGCCAGCACGCGCGGGCGCGGCAGCAGCGCCACGGCGCTGAAGTCCATGCCGGCGCCGCCGCTGGCTTCGGATTCCAGCGGCGCGAAACCGATCTCTTCCTGGCCGGAAGTCAGGGCCAGGTAGACCTCGCCGAGAATCTGCGAGTCGAGCAGCGCGCCATGCAGCTGGCGGTGCGTGTTGTCCACGCCCAGGCGCTTGCACAGCGCATCCAGCGAGTTGCGCTGGCCGGGATAGCGCTCGCGCGCCATCACCAGCGTATCGATCACCGTGCAGCGGTCGAGGATGCGGCCGTAGCCGTCGCCCAGCCGTGCCAGCTCGGCATCCAGGAAGCCCAGGTCGAACTGCGCGTTGTGGATGATCAGCTCGGCGCCGTCGATATAGGCGAGGAACTCATCCACCACCTCCTCGAAGCGCGGCTTGTCGTCGAGGAATTCCAGGGTCAGGCCGGTGACTTCCTGCGCGCCGGGCTCGAAGTCGCAATCCGGCTTGAGGTAGCGGTGGAAGTTGTTCCCGCTCGGGCGCCGCTCCAGCAGCTCGACCGCGCCGAGTTCGACAATGCGGTTGCCCTTGCGCCATTCCAGGCCGGTGGTTTCGGTATCGAGGATGATCTGACGCATGCGGTTCTCAGCGGGCGGGGGTGGCGTGGCGCTGGGCCACGGCCTGGGCACGGGCGAGCTGGTCGACACGCTCGTTGTCCGGGTCGCCATTGTGGCCCTTCACCCAGCGCCAATCGATCTTGTGCCGCAGCGTGGCCTGGTGCAGGCGCTCCCACAGCTCGCGGTTCTTCACCGGGTCGCCGCCGGCGGTCTTCCACTGCCGGCGCAGCCAGCCGGACATCCACTCGGTGATGCCCTGGCGTACGTACTGCGAATCGGTGTGCAGGATGATCTCGCAGGGCTCGGTCAGCGCTTCCAGCGCCATGATCGCGCCCATCAGCTCCATGCGGTTGTTGGTGGTGTTCGGCTCACCACCGGACAGCGGCTTTTCGCGCCCGTTGTAGCGCAGCAGCGCGGCCCAGCCGCCAGGGCCGGGGTTGCCGAGGCAGGAGCCGTCGGTGTGGATTTCAATCGACTTCATGATTCCCCTGGAAAGGATGTCAGATGGTGGCCACCGGCCGGCGCCAGTTCACCGCGCTGGGCACCGGGCCGATCGGGGCGATCACACGCTTCTCCGCTTCGATCACGCACACCGCGCGCCAGGGCGCCGAACCGGCGGTTTCGGCCTCCGGGCCGGATTCGACGCGCCAGCTCGTGCCCAGATACCCCGCCTGGCCCAGGCATCGCAGCCCGGCGTTGTGCACCAGCGCGCGCCAGCGCATCGGCTGCAACACCTGCGGCCCGTGCCGGCGCCAACGCAGACGGTAGGGGCTGAAGGGGTTGAGCGCATAGACCCATAGCCGGCCGCCGGGCATCAGGATGCGCTCGCATTCCTCCAGCAGCGGCTCGATCGCCGCCAGCGGCACATGCTGCAGCACGATGGACTGGACGCTCTCGGCCACCAGCGGCAATGGCAGGTCGCAGCGCAGATCGCCCTGGAAGCCGCTCGGGCTGGCCGGCCGCAGCCGGAGACCGCGGGCCTGCAGCTCGGGCCGCTCGCCGGCGGGCTGTCCCGGGCCGATCCATAGCCATGGCTGGGCCGGCCGGCCGCGCAAACCGTTCAGGATGCCGGGCCGCTCGGCGTCGAGCAGTGCCCGTCCCGCCCCTGTATCAAACCAGGATGAGACGCCGGCTTGACGGGAGAGCGACACGGAAGGCATGGTCCCAATTCTATGCGACTGAGCGCCCTGCCCGCATTCGAGGACAATTACATCTGGGCGCTGGTCAGCGAGGATGGGCGCGCGATCGTCGTCGATCCCGGCCAGGCGGCCCCGGTGCTGGCCGCTGCCGCGACGCAGGGATGGACGCCCGCAGCGGTCCTGCTGACCCACCACCACAACGACCATATCGGCGGCGTGCCCGAATTACTGGCGCACTGGCCGCAGCTGGCGGTGTACGCCCCGGAAGACCCGCGCATCCCCAGCGCCACCCATCGGGTGGCCGATGGCGACCGGCTCGAACTGCTGGGCGCGACTTTCGAGGTCCTCGCGGTACCGGGCCACACGCTCAGCCATGTCGCCTATGTGGGTAGTGGACGCCTCTTCTGTGGCGACACGTTGTTCAGCCTGGGCTGTGGGCGCATGTTCGAAGGTACCGCGCCCCAGATGTGGGGTTCCCTGCGCCGCCTCGCCGCCCTCCCGGGCCAGACCGAAGTCTGCTGCGGCCACGAATACACGCTCGGCAACGCCGCCTTCGCGCTGCACGTCGATCCCGCCAACGCGGCCCTGCAGCGCCGCCAACAGGAGGCCCAGGCCATGCGCGACGCCGCACGACCCACCCTGCCCACGACGCTGTCCACCGAGCAGGCCACCAACCCGTTCCTGCGCACCGCCGATGCCGGCATCCAGGCGGCGGTGGCTCGTCATACCGGCCAGACGCCGGCGGACGAGGCCGAGGTGTTCGCCGGGCTGCGGCAGTGGAAAGACGGTTTCCGCGCATGAAGCGCCTGCTGCTGGCCAGCCTGGTCCTGGCGGGCTTATGCCCGCTGCTCGGCCACGCCGCCGAGGACACCCCGCCGGCGCAGGCCGCGGCCGCGATGCCGGCCACGCCGGAAGCGGTCGTCCCCGAACTGTCCGCGGCGCCGGTCGAAGCGGTGCCGGCCATCGCCCGCAACGGCCGCGATATCTTCCAGACCTTCCTGGCCGGCCGCGCCGACGCCGGCTGCGACGTCACCCAGACCAGCCCGCGCTGGCAGCAGCATTTCTCACACGCCCCCGCGCGCATGGCCAATGAGGACGACGACGTCCTGCCCCTGTTCGGCTATGTGGTCGATGAGCTGCGCGAAGCGGGGTTGCCGACCGAGTTCGCGCTGATTCCCTTCGTGGAAAGTGGCTATCGCCCCAGCGCACGCAACGGCAACGGTCCGGCGGGCCTGTGGCAATTCGTCGCCACGACCGCGCGCAACCACCAGGTGGCGGTGGGCAAGAGCTATGACGGTCGCCTGTCGGCGGTGGACTCGACCGACGCGGCGGTGCGCTATCTGAAGACGCTGTACGGCATGTTCGGCGGCGACTGGCGGCTGACGATCATGGCCTACAACGCCGGCGAGTACCGGCTGCTGCAGTCGCTGCGGCGCGCCGGCATGAACGCCCAGAATGCCCAGCCGGCGAAGCTGCCCGGCCTGTCGCCGGTCACCTACGCCTACGTCGAGAAGCTGCACGCCCTGGCCTGCGTGCTCGACAAGGCGCAGGCCGAGGACGGCCTGATGGCCGCGCTCGACCGCCCGGTGCCGATCCTGACCGAACACACCCTGCCCGCCGGCGCCTCGCTGGCGCAGTGGGCCCGCCAGCGCGAACTGGAGCCGGCGATGGTCGGGCGGCTCAACCCGGCGTTGGCCAGCAAGGCCAACGGCACCCAGCGCGCCCTGCTCGCTCCCGCGCTGGATCCCCAGGTCGCCGCCAACGCCGCCGCCGAGCCGCTGCCCACGGTGGTGGTCACCACCGTGACCGAGGCCGACGACGACACCGCCGCGAGCACGCCGAAAACACGCAAGAAGAACGTGGCCAGTGCACGCACCCATACCGTGCGCAACGGCGAATCGGCGTGGACCATCGCCAAGCGCTACGGCATCCCGGTCAAGACGCTGTTGTCGCGCAACGGCCTGAAAGCGGGCAGCGTGTTGAAACCGGGCATGGTGCTGGCGTTCGACGCGAAGCCCTAACCCCATCCCAAAGTCGCTTCAACCGTATGGGAAACACCGCATTCGTGGCACACTAGGGCGATCGCTCAACACTGTGAGAACGAAATGGGTTTCCTGCAAGGCAAGCGCGCCCTCATCACCGGCATCGCCAGCGAACGCTCCATCGCCAGCGGCATCGCCGAGGCCATGCATCGCGAAGGCGCCGAACTCGCCTTCACCTACCAGAACGAGAAGCTGAAGTCGCGCGTGCAGAAGGCCGCCGAGCAGTTCGGCAGCGACATCGTGCTGCCGCTGGACGTGGCCGACGACGCCCAGATCCAGGCCTGCTTCGACGAACTGGGCAAGCGCTGGGACCGCCTGGACGTGCTGGTCCACGCGATCGCCTTCGCCCCGCGCGAGGCGCTGGCCGGTGGCTTTCTCGACGGCCTGGACCGCGAGGGCTTCCGTATCGCCCAGGACATCTCGGCCTACTCGCTGGCCGCGCTGACCAAGGCCGCGCGTCCGCTGCTGACCGGCCACCAGAGTTCGGTGCTGACCCTGAGCTACCTCGGTGCCGAACGCGCGCTGCCGAACTACAACGTGATGGGCGTGGCCAAGGCCAGCCTGGAAGCGACCGTGCGCTACCTGGCGCTGAACCTGGGCGCCGAAGGCATCCGCGTCAACGCGATCTCGGCCGGCCCGATCAAGACCCTGGCCGCGTCCGGCATCGGCAGCTTCCGCAAGATCCTCGGCCACGTCGAGCAGTACGCCCCGCTGCGCCGCACCGTCACCATCGAGGACGTCGGCAATGTCGGCGCCTTCCTGTGCTCGGACCTGGCCGCTGGCGTCACCGGCGAGGTGACGTACGTCGATGCCGGCTACAACATCCTCGGCATGACCGGCCTGGACGACGTGGGCTGAGCCCTGCGTCCAGCGCATTGAAAAGGCCCGGCGAAAGCCGGGCTTTTTCATGTCCGCGCTTTAGAACTGGACGCCACGCGTCAGCCCGCCATCCACCAGCAGGTTGGTACCGGTGATGAAGCCCGCACGTGGACTGGCGAGAAATACCGTGGCGGCGGCGACTTCGTCCGGACGCGCCATCCCGCCCAGCGGATTGGCCGCCAGGCCGAACAGATCGCGCCCATGAAAAAGCCCGGCGATTGCCGGGCTTCTTCTTTCCCACCTGCGCGGCGCGCGCCTTACAGCTGCGCCTCGTGGATGGTGACCTTGAACTGCTTGCGCACGGCTTCCAGCCATGCCCGCTGGGCGGCTTCGCCCTGCATGCCGGCGAACTGGCCCTGCAGCGTCTCCAACTGGCCCGGCGGCAGCTTGGTGAGGTCGCCCGGCGTCACCTTGTTGACCTGGAACACGGCGTAGCGGCCCGCCGCCAGCTCCACCTTGCCCACCGACGGCTTGCCCTCGGCCGGCACCGGCGCGGAGAAGAACACGCGGTTCGCCGCGGCGCTCGGCATCGGCATGCCGCGCTGCAGGGTCGGCAGCGGGCTGACCTGCAGCTGCGCGGCCGGCGCGATGGCCTCCAGCGTCTCGCCCTTGCGCAGGCGTTCGACCAGCGCTTCGGCCTGCTTGGCCGCGGCCTGGTTGGTGCGGTCGGTATGCACGGCGGCGATCACGCGGTCACGCACCTTGTCCAGCGGCAGCGTCTGCTCGGCGCTGTGCTGGGTCACGCGCACCAGCACGCTGTGGTTCGGCGCCAGCTCGATCGGATCGCTGACGGTACCGTCCTGGATCGCGGCGTCGGAGAACACCACGCGCTGCACCGCCGGATTGGCGGCGATGCCGCTGGCATCGCTACGCGAGAACGGGCCGAGCGTCTGCACCGGCAGGCCGATTTCCTTGGCCGCGCCCGCCAGTTCGGTCGGGTTCTTCATCACCAGGTCGACGAGCTTGCCGCTCTGGTCGGCGTAGGCCTTGTCGGCATCGGCCTTGAGCTGCTCGGCGGCGAGCTGGTCGCGCACTTCCTCGAACGACTTGCCCTGGCCACCCTTGATGCCACGCACCACGATCACGTGGTAGCCGAACTCGGACTTCACCGGCCCGACGATCTCGTCCGGCTTGGCGGCGAACACCGCGTCCTCGAACGCCTTGACCATCACGCCCTTCTCGACCCAGCCCAGGTCGCCACCGGCGTCCTTGGAACCCGGATCGTCCGAGTTGGCCTTGGCCAGCGCGGCGAAATCAGCGCCCGGCTGGCGCGCTTCGGTGGCCAGCTTGTTGGCCTTGTCTTCGGCGGCCTTCTGCGCGGCGGCATCGGCGTTGGCCGGCACCGCGATCAGGATGTGCGAGGCCTGGCGCTGCTCGGCATCGACGAAGCGCGACTTCTCTTCTTCGTAGCGCTTGCGCAGCGTCGCCTCATCGGCCGGCTGCGCGGCCGGCAGGTTGGCGCCGTTGAGTTCGACGAATTCGATGGCAACCATTTCCGGCTGGCGGAAATCGGCCGGATGCGCGTCGTACCACTGCTTGATCTGCTCGTCGCTGACCGGCGCGGTGTCCATTTCCTGCTGCGGCAGCACGCCGAGCGTGACCTCGCGGCTCTCACCCATCAGGCGGATGGCACGCTCGAAATCGGCCTTGCTGGAGAACGCCGAGGTGGCGATCGCCGACGGGATCAGTGACTGCTGCAGGCTGTCGCGCACCAGCTGCTCGAACTGCGCGGGCGTGCGCGCCGGCAGGCCACGCGCGAGCTGCTCGCGGTACAGCGCCGGATCGAACTTGCCGTTGGTCTGGAAGCCCGGAATGCTGGCGATGGTGTTGCGCACGGCTTCATCGCTGACCACCACGCCGGCGCGCTCGCTGGCCAGGCGCGCGACTTCCTCGTCGATCAGCTGGTCGAGGGCGGCAAGCTTGTTCTCGGTGGATTCAAAATGCTGCGCGTCGAAGTTGTCGCCCTGCTGCTGACGCGTCTGCATGCGCACCTGCTCGAAGCGCTCGCGGAACTGCGCGGTGCTGATGTCGCGGTGCTGCCACAGCAGCGAAGCCGGCCACCACGACGGCGCGGAGGTCCACCACTTCGGCGGCGCCTGCACGCGGGCGACGTCGTTGGCGCCCATGCCGCCGAGGTAGCTGCTGTCGATGACGAACAGGAACGGAATCATCAGCAACCCCATGATGAGGGTGACGATCCAGCCAGAGGTCTTGTCGCGGAGTTTCTGCAGCATTGGGACGAATCGGGGCCTATGGGCGAGCTGGCCAGTGTAACTGCTTCGGGGGCTGGCTCCCAACGGGGGTTTGGCTTCCCTGGATGCGGCGCTCACGGGCTATCGCGCGGCCGCCAGCGGGGCAGCCTTGCCGGGACACGCCGTGAATCCTTCCATGGAGGCTCG
>DJAN01000083.1:0-23175 GCA_002429615.1 Lysobacteraceae bacterium UBA6001
CTTCCGATCTGCCGGCGCCCAGTCGCCCTGCGCCGGCAGCGTCGGATCCCAGGGCGCGTCGTGCGCGGCGATGCCCGGCTGCCGCCGCCATGCGTCCTGCCAGATGCGCCCCCATTGCGCGGCCGCCTGCACCGGATCCTTCGCGTAACGCGCCAACACCGCTTCCTCGTCGGCATACAGGCCCGCCTGCCCGAGCACGCCGGCGCCCAGCCAGGCCTGGATGCGCGAGCCGCCCCACGAGGCGTTGATCAGCCCCATCGGCACGTCGACGGTCTGCTGCAATTCGCGCGCGAAGTAGTAACAGGCGGCGGAGAAGTCGCGCACGCTGTCGGTATCGGCACGCTGCCATTGCGGCGCGGTGGCGAACGTCGCGCGTGGCACCGGGCTGGATTCCTGCTGCACGGTAAGCAGGCGGATGTCGTCGTGGCGGGCGTTGAGCAGTTCCGAACGCGAATCCAGCGTGCGGTGCACCTGCAGTTCCATGTTCGATTGCCCCGAGCACAACCACACGTCGCCGAGCAGCACGTCCGCCGCTTCGACCGTGTCCTCGCCCGAGCGCGCCGTCAACACGAAGGGGCCACCGGCCGGCTGTGCCGGCAACGTGGCGACCCAATGGCCATCTCCCCGCACCCGGGTGGTGGCCAGTTGCGCGCCGAGCCGCACCTCGACCTGCTTGCCGGGCGCGCCCTGCCCGCGCACCTGCAGCGGCTGGTCCCGCTGCAGCACGGCGTGCGCGCCGAACGGGCTGTCGAACTGCAACGGTGCGGCCAGCAGCGGCAACGGCAGCAGTGCCAGCGAAAGCAACAGGCGGGACATCGGCTTCATCGGCATTCCACGCTCAGTGATGGCCTGGGGCAAAGGGGAACTTCAGTGACTGGTAGTACGACAGCGGATGCGGCGGCGGCGCCTGCCCAGCCGGCAGCGGCAGGCCATTGATCGATTGCCAGTAGGCGACGCTGGCATCGCGCCACCACTGCGCCTCCTGCTGCTGGATGGCCAGGAAACTGGCGACCTGCTGGTAGCGCGGCGCATCGACGTAGCCCGACAGGCCGTCCCAGGTGCGGCGCATCGCCGCCACGTCATCCACGCCGCGCGCGTAGTGCCACACCATCTCGTCCCACAGCGTGCGGCCGGACGCCATGCGGTGATCCCATGGCACATGGTGGAACCACAGCAGGTCGCGCTCGGGCACGCGGGACAGGTCATCGAACTGCCTGGCCAGCGCAGGCGCGTACTGCGCCACTGCATCGCTGCCGGTGCTGCCGCGTTCGAAGCCGATGCCCTGGCGGTCGGCGCGGTGGTAGTACACAGGGTCCCAGTCCGGCCGTTCGCTGCCGGCATCCCAGGGCGCCGGGCCGTAGTGATGGCCGCGCCCCATGAGGTGGTGCAGGCCCAGCGGGGTCATGTAGTCCACCACCGCCTCGCGCGAGCTCATCATCATGTCCACCACCGGCGTGACGAACGCGGGGTCGTTGCTGAAGGTCATGCGCACCCAGTCCTCGGCGATCGCGCGCGCGGACTGGCGCGGATTCCAGGCCAGGCGGCCAAAGGCATACCAGTTGGCCTGGTCGAAGATCGAGCCGGACCAGTTGCGGTCGCTGCCGATGTTGGCCACGCCGGCCATGCCGCTGAGCGCGTGCCCGCGCCCCTCGATGACCTGCGCCACCGTGTGGCCCGGGCCGGGGCGATAGGTATCCGAGGCCAGCGTCTCCTCATACAGCGCACCCAGATAGACCAGGTGCGTGGCGAAGCCCAGGTACTCCTTGGTGATCTGGAACTCCATCATCAGCGGCGTCTTCGGCATCGCGCCGAACAGCGGATGGAACGGCTCGCGCGGCTGGAAGTCGATGGCGCCGTTCTTCACCTGCAGCAGCACGTTGTCGCGGAACTTGCCGTCCAGCGGCACGAACTCGGCGTAGGCCTGCTTGGCGCGATCATCCGGTTGCTCGTGCGAGTAGACGAAGGCACGCCACATCACCACGCCGCCGTGCGGGGCGAGCGCGTCGGCGAGCATGTTGGCGCCGTCGGCATGGCTGCGGCCGTAGTCCTGCGGCCCCGGCTGCCCTTCCGAATTGGCCTTGACCACGAAGCCGCCAAAGTCCGGGATCAGCCGATAGATCTCGTCGGCCTTGTCGGCCCACCAGCGGCGCACCTGCGGGTCCAGCGGGTCGGCGGTCTTCAGGCCACCGATCTCGATGGGCGCACTGAAGCGGGCGCTGAGGTAGACGCGGATGCCCCACGGCCGCATGACCCCGGCCAGTGCGGCGGCCTTTTCCAGATAGGCCGGCGTCAGGCTCTGCGCGCTGGCATTGACGTTGTTCAGCACGGTGCCGTTGAGACCGATCGAGGCGTTGGCACGCGCGTAATCGGTATAGCGCGGATCCAGCCAGCCGGGCAGCGTGTGCCAATCCCAGATCGACTGCCCGGCATAGCCGCGCTCGACACTGCGGTCGAGGTTGTCCCAGTGGTCGAGCATGCGCAGCTTGAGCTTGGGCTGTTCGCGCACGTCGATGCCGGTCACGGCCTGGCCGGTCTGCAGCAGGCGCAGCAGGTGGAACACGCCGTACAGGGTGCCCACATCGCGTGGCGCGGCGATCACCGTGACCGGCCGCCCGTCGAGCCGCGCCTGCCGGATCAGATAGCCTTCCTCGCCCAGCCCCTGCAGCGGCAGCTTCAGCCCGGCGATCAGCGGCGAGGAGGCCGGCGTGCCGATCACCAGGGTGCCGACATCCCGCACGGTGGCCGCCTCACCCGGCGGCTCGCCCAGCAAGCCGGACAGGCCACGCAGCAGTTCGTCGCGCGCCGAGCGCTGCACCGCGGTATCGCGCGGTGCCACCACGGTCCGCAGTTGGGCGCGGGCCGCATCGGCCTGTGCGGACGGCAAGGCGTGGTAGCGCAGCCACAGGTCGTAGCCATCCTCCGCCTGCGCCGGCCCGCAGGCCATCCAGCCCAGCACGGCCAACAACAGCCCACGCACCACGACGCACACGGGACGCCCGGACATCAGCGGCCACCCGCGCGTGGAAAGCACTGTTGCCCCCGTCGCCGCCCGCCGCGGTTATCGCTACCATGCCGTGGAACCATGCGACGCCGAAGGGGCGAGGCTTGAGCAAGGACACCAGATCGATCCGCCGCAGGGGCCAGGCCACGACCATCGACGACGTGGCGGCCCTGGCGAAGGTCTCGCCGATGACCGTCTCGCGCGTCGTCAACGGCAAGAGCAACGTCCGCGAGGACACCCGCGAGCGCGTCATGCGCGCCGTCGACAAGCTCGGCTACACCCCCAACCTCGCCGCGAGCGCACTGGCCGCCGCACAGAACACCCGACTGGCGCTGGTCTACACCAGTCCTTCCGGCGCCTACCTGCGCGACCTGCTGGTCGGCGTGCTGCACGCCGCTTCGCATACCGCCGTGCAGCTGGTCATCCACTACTGGGAAGATTTCGACGCCGAGGCCGAGCGCAAGGCGGCGCGGCGTCTGGCCAAGGGGGTATCGGGCGTGATCCTGCCGCCGCCGCTGTGCGACTCGGAAGCGGCGGTGCAGGAATTCGTGCGCGCCAAGGTGCCGGTGGTGGCGATCGCCTCGGACCGCTTCAAGGATCGTATTTCCTGCGTGCGCATCGACGACTTCCATGCCGCGCGCGAGATCACCGAACATCTGATCGCGCAGGGCCACCGTCGCATTGGTTACATCAAGGGCCGCGGCGACATGGCTGCCAGCGAGCGTCGCTTCGAGGGTTTCCGCGCCGCCTTGCAGGCGGCCGGCCTGCCGTTGGACCGGCACCTGGTGCAGGACGGCGACTACACCTACCGCTCCGGCCTGCTCGCCGCCGAGAAGCTGCTTGCGCGCAAGCAGCCGCCCACCGCGGTATTCGGCAGCAACGACGACATGGCCGCCGCCGTGGTCTCGGTCGCGCATCGGCGCGGACTGGACGTCCCGCGCGACTTGTCGGTGGTGGGTTTCGACGACAGCACCTCGGCCACCACGGTCTGGCCGGAACTGAGCACCATCCGCCAGCCGATCGGCACCATGGCCGATGCCGCGGTGGACCTGCTGCTGCGCCGCATCCGCAATGGAGAAGGCAACGCCGACGAAGTCTTCGCGCATGAGCTGGTCAAGCGCGAATCGGTCGCCCCGCCGGCCGAGTGAGGCAATGCACGGCGCGCCGCTGTCCGCGCGCGCCAGCTGCTTGTGGGTACTCCGCGCCTGCCGCTGCTCCACCCTCGCCTCCTCGCTACTTTGGCCCCGTCGCGTCGCGTCCCGGCCACGATGGTAGCGCTACCATTGCGTGAACCAAAAAAAACAGCGGACGCGCTGCATGCTCGTGAGATCGACGCCGCATCCCCAACGGGACGCGGTGCGACCGGGCTACTGTAGACAAGATCGACGGCAAAGCCATGCTGCAGCGCGCAACGTGCGCGGCAGTGCATGAAGGATTGGATAGCAGGCCGAACCGCGTTGAGCGCTTCGTCGCAGGCATCCCTCGTGAGAGGGTCGGTCTCGCCGGCTGGGCGCTTCGTGTGGACTGCTGACCAGATGCCGATAGCCGGCGTCGTAGCGCCTGGGCGTCAGCGATGCGCGCACGCAGGAACGCGAGCGCGCTGAAATCCTACGCGTCTTCAGCCAGCCAGGGCCTGGGGATTGCTTAGCAGGTGCTGGACTTCATCGGCCGTGGGCATGGCGGCGAAGGCGCCGTGGCGGGTCACCGCAATCGCGCCAACCGCCGCGCCATGGCGGATAGCTGCTTCGATGGCGGTGCGATCCTTGGCAAAGGCCTCAAAGCCCGCGCCGTGGCCACCGAGTTCACCGATGCGGACAAGCAAGCCGCCCACGAACGCATCGCCGGCCGCGGTGCTGTCGCGCACCGGGACGTTGAAGCTGGCCAGTTCGCCTTCGGTTTCGGCATTGAACCAGCGCAGGGGGCGCGCACCGTCGGTCACCACCAGCAGGCGCGCGCGGCCGCCAAACAGGCGCTCACGCACCTGGCGCTCGCCGTCCACGCCCAGCGGCGCGGCCAGGTATTCCAGTTCCTCGCGCGACAGCTTGACCAGGTCTGCCAGCAGCAACGCCTGCCAGAGCGTCGGCAACGGATCGGCGTCGGCCGGCCACAGCGCCGGACGCAGGTTCAGATCCAGGCTGACCAGCGCACCGGCGTCGGCCGCGCGCCGCATGCCGGCCAACGTCACCGCGGCGATAGCCGGTTCGGTCATGCTGTTGGAACAGACGTGGAATGCGCCCGTCGCCTCGAAACATGCCGAGGCGTAATCCGCCTCGCGGAACAGCAGGTCGGCGGCAGGCGGGCGATAGAAACTGAAACTGCGCTCGCCCTGCGCATCCAGGGCGACGAAGGCCAGCGCGGTCTTGGCTTCATCGGTGCGCACGATGCAGTCGGTGGCGACCCCGGCCTCTTCGAAGCTGCGCAGCAGGAAGTCGCCAAACATGTCCTGCCCCAGCATGCCGGCGAAGTGGCTTTGCGCGCCGAGACGCGCCGCGGCCACGGCGACGTTCGCCGGCGCACCGCCGGCGAACTGCAGGAAGGCTCGTGGTGCCGGTGGATCCGCCGGCGGGGCCGCCAGCATGTCGATCAAGGCCTCGCCGAAACACACGATCTTCGACACGATTCAGGCGCCCTCGACCACGGACGCGTTCGTGACCTTCGCCGGCAGGCGGCTGCCGGACAGGCCGAAGAACACGATGTAGCCGTAGCACAGCAGCGGCAGCACGAACGAGGGCTGCAGGCCGATGTGGTCGGCCAGCATGCCCTGCAGGAACGGCACCAGCGCGCCACCGACGATGGCCATGATCAGCAGGCTGGAGGCCTTGTTGGTCAGCGGGCCAAGACGCTCGATGCTCAGCGCGAAGATGGTCGGGAACATGATCGAGTTGAACAGGCCGATCGACACCAGGCTGTACATCGCCAGCGCGCCGCTGCTGCTGATGCTGGTGACCAGCAGCAGCATGTTCACCCCGGCGAAGGCAGCCAGCAGCTTGTTCGGCGACATCCTGGCCAGCAGCACGGAACCGGCGAAGCGACCGATCATCGCCAGCATCCAGTACAGACCCAGGTAATGCGCCGCCTGCTGCTCGGTGATGCCACCGATCTTCGGCAGCGAGAAGTAGTTGACCATCAGCGAGCCGATCGCCACTTCGGCGCCGACGTAGAAGAAGATCGCGCCCACGCCGAAGAACACATGGCGGTGGCGCAGCGCCTGGCCGAGGGTATGTTTCTGGTGATCGGCCTGTTCGGTGGTGCTGGCCAGTGCCGGCAGCCGGAACAGGTACACCACCACCGCCAGCACGAACAGCACCACGGCCAGCAGCAGGTACGGCCCCTGCACCGAATGCGCCTCCTGCGCACGATAGGCGGCCTGCTCGGCGGCGCTCAGCGTGGACAGCTGGTCGGCACTCATGACGGTGTTGGACAGGATCAGCAATCCACCGAAGAACGGCGCCAGCGTGGTGCCCAGAGAATTCAGCGCCTGCGCCAAAGTCAGGCGGCTGGAGCTGGTGCTTTCCGGCCCGAGCAGCGCCACATACGGATTGGCCGCCACCTGCAGCACGGTGATGCCGCTGGCGAGGACGAACAGCGCGGCGAGGAAGGCTTCATAGACCCGCAGCGATGCCGCCGGCCAGAAGCCGAGCGCGCCGATGCCGGCGATGGCCAGGCCCGCGACGATGCCCTTCTTGTATCCCAGCTTGGCGACCAGGCGGCCGGCCGGCAGCGACATCAGGAAGTACGCGCCGAAGAAAGTGAACTGCACCAGCATGGCGCGGGTGTAGTTCAACTCGAACACGCCTTTCAGGTGCGGAATCAGGATGTCATTGAGGCAGGTCAGGAAGCCCCACATGAAAAAGATCGAGGTCACTACCGCCAGCGCGACGCCGCGGTTGACGGTGCCGGCCTCGACAGGCTGCGCGGCTTGGGGAGGAAGTCCGGGAGAAATGGGCATGGCTGGGCCTGGCGGTCGGTAAAGGAGAGGAAGGCGTGGGAGGGAGTCTGTCAGAACGGGGGCGGCGCGCTGCTCTGGCGCACGCGCAGCACCACCGGCGCGATGCTGCGCGCAGGGCTGGCCTCGGGCGCGGCAATGCGCTGCAACAACAGCTGCGCCGCCTGCCGGCCACGCGCGCGTGGGTCGACGGCGAGCGTGGTGAGCGCGGGTGTGCTGAGGGCCGCCTCGGGAATGTCGTCAAAGCCGGTGACGGAAAAGTCCCGCCCTGGCTGGATGCCGCGCGCGGCCAGGCCCAGCATCAGGCCCAGTGCCACGTTGTCGTTGTAGCAGACCGCCGCGGTCGGCCGGTCTGCCCCTGCGAACAACGCCTGGGCCTGCGCCGCCGCTTCGGGTCGGTTCGGCGCGCACTCGATCATGCGCCGGCCCTGCACTTCCATCCCGGCGGCGGCCATCGCCGCGGCATAGCCGGCGCGACGCTGCTGGCAGGAGCTGGAGTCGGCATGACCGCCGAAGAACGCGATGTCGCGGTGACCCAGCGCGATCAGATGCGCGGTGGCCAACTGCGCCCCATGGGCGTTGTCCAGCGCAAGAAAGTCCCAGGGCTGCCCAGCCGGTTCGCGATTGAACAGCAGCACGTGGCTGCCGACGCCGACCACGGCCCGCAGCTGCGCCGCTTCACTGTGTTCGGCCGGCGACAGGATCAACCCCGCCGGGGCGTGTTCCATCAGCGAAGCCAGCACGGCCTGCTGACGCTGCGGCGATTCACCGGTATTGCCGAGCAGCGTCACATAGCCCTGCTCGCCCAGCGCCTCGTCGACGCCCGCGGCGAACTCGGCGAAGAACGGATTGGACAGGTCGTTGATCACCAGCGCGACGATCGTCGAGGTGCGACGACGCAGGTTGGCGGCGGCGCGGTTGTAGACGTAGCGTTGGCGCTGCAGCTCGGCATGCACGCGGGCACGGGTGTCGGCATGCACCAGCGGACTGCCACGCAATACCAGCGATACGGTGGCGCGGGACACCCCGGCCGCACGCGCGATGTCGGTGACCGTCACCGCACGCTTGCCAGCCCCTTTGCTGGCGCCCGTGGAAGTTCCTGCGCCGGTACGGTTGGCCTGCCTGGGCATGTGCTTTGTGGATCTCCCGGGAACGCGTGGGCCCGCTCCTGCTTGGATCGATCCAAACGCGAAGACGGCATTTGCCTGTCTGGCATGCGGCCGACTAGAACATGACCGGTCCGCGCATTGCATGCCGCAGCGCAGCATTTCTGATCCCAGCAGTCGGCGCCCCTTGCATATCAATGACTTGAGGAGACAACGGCTATATGACGCGAAGGTCGGCGGCGGCTTGCCCTTCAGATCCGCGCGATGGCCCAGGTGATGATGCCGGTGGCGATGGTGCTCATCACCAGGCCCAGCAGGAACAACGCGTCCGCCACATGCTCCAGCTGCTGGTTGCGCCGCTTGCGCTTGGTGCGCATCGCCCAGTACGCGCTCAGGCAGGCGAGCAGATAGACCATCGCATTCACGCTGAGCAGGTCGTCGGCGATGGTGTCCACGTTGCGCATCACCACGACCACGTGCAGCACGCCGACCACGGTCATGCACACGCCCAGCATTGCGGCCGAGGTGGCGAAGATATGGACGCAGATGTCCTCGTCCAGGTCAGTGCGCTTCTGGTTGGCGGTGTTCATCTCGGCGACTCGCTCGGGGGCATCAAGGAAACGACCACACGCAACGCCCGCGGTTCCCCTCGACGCGACGGCCGCTCAGTCGCCGGCGGCCTGCGCCGCCATCGGGCGCCCCACCGCGGCAGGACCACGCCGGCTCGCCAGCGACTCGATCAGCTCGACCAGGCCCAGCGGCTCCAGCGGCTTGCCCATGTGACCGTCGAAGCCGGCCTTCATCGCCCGCTCCCGGTCCTCCTCGCGCACGTAGGCGGTGAGCGCGATGGCAGGAATCCGCGGCTGCCGCACCTGGCCGCCACTGCGGACGGCCTGGATCAGGTCGTAGCCGTCGCGACCGGGCATGGCGATGTCGCTGATCAGGGCATCGAACGTGTGCTGGCGCATCAGCTGCTCAGCGGCATCGGCCGAGCCGGCCGGCGTCACCTGGGCGCCCGCATGACGCAGGAAATGCTCGGCGGCGTCACGCGAATCGTCGTCGTCGTCGACCAGCAGCAGATGCACCCCGCCCAGCCGGCCGGCCATCGCCTGTGGCAGCGGACCGACCTTGCCATTGGCCGGATCCTGCGCACGCGGCGCACTCACGCCGTGCTGGTACGGCAACACCAGCGAGAACGTGGCGCCCTGCCCATGTCCGCCACTGGTAGCGCCCAGCCATCCCCCATGCAGGTCGATCAGCTGGCGCGAGATCGACAGCCCCAGCCCCAGTCCGCCGACGCGTCGCGTGGTGCTGGCGTCGGCCTGGCGGAAGCGGTCGAATACGTGCGGCAGGAAGTCCGGGGCGATGCCCACGCCGGTATCGTGCACCGACAGCCGCAGGTGGTCTGGTGCGGCCGCCATCTCCAGCTCGACGCGGCCGCCGGAAGGGGTGAACTTGATCGCGTTGCCGAGCAGGTTCACCAGCACCTGCTGCAGACGACCGGCATCGCCGAAGAACGGCGTCGAGCCGTCTTCCAGGCCACGCACGCGCAGGTCGACCTGCTTGGTCGCCGCGGTGGGCCGCATCAGGTCGATGGTGCTGCGCGCCAGCCCGCCGATGTCGAAGTGTTCGGGTTGCAGCCTTACCTTGCCGGACAGGATCGCGCTCATGTCGAGCAGGTCGTCGATGATCTGCGCCTGCGAGCGCGCGCTGCGTTCGATGATGACCAGGCCCTTGCCGATGTTCTCCGGCGCGAAGGCATCGGTCTGCATCAGCCGCGACCAGCCGAGGATGGCGTTCAACGGCGTGCGCAGCTCGTGGCTGAGCGTGGCGAGGAAGTCGTCCTTGATCCGGCTGGCGGTCTCGGCATCGTTGCGGGCGTCCTTCTCGGCCTGCAACGAAGCCTTCAGCTGCGCGTCGATGCGGTTGCGCTCGATGACGATGCCGGCCAGATGCGAGGCCGAGCGCGCCATCGCCTGCTCGTGTAGCGTGGGCTGGTATGGCGTCCGGTAGTACATCGCCAGGGTGCCCAGCACCACGCCGTTGCTGCCCAGGATCGGGGTGACGTAGCAGGCGGCAATGCCCATCGCCAGCGCGTGCGTGCGGTGCTCGCCCCAGCTGAGGTCGGCGGCGATGTCCTCGCAGATGATCTGGTGCGCGGAGAATGCCGCGCGTCCACACGGCGTGCCTTCCAATGCGATAGCCAGGGTGTCGAAGCGCGCCGCGTATTCCAGCGGCAGGCTGGGCGCGGCGGCGCAACGCAGCAGGGTCTGCTCGGGATTGGCGAGCAGGATCGAACAGCGCAACGCGCGTTCGCCGCGCGCCTCCACGCTCAGGGCGATCGAATCGAGCACGATCGCCAAGGGCGCGCCGGTGGTGATCAACCCGAGGATCGAGCGCTCGGACGCGGTAGCGTCCTCGATGCGCTTGCGCTCGGAAATGTCCATCAGCGAGCCGATATGGCCGATGAAGCTGCCGTCGATGCCGAACTGCGCGGTCGCGGTATCCATGCACCAGCGATATTCGCCATCGTGGCGACGCACGCGGTATTCGGCACTGAAGGCACGACGCTCATCCAATGCCTGCAGGAAGCCGTGGCGCACCCGCGCCAGGTCGTCCGGATGCACGACCTCCCACCATCCGCGGGGAATCGCCTCTTCCGGCGCCTGCCCGGTGAATTCGGTCCAACGCGGATTCCAGTACACGCAGTTGCCCTGCGCATCGGACATCCAGATCATTGCCGGCACGGTTTCGCAGAGCTTGCGGAAGCGCGCCTCGCTCTCCGTGAGCCGGTCCTCGAAGCCGCGCCGGTCGTGGATGTCGGTATAGGTGCCCACCCACTGGCTGATCCGCCCATCTTCCTCGCGGACCGGCAGCGCTCGCGCCAGGTGCCAGCGATACTGGCCATCGTAGCGGCGCAGCTCGCATTCGATTTCGAAGCCATCGCCGTCGACCAGCGCCTGCTCCCATGCCTGCGCGGCGCGGCGCAGGCCGACGTCGGTATGCGCGGTATCCCAGCCGCCGCGCGCGTCGGCATTCGGGTCGCAACCGGTGTACTCGTGCCAGCGGCTGTTGAAGAAACGCGCCACGCCCTGGGTATCGGCGATGAAGATGATCTGCGGCAAGGCGTCGGCCAGGCGGCGCAGCCGCGCCTCGTTGGCGGCGAGCTGGCGCTGCGCCTTGCCGCGCTGCAGGGACTCCCAGCAGCGCGCCACCACCAGCCGCACCAGTTCGATCTCATGTTCGGACCAATGCCGCGGCGCGGACTGATGCACGCCCATCGCCGCGACCAGCTGCCCGTTCTTGTGCAGCGGCACTGCCAGCGAGGCGCGGATGCCGTGATTGCGATAGCCCTCGATGAAGTAAGGCGGCGCATCCAGGTCTTCGGTGTCGTGCACCACCCAGGGCCGATTCTCGAGCAGGGCTTCGAAGAAGCCCTCGGCGATGCCGCCCAGCGAGAATTCGCCGCGCAGGCTGGGCAGTCCTTCCACATGGTCGCTGAGCACGCGCATGGTGCTGCGCTCCATGTCGATCAACCCGTAGCCAGCACGATTGGCCTGCAGGTGCTGGCACAACAGCCGCACGCTGGTGTCGAGGATCTGCTGCGGCTCGGACAGCTCCATCAACGCGTCTTCCAACGCGAGCAGGAAGCGGTTGCGCTCCTCGGCGCGGCGCTGCTGGGTGACGTCGATCCCGTGGACGAGGATCGCATCCACCTCACCGGTGTCGTCCCGCATGGGCTGGTAGACGAAATCCAGCACCGACTCGTACGGCTCCGGTTCGAACGGGCGCTCCACCACCAGGCGGATCGCCTGGCCAAGGAAAGGCTGGCCGCTCAGGCGCACCTGATCCAGGAGGGTGAGCACGCCCTGCGCCGCCACCTCGGGGATCGCGACGCGCAGCGGCAGGTCGATGATCTGCCGCTCGCCGATCAGCTGCTTCATGCGCTGGTTGGCGCTCTCGATCAGATAGTCCGGCCCACGCAGCACCGCCAGGAACGCCGGCGACTCCTCGAAGGCCGCCACCAGGTGCGGGGTTCGGGCGGGCCGCTCGCGCACGCACAGCACGCCGGCCATGCCCGCGGTATCGAACAACGGGCTGCACGACCAGGCACGCGCCGCCTCTAGCGACGGTGCCACCGGCAGGCCGGCCACCAAGGCAGGCTCCCGCGCGGCGACGGCCGCCACCAGTTCCGCCTGCAGCGGCGCGTCCAGTTCCGCCAGTGGCAATCCGAATGCTGCCGGGTGCAACGCGCCGAGCAATGCCGCTCCGGCTTCGTTGTAGATGCAGTTGAGGGATGGGCCCCACAGCAGCAGTGCGGGCGAGGCGCTGTTGAGACAAAGCGATAGCGCGCTGCGCAGCGAAGGCTCCCACTGCGCGGGATCTCCCCACGCGGCAGCCAACCTTGGCGATTGCGCCAACCATTGCTGGCAGGCAGCTGCGGCGATTCCGGCCTGCATGACCGGTGCTGTCGACTCCATGCGGCTCCCCAGTCGCGACCCAGGAACGGCCCCACAATAACCCAGTGCGCGGCCTACTGCCCGGCCGCGATCTCCTGCGCCTGGCGCAACGAACGCACCAGATCCTCGGCGAGATACGGCTTGGTCAGCAGCACGCCGCGCTCGAATGCGGGCGGCAGCAGGCCGGTGACCTGGCCGGTGGCCACCACGAACGGCACCCCCAGCGTATTCAGGCGTTCGGCGACCGCTTCACTGGTCTGCCCGCCGCCCAGTCGATAGTCCAGTACCGCCAGATCCATGGCTTCCTCCTCCACCTGTCGCAGGGCGGCCTCCACCGTCGCGGCGGGACCGGCCACCGTGGCGCCGGCCTGGGCCAGTTGGAGTTCCAGCAGCATGGCGTTCATCTCGTCGTTCTCGACCACGAGCACGCGCAGCCCCTGCAATGCCGACATTGCCTTCTCCCTGAAGCGAGCCCTGAGTATAGCGGCAGCGCCTTGTCCTACAGCGTTCCGGGACAATGGCCAGGACAGCCGGACCCTGGCTGCATTTCCCCCGGCCGCTCGGCTATACTTCGCGGCCGCGCCGAAGTGGCGGAATCGGTAGACGCAGCGGACTCAAAATCCGCCGCCCTTAAAAGCGTGTGGGTTCGAGTCCCACCTTCGGCACCAAACACTCAAAGGCCTGGCTGCGAAGCCGGGCTTTTGTTTTTCGGCATCCCCCGCCCCACCGCGGCACCTATTTGCCGGGAAACACCTCCACGTCCACCTGCGCGATCCGGCCGCTGAAGCGGAACGGCAGCCGGTACGTCCAGTCCACGGCCGAGCCGTTGTCCATGCCGATATCCAGGCCTTCGCCGATCGAGAACTGGATGGGGATCGTGCGCTCCAGCCGCCCCTGCGCGACCTGCTTGCCATCCACCCGCAGGGTCACCGTGCCACCCTTCCCCATCCCGCCGCCGTCATAGGCGAAGTCCACCTCCAGCGTGGCCTTGCCCTTGGGAACGGCGGTATCAGCGACGAAGGTCGGGCGTTCGGCGCCCAGGAAGTTGTAGACGAAGGTCGGCTTGCCCGCACGCAGGTACAGGCCGTAGCCGCCCTCCGAGCCGCCCTGGGTGATGACCATGCCTTCGGCCTGGTCGTCGGGCACCTCGATCTGCGCGGTGATCTTCCAAGACTTGTTGAGCATCGGCAGGCAGGCCGCGTCCGGCAGCGCGAGCATGCCTTCGTAGTAGGTCACCCGGGTGCGCTTTCCAACCAGATTCGGCCTGCCCATCGCTTCGCCATTCATGCGGATGGTGCCGCGCCAGTCCAATGGCAGCACGCTGTACTTGGAGGCCTCGGCCCACCAGAGATCCTGCAGCTCGCGCAGTTTTTCCGGATGCTCGGCGGCCACGTCATGCGCCTGCGAGAAATCGCCGTCCAGCTTGTACAACTCCCACACCTGCCTGTCCGGCGACCAGTCTTCCGGCCGCGTCGGCAGCCATGGCGCGAACGAAGGCGCCGAAGCCATCCAGCCATCGTGGTACAGGCCGCGGTTGCAGGCCAGTTCGAAGTACTGCGTGCGACGTCGGCTGGGCGCCTGTGCATCCTCGAAGGTAAAAGCGAAACTGATGCCTTCGACATCCTTCTGCGGCACGCCGTCGAGTTCACGCGGCGCGGTGATCCCGCAGGCTTCGTAGAGCGTGGGCACGATGTCGATCACGTGCAGGAACTGTTCGCGCAGCGCGCCCTTGTCCTTGATGCGCTGCGGCCAGCTGATGATCATCGGGTTACGGGTGCCGCCAAAATGGCTGGCCACCTGCTTCGTCCACTGGAACGGCGTGTTCATCGCATGCGCCCAGGACGAAGGGAAATGATTGAAGTGCTTCGGTCCGCCGAGCTCGTCGATGACCTTGAGGTTGTCCTGCCACTTCTCCGGAAAGCCGTTGAAGAACAGGTTCTCGTTGAGCGAGCCTTCCAGCCCGCCTTCGGCGCTGGAGCCGTTGTCACCGGCGATATAGATGATGATGGTGTTGTCGGCATCCGGCAGCGCCTTGACCGCATCGATCACCCGCCCCATCGCCACATCGACCTGGGCGCCGTATGCGGCAAAGACTTCCATCATCCGTGCATACAGCCGCTTCTGATCCGGCGCCAGGCCTTCCCAGGCCGGCAGACCGGCCGAGCGCGCGGTCAGGTCGGTCTCCGCCGGCACCACGCCCAGCTTCTTCTGGCGCTCCAGGGTCTGTTCGCGATAGGCGTCCCAGCCCATGTCGAACTGTCCCTCGAACTGCTCGATCCATGACGCTGGCGCCTGGTGCGGCGCATGCGTGGCACCCGGTGCGACATACAGGAAATACGGGCGATCCGGCGCGATGCTCTTCACCTTGCGCACCCAGGCAATGGCTTTGTCGGCCAGGTCCTCGGTGAGGTGGTACTCCGGGTCCTCGGAGGCCGGCACCAGATCGCGGTTCTCGAACAGCAGCGGATTCCAATGGTTCATGTCGCCGGCATTGAACCCGTAGAAATAGTCGAACCCCAGCCCATTGGCCCAGCGGTCATACGGGCCGGCGGCGCTGAGTTCCCAGGTCGGCGTGTTGTGGTTCTTGCCGATCCACGCGGTCATGTAGCCGTTCTGGCGCAACACCTCGCCGATCGTGCCGCAGTTGCGCGGCAGCACGCAGCAATAGCCGTCGTAGCCGGTCGCCAGTTCGGTGATGCCTGCGAACGACGCCGAATGGTGATTGCGACCGGTGATCAGTGCCGCGCGCGTCGGGCTGCACAAGGCGGTGGTGTGGAAATGGTTGTAGCGCAGGCCTTCGGCGGCTAGACGGTCCATCGTCGGCGACGGCACGCCACCGCCGAAGGTGCTGAACTGGCCAAAGCCCACGTCGTCCAGCAGGATCAGCACGATATTGGGAGCGCCCGGCGGCGCCTGCACCGGCTGCGGGAACTGTGCCGGGTCGGAATCGACGTAGGTGCGCCCGACTTCGCCACGGAAATGGAAGTCGGGACGGGGGAGAATGTCCGGCGTACCGCTTTTGGGGTTTGCGAGTGCCATGGCACCAATCCAGCCATCAGAAGGAACCCTGAGGGTAGAAGCCGGATCAGCATCCTGCGTCGGCAAAAGCACTGCCAATGTCTGCGTAGTTCTACTGGCCCCACTCCCTGAAACGCCCCCCCTCCACTGAGGGGGAAGCGACGCCTTGGATGAGGGGCGATCCCCCTTCCGACAGATCAGCCGATCGCCATGTGCGCGATGTAGCTGGAACGGGATTCGCCGGCCGCCCTCGCCTTGGCATCGAGCCGCGCCAGAATGCGGCGCGGCAGCGTGATGTTCACCCGTTCGACGGTGTCATCCAGCAGCGCCGGGTCGACCCGGATGTAGCCCACGAGCCAGCCACTGAAATCCCCCTTGTCCAGGACCGCCTGCGCGGTCGAGGGACGCGGGATCACCCTGCCCGCATCGAGCGCGGCATCGATCCACGCGGCGGCGGCCTCTTCGACGGCCAGCATGGCGTCGTCCAGGGTATCGCCGGCCGAGAAGCAGCCCGGGAGATCTGGGACGACCACACCCCAGGCGGTGCTGTCATCGCCAGCTTCGATCATGACGGGATAGCGCATATTGCCTCCTACTTCAGCCCCGAAAGTCTGCGGATTTCGTTCACCAAGCCCTTGCCCAGATCCTTCTTCGGATGTGGCACGGTCAGGATGTGAGGACGGTACGGATGCACGAAAACGTGGTGGGAACCGCGAATCCGGCTCAGCCTCCATCCCGCGCCCTTCAGCTCCTTGATGAGATCCGCACTTTTCACAGTGTGTATAATACACACCGACGCTGCGAGGGCAAGCCCGTAATGCGACGAAGGGGCCGCAGCCCCTTCGTCGATACCGCATCAGTTCTTCCGTGCCCTGGCAAAGGCATCGGCCAACGCACTGTTGGCCGGCGGCGCCGCGCTGGTCATCCGCGGCTTGGCATTGCCCGACGCGCCACCACCGCGTGCGCCCGGGCCACGTCCGCGTTCACCGGCTGCATGCTGCGCCCCGCGCGGGTCGCGCGCCGCCGGCGCCGGCGCATCCTCCAGACGACGGGTCAAGGCGATGCGCTTGCGCGCGACATCGACCTCCAACACCTTGACCTTGACGATGTCGCCCGCCTTCACCACGTCGCGCGGATCCTTGACGTAGGTGTCCGACAGCGCGGAGATGTGGATCAGGCCATCCTGGTGCACGCCGATATCAACGAAGGCACCGAACGCGGCCACATTGCTGACCACGCCCTCCAGCACCATGCCAGGACGCAGGTCCTTGATCTCCTCCACGCCCTCGGCAAAACGCGCCGCCTTGAATTCCGGGCGCGGGTCGCGGCCCGGCTTCTCCAATTCCTTGAGGATGTCGCGCACGGTCGGCACGCCGAACTGCGCGTCCGTGTACTGCTCGGCGCGCAGTCCACGCAGGAAGCTGCCATCGCCAAGCAACGCCTTGATCGGCTTGCCGGTCGCCTGCACGATGCGCTCGACCACCGGATAGGCCTCCGGATGCACCGCCGAGACATCCAGCGGCTCCTCGCCGTCCGCGATGCGCAGGAAGCCGGCGCACTGCTCGAAGGTCTTCTCGCCCAGACGCGCCACCTTGAGCAGGTCCTTGCGGCGTTTGAACGGACCATTGTCGTCACGATGGCGCACGATGTTCTCGGCCACCGTCGACGACAGGCCCGACACGCGTGACAGCAGCGCGGCCGACGCGGTGTTGACGTACACGCCCACCGCATTCACGCAGTCCTCGACCTTGGCATCCAGCGCACGGGCCAGGCGGAACTGGTCGACGTCATGCTGGTACTGGCCAACGCCGATCGCCTTGGGTTCGATCTTCACCAGTTCGGCGAGCGGATCCTGCAGGCGCCGCGCGATGGACACCGCGCCGCGCAGCGACACATCCAGACCCGGGAATTCCTTGGCCGCGAACTCGGATGCCGAGTACACCGACGCGCCCGCCTCGCTGACCACGACCTTCTGCAGCTTCGCCTCCGGCATCGCCTGGATGGCTTCGCCGGCCAGCTTGTCGGTTTCGCGGCTGGCGGTGCCGTTGCCGATCGCGATCAGCTCGACGTTGTGCTGCATGCACAGCTTGCGCAGGACCGCTACGGACTGATCCCACTGCCGCTTCGGCTCGTGCGGATAGATGGTCTCGGTCGCCACCAGCTTGCCGGTGGCATCCACCACGGCGATCTTGCAGCCGGTGCGGATGCCCGGGTCCAGGCCCAGCACCGTGCGCGGCCCCGCTGGCGCGGCCAGCAGCAGGTCCTTGAGGTTGTCGCCGAACACGGCGATCGCCTCGGCCTCGGCCTTCTCGCGGGCCTGGTTGAACAGGTCCAGCAGCAGGTGCATGTGCAGCTTGGCGCGCCAGGTCAGGCGGCAGGCGCTCAACAGCCAGGCATCGGCGGGGCGGCCCTTGTCGGCAACGCCCGCGGCCAGCGCCACACGTCCTTCGCAATACTGGTGGCCCGCCTCGGCTTCGGCGCCCGGGTCGAGGTCGAGAAACAGGATCTCCTCGCGCCGGGCACGGAACAGCGCCAGCAGGCGGTGTGACGGAATCTTCGCCAGCGCCTCGGCATGCTCGAAGTAGTCGCGATACTTCGCGCCCGCCTCTTCCTTGCCTTCCGCCACGCGCGCGCGGATGACGCCTTGTTCGCCCAGCCACTGGCGCAGTTCACCTACCAGCGCGGCATCCTCGCCCCAACGCTCCATCAGGATGGCGCGCGCGCCTTCCAGCGCCGCCTTGGCATCGGCCACGCCCTTCTCGGCATCGACGAAACCGGCGGCGAAAATTTCCGGCGTCTGCGTCGGATCGCCCAGCAGGCCATCGGCCAGCGGCTCCAGGCCGGCCTCGCGCGCGATCTGCGCGCGGGTACGCCGCTTGGGCTTGTACGGCAGATAGAGATCTTCCAGGCGTGACTTGGTATCGGCCGCCACGATCTCCGCGCGCAGCTCGTCGCTGAGCTTGCCCTGTTCGTCGATGCTGGCCAGCACCGCGGCGCGGCGATCCTCCAGCTCACGCAGATAAATCAGGCGGACTTCCAGGTTGCGCAGTTGGGTATCGTCCAGCCCGCCGGTCACTTCCTTGCGGTAGCGCGCGATGAACGGAACGCTGGCGCCTTCGTCCAGCAAGGCGATGGCGGCACGGGCCTGGGCGGTCTGGGCGCCGATTTCCTCGGCGATGGTCTGGGCGATCTGCTGGGCGAGCCTGGAATCGGACTTGGCGTCTTGCATGCGGTCAACAGTACTGCGGCAACGGGAGACCGCATTCTGGCAGCGCCCGCCCGGGGCGGAAACCCGTTGACAGCACGCGCCAAAGCGCCTCGCGAATCAGGCGCGGGCGTAGTGGTCGGCCAGGCGTTCGGCGACCAGGGTGTCCTGCAGCGATTCCAGCGCCATGACCCGCACCTTGCCGACGCGTTCCAGCGACAGCGTGCGTTCCACGTAGAACTCCGGGCCTCCCTCGGTCATCGCCATCGAGCGGCTGAAGCCATAGGGCACCAGGCCCTTTTCGCCATCCTTGCTGCCACCGACATAGAGGAGGATCGACATGTATCACCTTGTTGCGTGTTGCTGGAACCGGCGCGCAGCTTACGCAGGGTCGTGTTATGGCCTTCTCACCCACGTTAACGGCAGCTGTTTGCGGTTCGATGACGCCCGCTGAAGGGCTTACAACTCACTTTTTCTTAACTGCGGCGTCGCTAGATCACCTGTTCATTCCAGCGCACGGTGAGGCATGGATCTCAAAAGCGGCTATCCGTTCTGGTCGATCCGCAATGGACTGATGCATGCGTTCCCGCGGCTGGAACGGGACGTGCGCTGCGACGTAGCGGTCATCGGTGGCGGCATCACCGGCGCGCTGATCGCCAGCGAGCTGGTGTCGAATGGGTACGAGGTGGTCGTGCTGGAACAGCGCGAGATCGGCTGGGGCAGTACCTCGGCCAGCACCGCGCTGCTGCAGTACGAGATCGACACCCCGATGGTCGATCTGGCGCGGCGCTACGGCATGGACAACGCCGCCCTCGCCTACGACGCCTGCGCCAAGGCGATCGACCAGCTGCATGAGCGGGCACGCGCGGTCGGCCAGGTGGACTTCCGCCGCAATGACAGCCTCTTCTATGCCAGCCGCAAGGCCGATGTCGCCCTGCTACGGGAGGAACTGGCGGCCCGCCGGGGTATCGGCCTGGACCTGGAATGGATGGCACCGGCCCCACTGTGGCGCGATTACGGCGTGCGGGCGCCCGGCGCCCTGCTCAGCCGGCAGGCGGCCAGCATCGATCCGTATCGAATGACCTATCGCCTGTTGATGCGTTGCCAGCGCCAAGGCGCGTCGATCCACGACCGCACCGAGGTCAGCAGCGTGCAAGCCGGTTCCCGCGGCGTGGTACTGCGCACCGCCGAGGGCCACCAGGTGCGGGCGGGCCACGTCGTGGTCGCGGCCGGTTACGCCGGCCAGCAGTGGCTCGACCAGCGGGTGGCCCGAAACCGCAGCAGCTACGCCTTCGTGACCGACCCCCTGCACGACGAAGAGGCGGGCGCGCTGCGCCACACGATGATCTGGGAAACCGCGCATCCCTATCTCTATCTGCGGGGCACTGCCGACGGCCGGGTGATCGCCGGCGGCGAGGACGACGACATCGACCTGCCCGCGCGTCGTGACCGGCGCGTGCTCGGCAAGGCGCGCACGTTGCAGCGCAAGATCGCGCGCGCGATGCCGGAGCTGGTGTTGCGGCCGGTGTTCGCCTGGGGCGGCACCTTCGCCGAGACCGCCGACGGCCTGCCGTTCTTCGGCGCGCATTCCCAGCATGGGCCGCGCGTGCTGTTCGCGATGGCGTATGGCGGCAACGGCATCACCTATTCGATGCTGGGCGCCGGCCTAGTGCGCGCGGCGATCGAGCGACGCGCTCACCCGTTGGCGGCACTGTTCGGCTTTGGCCGCCTGCGCTGACGCTGACGTCGGGTGGGGAACCAGCCCCGTCCATGCAGAGCATAGTGATCGGCGGCGCGCTCAAACGGGTTGCGCACGCTGATACCGCCGCAGAGCAAATATACCGGCAGGAACAACGGTCCCAGCAGCAGGTACTGGTAGACGTGCGCCCGTTCGTGATCACCCAGCCGCACCGCCGGGTGCTGGCAGTGCCCGGCCTGGTGCTCGTAGGTGAAGCAGGCCACGTCCAGCGACTCGCCTTTCAGCAGGATCACATTCCCCAGCGTCATCGCCCCGCCAGGACCCCACGGCCAGCGCTCGACCACCAGCGCCAGCTCGCGGCCCTGCCAGCGCAGGCGTGCGCCCCATGCCAGCGCCACGAGCCCGGCCAGCAGGCCGAGCAAGGTATTGGGCAGGGTCCAGAGCGCGCCCAGCAGTTGCAGGGCGCGCAGCCCCGGCCAGGGGCGCGCGGGCGTCAGTCGGCCTCGTTGGGGATCAGCAGCCACAGCAGCAGGTAGACCAGCAGCCCCGGGAATGCGGCCGAGGCGATCGACACGATCACGTAGATCACCCGCAGCAGGGTCGAGTTCCAGCCGAAACGATGGGCGATGCCGCCGATGACGCCAGCGATCATGCGGTCGTTGAGCGAACGGGACAGCGTGCGCGGCGCGGTGCTCATGCAACGGCTCCTGGATCAGATGCCGCCAATATAGCCGGCTTCAGGTGCCGGCGCGGTGACGGCGCAGCGCCTGCAGCTGGTCGTCGAACCACGCGCCGGCCTCGCGCTCCGGCTGCCCCGGACAGGCCACGCGATAGGGCTGGCCGCTGACACTGCTGCGGCTGGCCGCGCGCGCGATGAACTGCTCCGGCGTGCCGGCCTGGTCGCGCTTGCGCAGATAGTCGTACTTGCGCTGCAGGTGCGCCGCGGCGCGGGCGCCGTCGTACCAGCTGCCATTGCGCTGGAAGCGGCAGGGAGATGTCGCCAGCACATCGATCAGTGCGCGGATGTCGCCATCGGCCGATGCCGTGGCACCCGTCCCGGGTGCGGCAAGCGCCAACAGCAGCGCCAGGGCCTCAGCCCGCATCACGCTCGCGCAGCCAACGATGGATCGCGGCCGGCACCTCGCGCTGGGCACGCCCGGATACGTAAATGCCGATGTGGCCACCCCGGAACCCCAGTTCACTGTAATCCGCACTGCCAGTGCGCCCGGCCAGCGCACGCGATGCCGCGGGGGGCACCAGGTGATCCTGCTCGGCGTAGATGTTCAGCAATGGCATGTCGACCGCCGCCAGGTCCACCGCCTCGCCGCCGATCTCGATGCCGCCCTCGACCAGCCCGTTGCGCTGATAGAACTGCTTGACGAACTCGCGGAACGCTTCGCCGGCCAGATCAGGGGAATCGAAGATCCACTTTTCCATGCGCAGGAAATCTTCCAGCGCCTGCTTGTCGTCGAGGATGTCGAGCAGCCCCACGTACTTCTGCAGGTTCAGCCGGAACGGCTTCAGCATCAGGTAGCTGGCATTCATCAGGTCGGCGGGAATGTTGCCGACGGTATCCACCAGCAGGTCCACGTCGAGCGTGCGCGCCCAGCTGGACAGCATGTTGTCCGGGGTGTGGAAATCCACCGGGGTCACCATCGTGACCAGGTTGCGCAGCATGTGCGGGCGCAGCGCCGCGTAGCACAACGAGAACGTCCCGCCCTGGCAGACGCCCAGCACGTCGATGGCCGGCACGCCGGCCTGGCGACGCAGGGCATCCACCGCGCCATCGATGAAGCGCAGCAGGTAGTCCTCCAGCGTCAGATAGCGTTCGGAACGATCGGGATAGCCCCAATCCAGCACATACACATCCTCGCCCTGCGCGAGCAGGCCACGCACCAGCGAGCGGTCGGCCTGCAGGTCGACCATGTAAGGGCGGTTGACCAGGGCATAGACGATCAACAGCGGGACGCGCGCGGTCGGCGGGGTGTCACCGACGAAGCGATACAGCACGACACGCCCGTCGCGCCAGACCTCCTGCCGTGCCGTGGCGCCGTAATCCACGGCGTCCACGCCGGGCAGCACTTTCAGCCCCTCGGCGAGCTTGCGCTGGAAGGCCAGGGTTTCCTGCAGCAGATCGTCGGCGTTGAAACCCAGGGGGCCTTTCATCGGGCCGCCCTCTTCGCGCGTGCCGCGGCCTTCGCGGGTGTCTTCTTCGCGGTCTTCTTGGCTACTGCGGTCTTCTTGGCTACCGCAGCTTTCTTGGCGGGGACAGCCTTCTTCGCCATCGCCGCCTTCTTCGCGGGCGCGGATTTCCTGACCGGCGCCTTGCGCGCTGCGGGCGTTGGCGTCGGCTTGGACGCGGGACGCGCCGTCGGGGCCGCGCGTGCGCCGGCCTCGCCCGCCGCCGCGACCAGGCGGCGCACGATGCGTTCCAGTTCAGCAATGCGCTTGTGCGCGGCATCCATCTCCGAGCGGGTAGGCATGCCGTACTGGCTGGCGATCTGCTCGACCTCCGCCTGCAACGCGGCGCGCAGCCGCATGTGTGCATTGGCGAAGGCACCATAGATCTCGCGGAATTCGTCCGACAGGGCGACCCCCGCATAGGCTTCCTCGGCCGCCTCGATCCACACGTCGAACATCGCCCTGGCGCTGGTCAACTGGCTGCCGCTGGCTTCGTGCTCGGCCAACTTGGCCTCGAAGCGATCGAAGGCCACTTCCAGCGCGGCGCGCAGCTGCTGCA
>DJAN01000083.1:23389-23585 GCA_002429615.1 Lysobacteraceae bacterium UBA6001
GCGCGGCGCGCAGCTGCTGCAGATAGGCCTGCGACTGCGCCTGGTAGTCCTGCTGCAGCCGCACCAGCGCCTGCCAGCGCGATTGATGGTTGCGGCCCAGTCCCATCGCCGGCATGTCCAGCCACGGCGCGCTGTCACGGCGCCACTGCTCAAGCGTCTGCGCGGCCTGCTGCAGCCAGGGGTCGAAGCCGCCGGC
>DJAN01000195.1 GCA_002429615.1 Lysobacteraceae bacterium UBA6001
TCTCGGCGGTGCGGGCGGGCTCGGCGCCGGGCGCGCCGCCCACCACAGGGCGACACCGGCGTTGAGGATGGCGAGCACGACGATGAGGGCGCGGACGTACATGCCGCGATTCTAACCAGCCGCGGCGCCGCCGCGAGCAGGCAACTCAATCGGCGGCGGTGGGATGATGCGCGGCCCAGACCGCCAGGCCATCGAGCACCAGCGAAGGATGATGCTCGGCACCCGGCAGCAGCGGCAGCAGCGGCGGGGCGCCGCCGCCGTGCAGCAGCACGCGCACGCGGCCAAGGTCGAGGCTGGCCTGCTGCAGGCTGCGCTCGATCAGCGCCACGGCCGCGCCGTCGCAACCGGAGGCCAGCGCGTCGGCGGTGTCGTTGGCGAATTCGGCGTAGTCCCCGCCGGTGGGCGGCAGCTGCACGGCGCGCTGGTGCAGCGCTTCACGCATGGTCGTCGGCGAGGCGGCGATGCGCCCGCCGCGATGGCGACCCTCGGCGTCCATCAGATCCAAGGTCAACGCGGTACCGACGCCGGCCACCAGCACATGGCCGCCGCCACGCGCGCCGAGCAGGGCGAGGAAACGGTCCACGCCGAACTTCTCCGGCTGCGCGTAGGCGACGCGCACGCCCGCGCATTCGGCCAGGGTGCGGGCGATACGCACCTGGGCGAAGCGCTGGCGCAGATGCGCGATGACGTCGTGGGTCAGCGCGGGCGCGGCCACGCTCGCCACCCAGGCGGTGTCGCCCGTCGGCAGCGCGGCGGCGACATCGTCGGACATCGCCTGCACGCCATGTGCCCAGGCCTGGACGTCACCGGCGCGGCCGTCGGCGCGCAGCGTCGCGAACTTGAAGCGGGAATTGCCCAGATCAAACAGCCAGTCGCTCATGCCGGCCTCACGCTGACTTCGCCGGCATGGAAGACGCGTTCGCCCTCATCGGTGCGCACGCGCAGCGCGCCGTCCGCGGCCAGACCTTCGGCGATGCCCTCCTGGAAGCGCCCGGCCTCCTCGACCCGCACGCGCCGGCCCGCCAGCAGGTCGAGCGCGGCATAGCGCGGCAGGAAGGGCGCCAGCCCCTGGGCCTCGAACAGCGCCAGGGCCGGCAGCAGCTGCGCCAGCAGTGCGGCGACCAGCGTGTTGCGCGACACCGGCTTGCCGGCGAGCGTGTCCAGATCGACCCAGGGCTGGCCGATGCCGGCGGCGAAGGCCTCCGGCATATGCACGTTGACGCCCAGTCCGATCACCGCACGCGCCGGGCCGCCGACCTCGCCACCGCCCTCGACCAGCAGGCCGCCGAGCTTGCGGTCGCCGCAGAGCAGGTCGTTCGGCCACTTCAGCCCGACCTCGGCAAAGCCGCAGGCGCGCAATGCCTCCGCCGCGGCCACGCCCATCGCCAGGCTGAGCCCGGCGAGCTGCGCCAGGCCACCACTGAAACCGCGCGCCATCGACAGATAGATATGCGCCGCCAACGGCGACGCCCATTGCCGGCCACGCCGGCCACGGCCACCGGTCTGGCGCTCGGCGAGCAGCACCGACACGCCCTGCGCCGGCACCGGCTGGGCCAGCAGTTCGGTATTGGTGGATTCCAGCGTCCAGGCGATCGCCAGCCGGTCCAGCGCCGCGGCGGCCTCGGCCGGCAGCGCGGACACGATGCGGTCGTGGTCGAGCAGTTCGACCGGATAGCCCAGGCCGTAGCCCTCGCCCGCGCGGCCCTGGATGTCGATCCCGGCCGCGCGCAGATTCTGAATGCGCTTCCAGACGGCCGCCCGGGTCAGGCCGAAATCGCGCGCCAGGGCATCGCCGGACAGGCGGCCCAGGGCAAGCCTGGCCAGTAAAGCGCGATCGTCCACGACCTCTCCGAAACCCTCGCCCACTGGGCAAACGGCGAAATTATGGAGCAAGCGCCCGGAGGCGCCCAGCGCCGCTTGCCAGCCGGCGTGAAAAGCGCGTTAGAATCGGTCGCTTGGGCCCCCTCCGGGATGTCGACGATGCGCCGATCCGCCTGCTTGCTTCTCCTGCTCACCCCGGCCGTGGCCTGGGCGTCCAGCGGCATGACCGAAGCGGACCACGGCACCTGCGTCACGCCGGGCTCGGCGGCACATGGTCCGGCGCCGGATGCACCGACGCCGCTGCCGCCTTCGCATTCGCCCGGTCATCGCCCCACCAGCATCACGCCCAGCGGCGGTGGTGACGATGGTGAACTGCTGCCGCCGCGCGGCCGCATGCCGAAATGGCACAGCTTCCTGCCGGGCATGTTCCGCTGATCCAGCGTTTGCTCGGCTGGCTGCGGCGCCCGCCTCCTTCCATCGACGATGTGCCCTGGGCCCAGGCCCGGACGCAATGCGCGTGGATCGCTGCATTGGACAGCGGTCGCGAAGCGAAACTGCGGACGCTCGCCGCGCGCTTCCTGCATGAAAAGACCGTCTCGCCAGTCGATGGATTGGCGCTTGAGCCCTGGCAGCACGTGGTGTTGGCGGCGATGTGCTGCCTGCCGCTGCTAGAGATCGGACCGAGGGGATGGCGCGGCTGGTCGCAGCTGATCGTGTATCCGGATGCGTTTCGCGTGCATCGCAGCCATGTCGACGCGGCCGGCGTGCTGCATGAGTGGGATGACGAATTGATCGGCGAGGCATGGGAGCAGGGGCCGTTGATCCTGTCGTGGGCTGACGTGCAGGCCGACATGGCCGATCCGTATGCCGGCTATCACGTCGTCGTGCATGAGATGGCGCACAAGATCGACGCGCTGGATGGCGCGCTGGACGGCACGCCGCCGCTGCCGCGCGAGTGGCAGCGCGAATGGGCAGCGGATTTCCAGCAGGCGTATGACGCGTTTTGCGAGCGCGTGGATGCGGGTAAGCGCACGCGCATTGATGCGTATGCGGCCGAAGCGCCGGAGGAATTCTTCGCGGTGGTCAGCGAGTACCACTTCTCCGCGCCGGGCGTGCTGGTGGACGCGATGCCGAAAGTGGCGGCGCATCTGCGACGGTTTTACGGGGTGTCGCCGTTTGAGGGGCGGGGATAGGGGCTGAGTTCGCGTGGGGTGCGGGGCGGGTTTGCCTGGGGCGCGTTGATGCCTTGATTGGCAGCGTGCATATCGGAGGCGGCCTGGCGCTCGATCCTGCCAGTTGCTCGTCATGTAGGAGCGGCTTCAGCCGCGACCGTGCGGTGTCGGTTTGCGGGGAGTTCCCTGGTGCCGATGATCCCCGGTCGCGGCTGAAGCCGTTCCTACAAGGGGACGGAGGGGACGGAGGGGACGGAGGGGGACGGAGGGGGGGAACAAGAAATGCGACGAACGCAGCTGAAACAAGCGCCGCCTCACAACCCCGGCGGCAACGTCACCTCGAACCTCGCACCGCCCAGCTCCTGCGAGCGCGTCACATGCAGCTCGCCGCGATATCCGCGCACCAGGTCCTGCACGATCGACAGACCGATGCCATGCCCCTGCACGCGCTCATCGCCACGCACGCCACGCTGCAGGATCTTCGCCACATCCTCCGGCGCGATGCCAGGGCCGTCATCGTCCACCGCCAACATCAGGCCCGCACGCTTGCTGCTGCCACCCCCGGCGGTCGGGCTGGCGGTCAGCAGCACGCGACTGCGTGCCCACTTGAAGGCGTTCTCCAGCAGATTGCCCAGCAGTTCCTGCAGGTCGCCCGGCTCACCATAGAAGCGCGCACTGGCATCAATCTCGAATTCGCACAGCACGCCCTTCGTGGCGTAGACCTTCTCCAGGCCCCGCACGATCTCCTCGGCGTTCGACTCGATCGGCAACGGCGCGGCGAACAGTTTGTGGCCACTCGAAGCCGCGCGCGCCAGCTGGTAGGACACCAGGTTGTTCATGCGCCGCAGCTGTACGTCGAATTCCTCGCGCAGGTCGGCATCGCCGGCCCCGCTGTCGAGCTGCGTGCGCAGCACCGCCAGCGGCGTCTTCAGGCTGTGCGCCAGATCGGCCAGCGTGTTGCGCTGGCGGTCGAGGTTCTCGCGCTCGCTCTCGATGAAGGCGTTGATGCTGTCGGTCAACGGCTCCAGCTCGCGCGGATGGTGCTCGGTCATGCGCTGCGCTTCGCCGCGCTGCACCTTGCTCAGCTCGTTGACCACGCGCCGCAGCGGCCGCAGGCTCCATTGCAGAATGAAAGTCTGCAGCAGCAGCAGGAAGATGCCGGTGATGCCGAGATAGAACCACACCGCGCTGCGGAACACGCGCAGCTGCGCGCCCAGTGAGCGCGCGTCCTCCATCACGTAGATGGTGTACGGAATCTCATGGCCAGGCTCGGGCTCGTAGATCACGCCCTGCCCGTAGCGATAGACCTGGCCCTTGCTGCCATCGATCTGCACCATGTCCAGCGGACCGGTGAATTCTTCCTGGCGCGGGCCCAGCATCGGCCCGGACACCGGCAGCACCGGGCCTTCGGCCGACATCGACGACCAGCGCTCGTCCGGGCGGATCACCTCGGCATACAGGCCGCCGCCGGGCACATCGAAACGCGCATCTGGCGACTGCTCGCGGATATACAGCGAGCCGTCGCGGAGAAAGTCGATGCTGCCGTTATAGGCGGTGGCGTAGTTCTTGAGCCGGCTGCGCAGGTTCTCCATCGCCGTGTCGGCGAAGGCCGCATCCAGCGCGTAACCGGCCAGGGCCAGGAACGCGACCAGACTGATACTGGCAGCCAGCAGCTGGCGCGCCTGCAGCGAGCGCGGCCGCCAACGTTTGAACCACCGAAGACGGACGCTCACGCTGCCATCTGTTCCGTGACGCGAGGGATCAGCCCTCGGTGCGCGGAATCGCGAAGCGATAGCCGCGACCGCGCACGGTCTCGATCGGCTTCAGCTCGCCGTCCGGATCCAGCTTCTTGCGCAGGCGGCCGATGAAGACCTCCAGCACGTTCGAGTCGCGGTCGAAGTCCTGCTGGTAGATGTGCTCGGTGAGGTCGGCCTTGGAGACCAGTTCACCGGCATGCATCATCAGGTACTCCAGCACCTTGTACTCGTAGCTGGTGAGATCGACATTGCTGCCGTTGACGCTGACCGTCTGCGCGGCAAGATCCAGCGCGACCGGGCCACATTCCAGCGTCGGCTTGCTCCAACCCGCGGCGCGGCGCAGCAGCGCGTTGACGCGGGCGAGCAGTTCCTCGACATGGAACGGCTTGACCAGATAGTCGTCGGCGCCCTGCTTCAGGCCCTCGACCTTGTCCTGCCAGCTGGAACGCGCGGTGAGGATGAGCACCGGGAACTTCTTGCCTTCATCGCGCAGGGCCTTGATCAGCTCCATGCCCGACATCTTCGGCAGGCCGAGGTCGATGATGCCGACGTCGAACGGCACCTCGCGACCCATATACAGGCCCTCCTCGCCATCCTGCGCCGCATCGACCGCGAAGCCTTCGCGCTTCAGGCGCGCGGCAAGGGTCTCGCGCAGGGGGGCTTCGTCTTCGACCAGAAGGATACGCATGAACTCTCCCTAGTTACGTTTGGCTGGCCGGCGGCCAGGGGAAACTGAAGTGGTTAAGCCACTATCGCCAGTCACGGGTTATCGCCGCGTGGTGGCGTCGCCGGTTCGACCGGGCGCGGGGCGCGCGGGGGCGCGCGGTCCGGCACCGGATCATCCATGTAGCGGACGCGGCCACGGTCATCCATGTACTTCACACGGTTGATGTTGCGTCCATCGAAAGGCACCTGCTCGGCACCAAGAATCTGCCCGCCGGTGGTGCGCTGCACCCGGCGGATGGCGTCGGACAGCGAACGGCCATCGGCGTCGTTGCTGCGCCCGCCACCACCACTACGGGGAAACGCCTCCCGCGCTTCCGGGGGGCCGCGATCCTGCGCCGCCACGGCAGGCAGGGCGGCCAGCGCCAGCGCGGCGGCCACTGCAAGACTCGAAAGGCGGAGGGAAGCGAGCGTCACGGCCGGAATCCTAGCGAAGCGGGAAGAATCGTTCAAAAATCGTGAAAGCCGCGGGCCACGACAACGTTGGCGGACCCGCTAAAACGAGGCAAATTCTTGATTTTTCGGGGTGAATCCGGTCTGAACTTTTCAGACCAGCCGACCGCCGCGTTCAGGCAAATGAACGACGAAGTCTAGCGATTCTGTGACCTGTTGCAACGTGGGGCAGGCACGGGCTGGGAAATCAGGCGGCCACGCGGCGGGCCTGGGCCTCGGTGACGGCCAGGGCCGATTCGATCAGCGACCAGTCGGCGCCGGGTTGGTGGGCGCCCTCGCTGAGAATCTGCCGGAATGCCCGGCCACCTGGCTGGCCAAGGAACAGGCCGAGAATGTGGCGGGTGATGTGCTTGAGCGCCAGCCCGCGATCGAGTTGGGCCTCGACGTAGGGCCGCAGCGTGCGCAGCAGCTCGGCACGCGGGCGCGGCGCACTGCCGGAGAGCGCGGCATCGAGACGGTGCAGGACGTAGGGGTCGTGATAGGCGGCGCGACCCAGCATCACGCCATCGACATGCGCCAGGTGCGCCAGCGCGGCGTCGACCTCGGCGATGCCGCCGTTGAGCACCACCGGCAGGTCGGGGCGCTCCTGCTTGAGGCGGTAGGCCCAGTCGTAGCGCAGCGGCGGGATCTCGCGGTTTTCCTTCGGCGACAGCCCCTTCAGCCAGGCATTGCGCGCGTGCACCACGACCATGCCGCTGCCGGCAGCGACGACCTGGTCGACGAAGGCGGCGAAGACGTCGTAGTCGTTGTCCTCATCCACGCCGAGGCGGCATTTGACCGTGACCGGGATGGCGGTGGCTTCGCGCATCGCCGCGACGCATTCGGACACGAGCGTGGGCTCGCGCATCAGGCAGGCGCCGAAGCGGCCGGCCTGCACGCGGTCCGACGGGCAGCCGCAATTGAGATTGACCTCGACATAGCCCCATTCGCCGGCGATGCGCGCGGCCTGCGCGAGCAGTTCAGGCTCGCTGCCGCCGAGCTGCAGGGCGAGCGGTTGCTCGCTGGGATCGAAGCCGAGCAGGCGCTCGCGATCGCCATGGATCACCGCGTTGGCGTGGACCATCTCGGTGTACAGGCGCGCCGACGGCGCCAGCAGCCGGTGGAAGACGCGGCAGTGGCGGTCGGTCCAGTCCATCATCGGGGCGACAGAAAGGCGCAGGGAATCTGCATAGCGCGACGCGGCGCCGGCGGTGGGAGCGAGGGAGACCATGCCGCCATTCTACCGGGGCATCCCCGCCCTGCCCGACCGGGCCGTTCAGGCCCGCGACAACCCCGGCAGCGCATCCCCACCCTCGCACCTCGACATCCCTTCGAACCATCGCATGGAACCCGGCACGCACACGCAGGACAGTGCGGATGCCGTCGTGTGCCAAGGAGGGGCGTGGCGCGAACGGCGGCAGAACCCTCAAAAGTGCAAAGGAGAAGTGCAATGCGGGAACTCAACCCACAGGAACTGGCGCAGGTATCGGGTGCTGCACTCGAATGCTCCGTCGGCGTGCCGTCCGGTGTGTCGTGCAAGGGCAGCCCGGCTGATTTCCGGGATGCCGGCATCCGGCTATGGGCCTTCAGCGCCATGAACCCCGTCAGCGGACCCGGCGTCATCATGCGGGTCTACAAGCGCCTGAGCTGATAGGTGTCGCCCCGGGGGCATCGCCTCCGGGGCAACAAGGAGCTGCCCATGAACACCTCGCTTTCGTCCCGCGCGGATGTCGATGCCGCATCCATGCGCATCGCCCTGGCGCTCGCGTTTTCCACCAGCGCGATCACCCTTTATGTCGTCGCCGGCTTGCTGCAGACGCTGTGGCTGCTGCCCGTTGGGCTGCTGGCATTGACCTTGATCGCCTTCCGTCTCTATCCCGAGCGCCCGCCGACGCGCGTCGAGCTGCTGCAGGCCGCCGGCCTCGCCCTGTTGTTGGGTGCCACGTGGCTCGCATGGCCACAGCGCGGCGAAACGGCGCTGCCGTCCCCCGCGCACGCCAATGCGGTGGAGATGGGCGTCGGCCTGCTCAATGCCGTGCTGCTGTGGCCGCTGCTTTCCGAGAAGATCCTGCGCGACCTGCTGCTTGGCGCACTGGCCCCTGCATGGGGTCCGTGGGTGGCATCGCTGGCCTTGTCGGCACTGGCCGCGCTGCTTGCACTGGTATCGGCAACACCCGCGACATGGGCCCTGCTCTTTGCCCTAGCCATGTGCGGGGCCACCTTGCGGCTGCGCATGGGCACCTTCGCGCGCGCGCTGCCGGCATCACTCTGCGCTGCCCTGGCGCTGCACGCCTATCTCGGCGGAGGCGAAGGCCTCGTCAGCTGAGTCCCCTCAGGCGGACGCCGCCGCGTCATACGCTACGCGCGCCTCGCGGATACGCGGGTGCGCCTGCTTGGCCCAGTCGATCAGCGCGCCCAGCGGCACCAGCATCGACTGCCCCAACGCGGACAACTGGTACTCCACGCTCGGCGGCTTGGTCGGGTGCACGTGGCGGGTCAGCAGTCCGTCGCGCTCCAGGTCACGCAGGCCCTGTGTGAGCATGCGCTTGGAGATATCCGGCAGCGCGCGATGCAGCTCGCCGAAACGCAACGGGCCGGTGCCAAGCGCGGCCAGGATCAGCGTGGTCCATTTCGCCGCGACATGGTCGAGCACGTCGCGCACCGGGCAGTCGTTCACGTCCATGTCGGCGAACATCGGTCGCGTGCGGAGCGGGGAAAGGGCCAAGGCAGGTTCCTTCGAAGTAACCAGGGGCGGAAAAACTGCCTCCTTGCGCTGGCGGAGGCGGTCTCTATTCTAGACCACGCCTCGTCTGGAAACCCAACTGGAGACCGATATGTCCAACCCCCGCTATCTCGTGACCGCCGCCACCGGCCAGCTTGGCCGCCTGGTGGTCGCCGAACTGCTGCAGCGCGTGCCCGCCGCCGAACTGGCCGTGGCCGTGCGCGATCCGGCCAAGGCAGCCGATTTCACCGCCCAAGGCGTGAGCGTGCGCCAGGCCGACTACACCGACCCGGCCTCGCTGGAAGCCGCCTTCGCCGGCATCGAGCGTGTGCTGCTGATTTCCTCCAACGCCGTCGGCCAACGCCGCGAGCAGCACCGGCAGGCGATCGACGCCGCCAGGCGCGCCGGCGTCGGATATGTCGCCTACACCAGCCTGCTGCGTGCCGATACCAGTCCGCTGGGACTGGGCGTGGAGCATCGCGATACCGAGGCTGCGCTGCGCGAATCGGGATTGGCGTACTCGCTGCTGCGCAATGGCTGGTACACCGAGAACCTCACCGGTAGCGCGAAGCATGAAGTGGAAAGTGGCGTGCGTGCCGGTAGTGCCGGGCAGGGTCGTTTCAGCACCGGGTCGCGGGCGGATTACGCGGCGGCGGCGGCGATCGTGCTGACCAGCGCGCAGCCGGCGCAGGTGTATGAGCTGGCCGGCGATGACAGCTTCACGCTGGAGGAGTACGCGGCCACGTTGTCGCGCCTGTCGGGCAAGCCGGTGCGGTATCAGGATATGCCTGAGGCGGAGTACCGGGCACTCCTGGAGCAGGTCGGGTTGCCGCCGCCGGTGGCTGCGCTGCTGTCCGATTCGGATGCAGGGGCCGCGAAGGGTGGGCTGTTCGATGACAGCCACACGCTGGGCCGATTGATCGGACGGGCGACAACGTCGCTGGAAGCTACGCTGCGGGATGCGTTGGGCTGATTCGCGGTGAGGCCTGCGCCGGGTCGGGTTGATGCCGGCGCAGGGTTGGCGCGGTCGCGGCTGAAGCCGCTCCTACAATTAACGGCAACGGCAGCGGCAGCGGCAGCGGTAGCCGCAACAACAGCGGTAACTGCAAGCGCACGAGCGGGGCGGATCCGGTCCCGGTGCCGATGCAGAAGCCCGTGGGAAGGCGTAGCGCGGCGGGTACGCCGCGTCAGCCGATGACGCGCCGGAACGGCGGCAGTGCGTCGATGATGCGGCGGCCGTAACGCCGCGTCAGCAGGCGCGAGTCGAGGATGATCACCCGCCCGTGGTCGCTCGATGTGCGGATCAGGCGCCCCGCGAACTGCGTCAGCGTACGCAGCGCATGCGGAATCGCGATCAGGTTGAAGGCGTTCTGCCCGCGGCTTTCCAGCCACTCACCCAGCGTCGCGGTCTGCGGGTCGGTCGGCACCGCGAACGGCACCTGGGTGATCACCACCGTCGTGCAGGCGTCGCCCGGCAGGTCCAGGCCCTCGCCAAACGAGTTGAGCCCGAACAGCACCGAGCCCTCGCCCGCCGCGATGCGCCGCAGATGCTCGGCGATCACCTGCGACTTGTTGCCCTCGCCCTGCACCAGCACACGGTTGCGCTGGGTGATCGGCAACAGGTCGGCCACCTTCTCCATCTTCCAGCGCGAGGTGAACAGCACCATGCTGCCCTTGCCCCAGTCCAGCTCGCGCACCAGGTAGCGCGCGACTTCCTTCGGGTGACCCTCGCGGTCGTCCGGGGTGACCGGGAAATTCGGCACCACCAGTTCGGCCTGGTTGAACAGGTCGAACGGCGAATCCAGTGACACCATCTCGGCATGCGCCGGCAGGCCGGTGTCGATGGCGAAGGACTGGAAATCCCCGCCGCCGGTCAGCGTGGCCGAAGTCATCACCACCGAATCGACCTCGTTCCACAGCAGCGAACGCAATACGTGCGCGGCGGAGACCGGCGAACAGTGGCAGATCAGATCGCCCTCGCGCGACAGCGTGACCCAGCGCGCCATCGGTGGCTGGCCTTCCTTGTCCTCGCGCCGCCAACCACTCCATAGCGCGTGCTGCTGTTCGACCATCTCCAGCGCCAGGCCGAAGCTGCGCTGCAGGCGCTCACGCGCAGCGTCCTCGGGCTTGCCCTTGGCGACCAGGCCATGCGCCGCATGCACCCAGTTGAACAGCGCGCGGGTCTGCTCACCGAGTTCCTCGATCGCCGGGCCCCAGGCCGGCGGCAGCTGGCCGTTCGGCGCACGCCACATCGGCTCGCGCTCGGAGGCATCCGGCGTCCAGGTCCGGCTGACCTCGCCGTGGAAGGCCTTGAGCCGCTTGGCCACGTCCGCCGCCAGTTCCACCGCTTCGTTCGGCACCAGCGTGCCGATGCGGTCCTTGTCGACCGCCCGGTAGGCGGCGGCGATGAGAATCTGCAGGCGGCCAGTGCGCTTGGCCATGTCGTCCAGCGGCAGGTTCGCCGCGCCCTGGTCGATCGCCACGCCGGCCACGTGGTGGCCTTCGTCCAGCACCAGCAACATGTCCGCCGGGGCGGCGATCAACGGCTGGCCGTTCTCCGCATCGCCCAGCTGTAGCGTCGACAGCAGCAGCGCATGGTTGGTGACCACGATCTGCGCTTCGCGCACGTCGGTGCGCGCACGCAGCACCGGGCATTGCGCGGCATGGCTGCAGCGCCGCCCGGCGCAGCCGGATGCCGGCGTGGTGATGCGCAGGCGCAACGGCACCGATACCGGCTCTGGCGCCTGGTCCAGGTCGCCGTTCCAGGCCTGCTGCGCGTAAGCCTGGCCGAGGCGACGGGCGACCTCGGTGTCGGCCGGGCTCAGCGGCCGGTCGTAGACCGCGTGCGCGTCCTCGAACAATGCGTCCTGGCTGGTTTCGCCCTGCAGCTCGGCGGCGTTGCGCGTGCACAGATAGCGGGTGCGGCCCTTGGCCAGCGCTACCGTCGCCTGCAGCCCGGTCGCTTTGAGGAAGGCCGGGATGTCGCGCTCCACCAGCTGCGACTGCAAGGCCACGGTGCCGGTGCTGATCACCAGTTTCTTCTTCGCCGCCAACGCGATCGGCACGCCGGCGGTCAGGTAGCCCAGGCTCTTGCCGACGCCGGTCGGCGCCTCGGCCACGGCGACGCCGCCGGAGGTGGCGAGCGCGCGCGAGACCACACCGATCATCCGGCTCTGCGAGCGGCGGGTGGTGAAGCCGGGCGTGTTCGCCTGCAGGCGGGCGTAGGCGTCGCGGATGCTCGCCTTGAGGGGTTCATCGAGCTGGCGGCTGCCGGCGGCCTTGGCCGCGGCGTCCGCCGGCGGTGCGGCCACTTCGTCATTCATGCGGGCATTTTCTCATGCCCGGGTCGCACTGCGTGGGACGGGCGGTTCAGTCCAGCACCGGCACAGCCGGCGGGGTGCGCGCCAGCGCCCAGCACAGCACCAGCAGGCCACCGGCCAGCAGCAGGTGCACCACCAGGCTGGCGCCGCGCATGATCGGCGCCAGCTGCACCAGCGAGGTCGCCGCGCCCTGGCTCAGCAGGGCCATCGGCAGCATGCCGAGCAAGGCGTCCACCAGCACGCTGGCCAGGCACAGCGACAGGCCGACAAAGCCCATGCGCCGCGAGGGCGTGCCGCGAGCGCGCAGCAGCAGGGACATGCCCACCGCGATGGCGATGAACATCGGCAGACGCCACAGCAGGGCGTCGAGCAGGGCCAGCAGGGCCGCCATCGCCATGTTCAGTCCTCCCCCACCAGCACGCGGCCGCGCTGGCGCAGCTCGGCGTAGATGTCGTCGGTCTGCGGGCGCACGCCGTGCCACAGCGCGAAGGATTCGGCGGCCTGTTCCACCAGCATGCCGAGGCCATCGACCACGTCGCGGCACTGCGCCGCGCGGGCCCAGGCCAGGAAGTCGATCGCCGCGTCGCCGTAGTTGAGGTCCACCGCCGCGGTGAGGCTGTCCACCAGCGACAGCGGCAGCGCGAAGCCGCCGTCCTCGCCACGGCCAGCGGCGGTGGCGTTGACGATCAGCTCGAAATCGCCGAGCTCGTGCAGGTCTTCCCAGTAGCGGGTGTATGCACGCGCCGGCTCGCCCAGCGCATCGGCCAGCGCATCGGCACGCGCCGGGCTGCGGTTGACGATGACCATGTCGCGCACGCCGGCATCCAGCAGCGCCGGGGCAACGCCCCGCGCGGCGCCACCGGCACCGAGCAGCAGCACCCGGCGTCCGCGCAGGTCCAGGCCGTGGCGGTCGGTGAGGTCACGCACCAGGCCGACGCCGTCGGTGTTGTCGCCATGCCAGCCGTCCTCGCGGCGCACCAGCGTGTTCACCGCGCCGGCGCGCACCGCGCGCTCGCTGCGGGTCGCGGCCAGGGCATGGGCGTCTTCCTTCAGCGGCAGGGTCACGTTCGCACCCTGCCCGCCGCTGGCGGCGAACTGCGCCAGCGCCTGCGCGAAACGCGCCGGCTCGGCGTCGATGGCCACGTACTCCAGCGCGATGCCGAGCTGGCGTCCGAACGCGGCATGGATGCGCGGCGACAGCGAATGGGCGATGGGATGGCCGAACACGGCGAAGCGGGACGGGGTCATGGGGCCTCTCGGGTTGGCTAGACTGGGGCGCTTCGCCTTCGGGATACGGACATGCGCTTCCGCCTGCCACTGCTTGCGCTCACCGCGAGTCTACTCTGTGCGCCCACGGCCTCGGGCCTGTCGGAGTTCGGGATCGAGGGCATGGGCGTGGTGTCCACGCCGGCCAATGAAGTCCGCGGCACGGTGGCGCCGGATGGCCAGCGCATCGTCTGGGGCAGCACCGACCGCCCCGGTGGCGCGGGCGGCTGGGACCTGTGGCAGGCCAGCCTGCGCGATGGGCGCTGGCAGGATCCGCGCCCGCTGCCGCTCAATTCGTCCGCCAACGACTTCGACCCGTTCTTCAGCCCCGACGGACGCTGGCTCTACTTCTTCTCCAACCGCAAGGGCGGCCAGGGCGGCGATGACCTATACCGCGCCGCGGTGATGGCCGACGGCGGCTTCGGTCCGGCGGAGAACCTCGGCCCCGGGGTGAACACGCGCGGGGACGAATGGGCGCCCACGGTATCGGCGGACGGCCAGCGGCTGCTGTTCGCCAGCAACGGCCACAGCGGCGGCGGGCGGCATGACCTGTTCGTGGCGCGCTGGGATGGCCATGCCTTCGTCGCGCCGCAGCCGGTGCCCGGCCTGGCCAGCGCACAGGACGAATTCGATGCAGCGTGGCTGGGCGATGGGCGCGCCATCGTGTTCGCGCGCTCGGACGATGCCGCCACGCGGCCCGTGCAGCTATGGCTGGCACAGTGCCGGCAGGGCCGCTACGTCGATCCGCAACCGCTGGCGCTGTCGTTCAACGATGCGCAGGGCACTACGCTCGGCCCGGTGGTGGACGCGAGCAAGCCCGGCGAACTGCTGGTCAGTGGCAGCGCACGCGCGCCACGCGCCGGCAAGCTCGATCTCTACCGGATGAAAGCCCCCGCGGCGACCGGCGACGACAGCTGCCTCACGCGCTGAAGGCGGCTCAAGTCGCGCGAACGGTGAACACCTCGAAGCCGACGCCGAGCCGCGCCAGATCCACCTGCGCCTGCAGGGGCGGCGTCCATGCCTCCCCTTTCAGCCTGCGCTGCTGCAAGGCCCAGTGGGTCACGCCGCGCGCGGCCAGGTGTTCGCCCAGCGCATACAGGTCCTCGACCGGAAACAGGCCGGCCGACCACGTCGTGCGGCATTCGTAGGCCACGCCACTGTCGAGCACGCACTGCAGCGACGCCTCGACCGCGCGGCCACTGCCACGCCGCCCGGTCACCGCGTCATAGCCGGCCCATGGCGCCTTGATGTCCAGGCCCACCCAGTCGAGTTGTGGCAGCACCTGGCGCAGCCGCGCCGGGTACATGCCGCCGGTATGCAGGCCGATATGGAAACCCAGCGCCTTGAGGCGTTCGACGGCCGCGGCCAGATTCGCCTGCGCGGTCGGCTCGCCACCGGACAGCACCACGCCATCCAGCAGTCCGCGGCGACGCTGCAGGAATGCCAGCGCCGCCGACCAGTCGAGATGGCCACCGCCACTGGCCGGCAGCAGCGCCGGGTTGTGGCAGTAGCTGCAGCGCCACGGACACCCCTGCAGGTACAGCACCGCCGCGAGACGGCCGGGGAAATCGATGGTGGTCAGCGGCGTGAGGCCGCCGAGGCGGATCATGCCGCGGCGGCCATCCGCGCTGGCGCGACCGGCTCGGCGAAGCAGCGACGCTCCTGGTACTCGCCCTGCTTGCCGATGTTGAAGCTGGAGACCGGGCGGTGATAGCCCATCACCCGCGTCCACACCTCGCAGCGCTGGCGCTCGGTGACTTCCAGGCCGTTGGGATCCAGCGGATGGGATTGAAGGGGGCTCATGCGGACATCTCCTGTGACGTGACGGAAGGATGGGCGGCGGTCGGCACCACCGCCGGCCGCCGGTTCGCCAGCGCCTGCTCGTCGCAGCGCGGGCAGAATTCGTGCTCGCCCGCCAGGTAGCCATGCACCGGGCAGATCGAGAACGTCGGGGTGATCGTGATGTAGGGCAGGCGGAAGCGGCTCAGCGAGCGCTTCACCAGCTCGCGGCAGGCCTCGCCGCTGGACACACGCTCGCCCATGTACAGGTGCAGCACGGTGCCGCCGGTATAGCGCGACTGCAGCGGCTCCTGCCGCTCCAGCGCCTCGAAGGGATCGTCGGTGAAGCCCACCGGCAACTGCGAGGAATTGGTGTAGTACGGCTGCGCGTCGCTGCCGGCCTGCAGGATGTCCGGCCAGCGCCGGCGATCTTCCTTGGCGAAGCGATACGTTGTGCCTTCCGCCGGCGTCGCTTCCAGGTTGTACAGATGGCCGGTCTGCTCCTGGAACTCGACCATGCGCACGCGCACATGGTCGAGCAGGCGCACCGCGAAGGCATGGCCCCAGTCATCGGTGAGGTCGTGCGCGTCGCCGCTGAAGTTGCGGATCATCTCGTTGATGCCGTTCACGCCGATCGTCGAGAAGTGGTTGCGCAGGCTGCCGAGGTAGCGCTTGGTATACGGGAACAGGCCTTCGTCGATCAGCCGCTGGATCACCTGACGCTTGATCTCCAGGCTGTCGCGGCCCAGTTCCAGCAACGCATCGAGGCGGCGGAACAGCCCGGCCTCATCACCGCGATGCAGATAACCCAGCCGCGCGCAGTTCAAGGTCACCACGCCGACGCTGCCGGTCTGCTCGGCACTGCCGAACAGGCCGTTGCCACGCTTGAGCAGTTCGCGCAGGTCCAGCTGCAGGCGGCAGCACATGGAGCGGATCTGCCCAGGGTCCAGCTCCGAGTTGATGAAGTTCTGGAAGTACGGCAGGCCGTATTTGGCCGTCATGTCGAACAGCAGCCGCGCGTTCTCCGACTCCCACGGAAAATCGCGGGTCATGTTGTAGGTCGGGATCGGGAAGGTGAACACCCGGCCCTTGGCATCGCCGGTGGTCATCACCTCGATGTAGGCGCGGTTGATCAAATCCATCTCGGCCTGCAGCTCGCCATAGGTGAACGGCATTTCCTCGCCGCCGATGAAGGGCGTCTGGTGGCGCAGGTCTTCCGGGCACACCCAGTCGAAGGTGAGATTGGTGAACGGCGTCTGCGTGCCCCAGCGCGAGGGCACGTTGAGGTTGTAGATCAGCTCCTGGATGCCCTGCTTCACCTCCTGGTAGGAGAGATCATCCTTGCGGATGAAGGGCGCCATGTAGGTATCGAAGGAGGAGAACGCCTGCGCGCCCGCCCACTCGTTCTGCAGGGTGCCGAGGAAGTTCACGATCTGCCCCACCGCGGAGGAGAAGTGCTTGGGCGGGCTCGCCTCCACCTTGTTGGGCACGCCGTTGAGCCCCTCGTACAGCAGGGTGCGCAACGACCAGCCGGCGCAGTAGCCGGCCAGCATGTCGAGGTCATGGATATGCAGGTCGCCTTCGCGATGCGCCTGCCCGACCTGCGGCGGGTACAGCGCCGACAACCAGTAGTTGGCGGTGACCTTGCCGGACACGTTGAGGATCAGCCCGCCCAGCGAGTAGCCCTGGTTGGCGTTGGCGTTGACCCGCCAGTCGGCGCGGCTGAGGTATTCGTCGATCGAGCTGATCGGATCGATGAGCGGCTGCGCGGTGGTGGCCACCGCCGGCGAGGACATATGCATCAGGAATCCTTGTCCACAAGATGTTGTGGAGACCATCGCACACGGCAACTACATGTGGGTTGATGGCGATCAAGCGCGCGCCCCGTCGACAGGGTCCGGCGCAGGCGCCGCAAGCCTTGGCGCGGTGTGCGACAGATCGACGCGCGGCACGTACCCTGCCCGGCTTGATCACGCTCAGCATCGTCGCCGCGCACGCGGGCTAGGCTGCGCGCGCATCCGCCAGAGACCGTCCGCATGAAAGCTGCTCCCGGCATCGCCCGCCATGGCCTGCTCCGCCTCGTACCGCCGCCATCGCGCTGGCGCCCGCTGCTGGCACGCGTCCCCGCCCTCTGGCTGGCCCCGGTGGTCGAGCGCGCGCTCTCGCATGGCTTGGTCGCGATGCGTGATGACCCGTCGATGCAGTTGATCGTGCAGCGCCGCTTCGGCCTGGAGATAGAAGACCTCGGGCTGCGCTGGGTGCTGCAATGGCGCGACGGCCGCGTGGTGCAGGCCGAAGGTCCGGCGGAAGCCAGCATCCGTGGCACCCTCACCGACCTGGCGATCCTCGCCGCCCGGCTGGAGGATGCGGACACGCTGTTCTTCAAGCGCCACCTCACCCTCACCGGTGACACCGAACTGGGCCTGGTGTTGCGCAACTTGCTGGACCGCCTGCCGTGGACGTCGATCCCGCTGGGCGAGCGCATCGTGCTGCAACGTGGCGCCCGCTTCCTGCGCGCCGCGCGTGCCGCGCACCGGCCGCGCGCGGACTGAACGGCGCGGGCCGCCGCGCTAGTGCAGGCGCGGCGGCAGCGCGTCGCGGAACCGGTTCACTATCGGCGTCATGTCCGCATCGTCGGGATACAGGCGCAGGATATCGACGCCGGCCAGCACCGAAACCGCAGGATCCAGGCTGACCACTTCCGCGCTCTGGATCTGGATGCCGTTGAGGGTGAGCAGCGGCTCGCCCTCCTGCGTGGCCAGCGGCAGCCCGGCCGGATGCGCCAGGCAGCGATGCACGCATTGGTCCTTCGGCAAGTTGGCGGCGCGCGCGGTGAAGCAGCGCGCCGAGTACGCCAGCGGCACGCGACCCCAGGCATGCACCTCGACTTCGGGCACGATGCCGCCTTCGCGCGACAACGCATCACGCAGCTCGACCAGCGACGCCGGGCCATGCTCGGTGCCCGGCACCCAACGCTGCAGGCCATCTTCCTGCAGCATCGCCAACGCACGGTGGTTGTAGACGTTCAAGGTCGGCCCGCCCACGAAGGCCAGTCCCCGCTCGCGGCACAGCTGCACCGCCGACAGGTCGTTGGCCTCGATGCGGAACTGGCCGTTCTCCACCAGCCGGCGCAGGGCACCAAGCTCCGACTCGGCCTCCACAAGCGCCAGCGTAGACAGCACCACCTCCTTGCCGGCGTCGCGCAGCGTCGCGGCCAGGGCGATCCAGTCGTTGAAGCGCAGCTCGCGGCGCTTGCTGCACACCGTCTCACCGAGATAGACGATATCCACCGGCCATCGGGCGACATCGCGATAGAACTCGAACACGCGCTTGCGCGGCCACAGGTATTGCAGCGGACCGAGGCTCAGTTTCATGGTCAGGCTCCTGGCAGTATCAGGCGGACGCCTCCGCCGCACCGGCACCCACCGCGATCTCGCGCAGCGAGTCCAGCGCCAGCAGGCGCACGTTGCGCTTGTCCACCTCGATCAGGCGCCGCTGCTGGAAGCGGCTGATCAACCGGCTGACGGTCTCGGCGGTCAGGCGCAGGTAATTGGCGATGTCGACACGGGTCATGCCAAGCGTCAGCCGCGTCGGCGACAGGCCGCGCCGTTCGGCATGCCGGGACAGATGCAGCAGGAAGGCGGCGAAGCGACGATCGATGTCGTAGCGCCCCAGCGCCGGTCCCTGCTGCTCGATATGCCGGCTGAGCAGGTCGATGAAACTACGCTGCAGACGCGGCACCGCGCCGGCCACGCGCAACACCGCCGGAATCGACAGCTGGCACAGCGATACATCGTCCAGCGCCCGCGCGTTGCCGCGGTAGCGGCCGGAGTGGATGGCATCCAGGCCGATGACATCACCGGGCATCGCGAATCCGGTGACATGGTCGTTGCCGGCCGCATCGTGGGTGAACAGCTTGACCGTGCCGGTGCGGATGATGATCAGCGAGGTGATCGGATCGCCATCGCGGAACAGATGTGTTCCGGGCGCGTATGAGCCGGTGTGCTCGACATGGACATCGAGGTCGCGCACCTGCTTGCGGCAGTCTTCGGCACGGCAGAAGTCACCGAGATCACAGACGCGGCACAGGTGCATCGCTTCGGGTTCGCCGGTGGGAATCGGCAGGCGGCGGGTACGGGGAAGGTAGAGAGCGTTCATCGACATGCGAGGGGGGCATGGACCGGGAACGCAGCATAGGGCCGGCCCCGCGCGTGCGCGTGTTTTCGCCGTGCAGTGCCACACTTTTTTACACAGACCCACCGTAGCGGCGCGATGGCGCGCCGCGGCGCATGTGGCCAATTCTTGCGCTGGCGATGTTTTCACCACCGCGCTTGATCTCGCGCAGGGTGGCTGCTGTCTTGACCACGCAGAGTGTGATGCCGGTGATATCGAGCGCCGCAGGCATGATCGTCCCCAGCGAACGTCAATCCATCGTCCCCCCGCGGATACAGCAGGCCACGCGCCCCACGCGCGCCCGCCTCGGCATCCTGCTGCTGTTGTCCACCGGCACGGCGATCAACTATCTCGATCGTTCGATCATGGGCATCGCCGCACCCGGCATCTCCGCCGAACTGGGGCTGGATGCCGCCACGATGGGCTTGGTCTTCTCAGCGTTCTCGTGGTCATACGTGCTGATGCAGATTCCCGGCGGCGTGCTGCTGGACCGTCTCGGCACGCGCGTGGTGTATTGCTGCTCGGTCGGCGGCTGGTCGCTGATGACGCTGCTGCATGCACTGGCCGGCGGGCTGGGTTCGCTGCTCGGCCTGCGTCTGGCACTGGGAGCGGCGGAAGCCCCGTGCTTCCCCGCCAATGGCCGCGCGGTGGCGACCTGGTTCCCCCGCCAGGAACGCGCGCGCGCCACCGGTGCCTACACCATCGGCGAGTACGTCGGGCTGGCGCTGCTGACGCCGCTGCTGGTGCTGTTGATGCAGCACGCCGGTTGGCGTGTCCTGTTCCTGGTCTGCGGGCTGCTTGGCCTGTGCTTCAGCGTGGTGTGGTGGCGCGGCTATCGGGAACCCACCGGATGCGCGCGCATCGACGCGGCGGAGCTGGCCCATATCCGCGCCGGCGGCGGTGATGCCGGCCACGCGCTGGCACCGGCGCGTTTCCGCTGGCGCAACGTCGGCAGGCTGCTGCGCTCACGACGCATCATGGGCGCGTGCATCGGGCAGTTCGCCAGCAATTCGACGCTGGTGTTCTTCCTCACCTGGTTTCCCACCTATCTGCAACGCGAACGCGGCATCGCGGCGCAGGACCTGAGCTGGTTCGCCGCGACGCCGTTCCTGGCCGCCGCGGTGGGCGTGATCGTCGGCAGCTGCGCATCTGACCGCATGACCGCGCGCCTGGGCTCGGCCACCTGGGGCTGCAAGATTCCCGTCGTCGGTGGACTGCTGCTGTGCGCCAGCATCGCGTTGGCCAACCATGTCGCGGACAACCGCGTGGTGATCGGCATCCTGTCGCTGGCCTTCTTCGGCCAGGGCATGGCCAGCCTGGGTTGGACGGTGATCTCCAACATCGCCCCGCCCCGCCTGCTCGGCCTGGCGGGCGGCCTTTTCAGTCTCGCCGCGAACCTCGCGGGCGTGATCACGCCGCTGCTGGTCGGCGCGATCGTCTCGCGCACCGGTTCATTCCACGGGGCGCTGTATGTCATTGGCGCCACCGCGCTGGTCGGCGTGTTCGCCTTCGGCTGGCTACTAGACGAAGTGGAGCCGCTGGTGTTGCCCGCCACCGATTGAGCGCGTCGGCCGCGACGACTGCGCTATCATCCGCGCGGGCCATGCGGTCGCACGACCGGCTGCCAGGGCTGTGATGTGGCATCTCGCCGCATCGACGCGATGGCTGTGTTGCCCATCCAGGGAATACAGCATCCGTGAGCGGTCGTCGGTCCAAGCACATTCTCCTCATCGGCCCCATGGGCGCGGGCAAGACCAGCGCCGGCCGCCTGCTGGCCAAGCGCCTGGGGCGCCCCTTCGCCGATGTCGATGCGGAGATCACCCGCCAGCATGGGCCGATCAGCCGCATCTTCGCCGAGCAGGGCGAGGCGAAGTTCCGCCGCATCGAAGCCGGCGTGGCGCGCGAACTGCTGGCGCAGCCGGCCTCGGTGATCGCGCTGGGCGGCGGCACCATCCTCGATCCCGGCATCCGTCGCCGCATCGGCAGTGAATTCGTGGTGTTTCTCGACGTCAGCAAGGACGCGGTGGTGCGCCGGCTGGCCGGACAGGAACGACCACTGCTGCGCCATGACATCGTCAACCTGGGCCTGGCCGACTGGCTGCTCATCTACGAACACCGTCGCGATACCTACGACGCGTTGTCCGACCGCCGTATCGATACCAGCCAGCGCAGCGTCGAGGAAGTGGTGGACGCCATCGTCGCCGAGCTGCCGGACACGGTGCAGCGCCTGCCGCCGCCGGAGCGCGCGATGGCCGGCGCGCCGGAGGCGCTGCCGCTCACCACGCATCGGCTGGCCCACCACTGGGCGCGCCGCGAGCGCGATGCGCGGCAGATGGAGCTGGTGTCGCTGTTGCAGCGCGCCGCCGCGCTCAGCGCGGAAAGCTCCGCGCGGATGCTGGAAGCGCACGGCCTCAACAAGGGCCAGCTCGACGTGCTGGTCGCACTGCACCGGCATGGCGAGGACGCGATGACCCAGGCCGCGCTGGCCGAGCAGATGCAGGTGACGCCGGCGGCGATCCAGAAGCGCCTGGCCGGCCTGATGGCCGACGGCCTGGTGACGCGTGCCGCCTCCGACGAGGATGCGCGCAAGTACCTGCTCGCACTGACCCGTAAGGGACGCGGCCTGGTCGAGCGGATCATGGAAGGGTTCCTCGATGCCGAAGGCAGCGCGCTGGCCCGGCTCGACTCGGCCGACCAGCGCCAGCTCACCACGCTGCTGCGCGTGCTGCTCGGCCTGCCCACCCACGGCGAGACGGCGGGCTGATCCACCCGCCGCGCTGCCGCCTCACAGCGGCGGCAGCACGCCGATGTCCTCCAGCACGGTGAGCACGTTGCGCCCCTCCTCGATGCCGTCAATGATCCGCCGCGCACGCACCGAATCGCCGATGTTGTAGAGGACGGTCGACGTACCCACCAGCCACGTCTTCAACGCTTCGTGCAGGCGCGCATCGGCGCGCAGTCCCAGGCAGATGAAGCTGGCGTCGGCCTCGATCCGGCGCTCGCCCCCTTCCGGTCCTTCCACCACGATGGCGCCATCGGCCACCGCCTTCAGGGCAGTGGAGGTCAGCACCTCGACCTGGTGCCGCGCCAGCATCTCGCGCATGTGCAGGTCGGTGATCAGGTCCAGGTCGTTGGCGATCGTCGGCAGGCGCTCGACCAGGGTGACCCGCGCGCCCAGCCCGGTGAGATGCTCGACCACGTCCAGCCCCACCGCGCCACCGCCGACCACCACCATCGGCCGCCCGGCCGCCGGCACCGCGGCGCCGAACGTTTCGATCTCGCGCGACATGCCGACGATCGAATACACCCGCGAGCCGCGCACATCGACGCGCTCGCGCAGGCCCGGGATCGGCGGCAGGATCGGTGCGGCACCGGTGGCGTTGACGATGACATCCGGGCGTTCGACGAGGATGCGATCCACATCGGCGGTGACGCCCAGGCGCAGGTCGACGCCTGCGATATGCGCGCGGCGCCCCATGTAGTCGATGAAACGGTTCATGCGGTCCTTCGCCGGCAGCCGCGCGGCGATGCCAACCATGCCGCCCAGACGCGGCGCGCGCTCGAACAGCACCACCTCGCAGCCCACCTCGGCGGCGGTGCACGCCGCTTCCAGGCCGGCATTCCCGCCGCCGACCACCACCACCTTGGCGCGGCGCCAGACCCGGCGCTGCCGATACGCCTCGCCGTGCACGATGTCCGGATTGACCGTGCAGTGCAGCGGGCGGCCGAGCCGGATGCGGTTGTCGGCGCAGCCGATGTTGCACGACACGCACGGCACGATGGTGTCGGCGCGACCCTGCTCCACCTTGCGCACCCAGTGTGGATCGGCGATCAGGCCGCGACCGATGGCGACCAGGTCGGCGTCGCCCTCGACCAGCAGGCGCTCGGCGACCTTCGGGTCGCGGATGTTGCCGCTGACGATCACCGGCTTGCCGAAACGCTCGCGGAAGGCGCGCGCAAGATAGGAACGCCAGCCATCCGGCAGCGACATCGCGTCGATCTGGTAGTGCAGCGTGTCGTTGACGCCAGCCGATACATTGAACAGGTCCACTTCTTCCGCGAAGTGCCCGGCCAGTTCGAGCGCCTGCGCCAGGGTCACGCCGCCGTCGACGAACTCGTCCGCGGACAGCCGCAGCGAGATCGGGAAATCCGGCCCCACCTGGCGACGCACTTCCGCCAACACTTCACGCACGATGCGCGCACGGTTCTCCGCGCTGCCGCCATAGGCATCGTCGCGGCGGTTGTATAGCGGCGACAGGAACTGGCACAGCAGGTAGGAGTGCCCGGCATGCACCTCCACCGCGTCGAAGCCGGCCGCCTTGGCGCGCCGCGCGGCACGCCCGTAGTCGGCGACGATGCTGGCGATTTCCGCGTGCGTCAGCGCACGCGGGATCGTGCCGCCGCGCTTGGAGGGAATATCCGATGAAGACACCGCTTCGCACCCCGTGCGCGCCGGGTTGGCCGATGCCCCTGCATGGTTGAGCTGCACGGCGACCCGGCTGCCGTGCCGGTGCAGGGTCTCGGTGAGGGCACTGAGCCCGGGAATGAACCGATCGTGGTCCAGGCGCAGCTGGGTGAAGCCGTTGCTGCCCTGCGGATACGCCACGCAGACGTTCTCCATCACGATCAGCCCCACGCGGCCTTTGGCCCGCTCGCGGTAGTAGGCGAAGTGGCGCTCGCTCAGCTCGCCGCTGACCGCGGCGAGATTGCTGCCCATCGGCGGCATCACCACACGGTTGCGCAGCACCATAGAGCGCACGGTCAAAGGGGACAGCAGGGTCTTCGGCGTGGTGGCACGCACCGGGCCGGGAAATCGGGGAAGCGGAATGGCGGTGTTCATCGGGCTACCTGGCAGGGAGGCGGACGTGACGACGGAGTGGACACGTCATTTACCGGCGCATTGCATTTTCATTTACCGGTATATGATATAGACTGCCTGCGCGCGCCGGTCAACGCAAGCAGCTTCGAACCACCGCGTCTTGCCGGCAGTCATCTTTCCCCGCTCCGGCCTGTGTCCGGGCCGCGAGCAGGCTCCTTCTCTTTCGAGGCCTTGCCCGTGAAGTCCCCCCGTAGCTATCTCCCGACCGCGTCGGCGTTCTACCTGAGCTATTTCGTCCACGGCATGGCCGTGATCGCCCTCGCGCAGCATTCCGCCGCGCTGCAGGCGCAATGGCAGGTCGGCGAGAGCCAGGTGCTGCTGGCGATCAGCGGCATCGGCATCGGCAAGGTGCTGGGGGCCGGTGTCGGTGGCGCGCTGTCGGACCGCTTCGGGCGGCGACCGATTGCCTCGCTCGGCACGCTGTGCTTCATCGCCTACTTCATCGGCATCCTGTTCAGCCCGGGCTGGCAGGTCGGCTTCGGCCTGGCGGTACTGATGGGCCTGGCCAACGCCATGCTCGATGGCGGCTCCTATCCCACGTTGATGGAAAGCTATCCCCAGCGGGCCGGCAGCATGGTGCTGCTGGTGAAGATCTTCGTCTCCGGTGGCCAGCTGGTGCTGCCCCTGGCCATCGCCGCCCTGCTCGCGCATGGCCTGTACTGGGGTTGGACGCTGATCGCCTGCGCGGCGCTGATGGCGGTGGTATTCGTCCTCCTGCAGTGCGTGCCGTTCCCCGACTACCGCGCCCTCGCCGAAGCACAGCAGCAGCAGCTGTCCACCACCGCCACGCACGACGCCCAGCGCGAGCGTATCGGCGTGGAGGCCATCGCCCTGGTCGCGATCGGCTTCACCTCCACCGCCACGTTCTGGCTGGCACAGACCTCGCTGCCGTCGCTGGGCCAGCACCTGGCGGGCATGGCGCAGACCCCGGCTCGCGCGCTCGTATCGATCTACTCGGCCGGTTCGCTGCTGTCGGTGTTCATCACCGGCGCGCTGATCGCCCGCTGGTTCAAGGAAGTGCAGTTCCTGGTGCTGTATCCGACCATCGCGGCCCTGGCCTACTTCGGCCTGCTGGTCTTCCGCGATGCGCTCGCCTACCAGGTGCTGGCCTTCGTGATCGGCTTCACCGCCGCCGGTGGCGTACTGCAGCTGGCGCTCACGGTGATGGCCAAGTTCTATCCCGGCCGCAAGGGCCGCATCACCGGCATCATCAATACCGCCTCCAGCCTCTCGGCCTTCGTGCTGCCCTACGTCACCGGCCTGTTGATCGGTGGCGGCGGCGACGCCGGCAGCTATCGCCAGGTGGTGCTGGTCGGCGCCGGGGTGGCGTTGCTCGGCACCGCGCTGTCGCTGGTGGTGCTGGCGCGCTACCGCCGCGTATTCGGCGTGCGAGCCGGCACCGCGCCGACGCTCGCCGACGGCACCGTCGCCTGACCTCTTTCTCCCACGGAACTGCTGCCATGACCCTGAAAATCCCCGGCGTCGACACCCGCCTCATCGCCCTGCTCGGCACGCCGCTGCGCCAGTCCTTCGCCGCGCGCATGCAGAACACCGCCTATGCGCAGCTCGGGCTGGACTACTGGTACTTCCCGGTCGAGATCGACCAGGACAAGCTCAAGACGGTGCTGGACGGCCTGCGCGAAATGAACTTCGCCGGCTTCGCGGTGACCAAGCCGAACAAGATCAAGGTATTGGAATACCTCGACGAGCTGGATCCGCTCGCCGCGCGCATCGGCTCGGTGAATACCGTGGTGCTGCGCGACGGCCGCCTGAAGGGCTACAACACCGACGGCATCGGCTGGGTGCAGTCGTTGAAGGAGGCCTTCCCCGCCCTGTCGCTGCCACACAGCCACTTCATGCTATACGGCGCCGGTGGCGCCGCGCGCGCCGTGGCCACCACGCTGGCCAGCGAAGGGGTCGCGCGCATCCACATCACCGATGTCGTCGAGGCAGCCGCACGCGCCTTGGTGGATGACATCAACCGCTTCAGCGACGTCGCCGTATACGTGCCCTTCGACTCACAGCCCCATCGCCTGCTCGACCAGGTGGACGTGCTGGTCAATGCCAGCGGCATGGGCATGGGCGCGCACCTGGGTGAATCACCGGTCCCCAAGGCCGCCTTGCACCCGCGCCTGCACGTCTGCGACCTGGCCTACAACCCGGCCCGCACCCAGCTGCTGCTCGACGCCGAGGCGCGCGGTTGCGCGGGGGTGCTGAACGGCCTGGAGATGTCGGTGATCCAGGGGGCCAAGCAGGTCGCGCTGTGGGCACCCGGCACGCCGGAGCCGATCGCGATCATGCGCGAGATCGTCAACGGCCTGCTGGCCGATTGAGCCGGCATGAAAAAGCCCACGGATGCATCGCGCATCCGTGGGCCGCTTGAAGCGCGGGGTTGCGGCTTACTTGCCGCCGGTCACCGCGTTGTGCACCACGTCCAGCACCTGGCGCAGTTCCTTGACCTCGACCTGGCCCGGCGCGGACGGCACGCCGATCATGCCGAAGGTCAGGTCGCTGCCGAACACCTCGCCCGACAGACGGGTGATGGCACCCACGCCACCCATCGACATCACCAGCAGCGGCTTGGTCGAATAGGTCTGGCGGATCTGCACGGACGCATCGAGCAGCTTGACCACGTCGGCCGGCGACTGCGGCATCACCGCGATCTTCAGCACGTCGGCACCCATCGCATCCTGCTTGCGCAGGCGCTCGACGATCTCCGCCGCGTCCGGGGTCTTGGCGAAGTCGTGGCTGGACATCACCACCTTCACCCCGCTCTTGTGCGCCTGAGCGACCAGCTTGGCCACCACCTGCGGGTCGCGGAACATCTCCACGTCGAGCATGTCGATGAAGCCACGCTTGAGCAGCTTCAGGTACAGCTCCCCGTACTGCGCGTCCTCGATGGCCTTGGCGCCGCCCTCGGCCTTGGTGCGGAAGGTCAGGATCAGCGGCTTGTTGCCGGTGGCCTTGGCCACCTGCACGCCGAGGTCGCCAATGGCGGTGGCGTCCTGGTTGTCCAGATAGTCGATGCGGAACTCGATCACCTCGGCGTCCGCGTTGGCACCGATGACCTGGGCCTGCTTGAGCACCTCCTCGGCGGTCTTGCCGGTGGTCGGCACGATGGTCTTGGGCGCGCCCTGACCGATCTGCACGTTGCGGATGGTGAAAGGCGTGGCGTGGCGCTGCACGACGGTGGCGGCGGCGGCGCTGGTGGCCGGTGCGGCCTGGGTGTTGAACGAAGTGACCATGGCGAGCGGAAGCGCGATCAGGAGGGAGCTGAGGGGAAGGAGGGTTTTCTTGTTCACTTGAGTATCTCCGAAAAGAGGTCGCCCGCCGGCCATCGGCCGCGCGGCGCGACCGAAGGCATTAGAAGTTGACCTTGACCTGCACGCCGGCGGCGAGCACGTTCTCGGTGTTCTTGTAGCGGAAAGCACCCGGGTCGATGATGTACTGCACGTCCGGTCGCACCGACAGCCACGGGCGCAGCTGGAAGGTGTAGGCCAGTTCGACCAGCTCCTCGGCCTGGTTGAGCTCCCAGTCCGGGTCGGTGATCAGCTCGCGCGCATACAGGTCACGCTGCTGATTGAGCAGGTGTTCGTTCACCGAGGCACGCACGTAGCCCAGCGCGATGCGGTCCTGCGGGCGCGCCTTGGTCAGGCCCTGGTAGACCAGGCCACCGGAGAACCAGCTGTTGATCACCGCGGTCTGCTGCGACTGGCGGGTGTACTGCGCGAACACGCTCAGGCCGCCGTTGACCGCGTTGTTGGTCAGCTTCTGGTCGGTCATCACATACGCGCCCTCGCGGTGGTCGGCGATCAGCGTGCTGCGGTCGCCCACCATGGCCTTGTCCGAGGTGTCGTAGTAGTAGCCGACCTTGTAATGGCCCGGGTAGTGGCCCTTGTTTGCCGTGCCCGGCGCCCATTCGAACTCGACCGGGTACAGGTGGCCGGTGGTACCGTCCTCGTGCAGGCTCCAGCGGTTCTCTTCCAGGTTGTAGTTGGTGTTGACCAGCACCATGCCGGCGCGCACGGTGGTCTCGGCGGTCGGGTGCACGGTGACGTGGGTGGCCCAGCGCGGGCGCGGATAGTTGGTCCAGCCGGCGCTGGTCGACAGCGAGATCGGATGCGCGCAGAGCGCGGCGTTCACGAAGTTGGTCATGATCTGGTTGATACCGAAATCATTGCCCATCACGTAGAAGCCGGCCTTCCAGTTGACCTTCTTGTCGAGGAAGTTCTGGTCGTAGCTCAGTTCGGTCAGACGGGTGAACTGGTCGCTGTAGATCTCCTGGATCGGCATGTAGTCGTTGCCGGCCAGTTCCTGCGAGGTGCCATGGCCACGACGGTCGTTGATGGTCAGGTGGAAGCGCGCATCACCCCAGACGCTGGTGAGCTTGCCCATGTCCACGTCGACGCCGACCTGGGTCTGGTAGGCATTGCGCAGGCCGCTATCCAGGCCGCCATCCACCACGCCCATCGCTTCGGTGATGTAGCCGCCGCGGAAGTTGATGCCGTCATCGGCCAGCTCGGTGCGCAGCCCGCCCCAGTTGCCGGTCATGGTCTTGCCGGTGAAGGCATCGGTGCTCTGCGCCGATGCGGCCCACGGCAGCGCCAAGCACAGCCCGCCGGCGACGATGACGCGATGACGGCGAAGGCCCTTGGGCCGGCGCTCGGGATGCTTCTTCTTCATGGTTTTCCCCTCGTCTTTTCTCTTTGAATGGAATGTTCGGGCCGAGCGCCGCCCTCGCGCGGCCATGCGGACGCGCGTTGGCAGGACGGTGCTGCTTCAGGAATCTCGAGGCGGCTCGGATGGCCGGGCCAGGCTGAGCGCGGCCCACACGCCCAATCCAGCGAAAGTGATGGCGCTCCATGCCGGCATGGACAGGCCAAGGAAAGTCCAGTCGACGATGGCGCAGTCGCCGGAGCCGACGAACACCTGGTGCAACGTGCGCCCGATCGGCCAGGCCTGGAGCATGAAGTCCAGGTCGGGGCCGCAGGCGGGTACACGCTCCGGCGGCAACTGCTGGATCCATACGTGTCGGGCGGCGATCACCACCCCGCCGGTCGCGGCGACGATGGCGACCAGTGCGTAGCCCAGCCGTCCCCAGCGCCGGCGCGGGTTGTGCATCGCGCCGGCCAGGAACACCGTGGCCAGGACGACGAAGGCACCGCGCTGAAACGTGCACAGCGGACAGGGATTGAGCCCGCCGAAGTACTGGGTGTAGATCGCGTAGAGCAGCACCGCGGCGCAGGCATTGAAGCCAGCCAGGAACTTCTGCTGGAAGCTCCATTGCAGCGGTTGGAAGAGACGTTTCACTGGAGTCGCCTCGTGCCTGTGACTGGACCCGGGCCGGCCTGCCGGCCCGGGTCCGCGATAGAAGCGCAACGCAGGAGAGTCTTGCGTTGCGCCGGCGGCAGGTTCCACCCTCGTCGTGGGCCTGCCGCCTTGACCGGTGTTACTTGCGCAGCGCCAGCGGGGCGCTGAGCGTGGACGTCGCGCCGTCGGCGGTGGTCACCGTGGCGGTGAAGTTCGCGCTGCGTGCCGCCTCGGCAGCGGCGACCGGGAATACGAACTCGCCCTTGCCCTGTGCATTGACCGGCGCCTGGATGTAGCCGATGTAGCGCTCGGCCTCGGCCTGCTGCGGCTTGCTGTTGGCGAACAGCTCGACGCGGTACAGCATGCCGGGGATGCCGTCGAACTGGCCGCGCACTTCCACGCCCTGCGCCGTGGCCTTGGTGGCGATCAGCTTCGGCGCGGCCTGGCCGTGGTTCGGCGAGGGCTCGCAACCTTCGACGTGGCCATCCAGCGCGCAGATCTTCTCCAGCTTGGCCGGATCGGTCTCCACGCCGCCGCCGCGGTCACCCACGAACTGGCCCTGCTCCAGGCCCGGCACGTCGAACACGATCGCACCCTTCTGCTGCGGCAGGCAGGCACCACCGGCGAAGCAGCGGTTGATGTCCTTGCCGTTGTCGTACATCACGTTGCCGCTGATCGTGTTGATCGCGGGCCCCAGGATGCGGTTCTTGCCGTAGGTACCGTTGGCACCGGGCTCGGCCTGCGGACGCACCGACACCGCGACGCGGTTGCCGTGCATGATGTTGCCCGAGACGATGTTGCCCGAGCCGGACAGCGTCACCGCGGAGGAAATGCCGGTGAAGGTGTTGCCGGAGATGAAGTTGCGGTTGCCCCAGTTCAGCTGCACGCCGTCGGAGGTGTTCTCGAAGTGGTTGTGCACCACCATGTTGTCGTTGCCCCAGAGGATTTCCAGGCCCTGCGACGGCTCCTTGTTGTTCTTGTCGGAGCTGGTGATGTAGTTGTCGGCGATCAGGTTGAAGGCCGAGCCGCGGGTGGCCTCCATCGCATCGCCGTTGTCGATGAAGACGTTGCGCAGGATCTTGTTGTGCACCGTGGTGGTGGCGGTGGAATTGCCCTTGCCGTCGTCGCCGGTGAGCATGATGCCGGCGCCACCGGTGTTGTGGACGATGCGGTTGTCGCGGATCAGGCTGCCGGAGGCGCGGTTGATCAGGATGCCGATGCAGAAGTTGCGCACTTCCACGCCGGCCAGCTCGACGCCTTGGGTATCGCGCAGGATCAGGCCCGGCTTGGTGGTGGTACGCACGTTGGTGCCGTACTGGCCCGCCACCGCGCCCGGGCACGACTTCGGCTCGGTGCCGCCCACATATTCGGCGCCGTCGATCACCACGTACTTGCCGCTGCGGGCGTAGTCGACGTTCTCGATCACCACCGGGCCCTTGATCGGCGGCAGCTCGCTGCGCACGCTGATCACATACGGGCCTTCGCCGAGCGCGGCCAGCTCGATGCGATAGTTGCCGGGATTGGCGTTGTTCTTCTCCAGCGCCCAGCGCAGGGTGCCCTCGCTGCCATCATCGGCGTAGCGGGTCACCTTCAGCGTCTCGGTGGGCGCCGGGCGCGGCTGGGCGATGCCGGCGATGGCCGGGTCGCCCGCGGCGGTCTGGGCGAGTGCCGGCACGGCCGCGAGGGCCAGGGCCAGCAGGGTGCATTCTTTCACGACGTTCATCTTTCTTGCTTCCTTAAAGGGTGATGTCTCTCGTGGTGCAATACGTGGCGCAGGACAGGCCGGGTGACGTCTCGCCCTCATGTCTGTTCCACAGGATCTTGGTGCCGAAGCCGAGCCGGTTGTCGACCAGCTTCAGGTGATGCAGTTCGATCTCCCAGGCCGGCGCGGACATGCCGCGCACTAGGGGATAGCGGGTGTAGTAGAGCTCCAGCGCGGCCGCCAGCGCGGCCGGTTCCTCGATCAGCCTGGCCATGCCCTGCAGCTGCAGGCCATGGATGTCGGCGATCTCGGAGAACTGCGCGCTGATCGTGCCGGCCACTTCGGGCTGGGCGAGCATGGCGTGTCCGTGGCGCGTATCCAGCGCGGTGAGGAAGACCAGGCGGGTGTCATCTTCGCTGCCGGCGAAGAACACGCTGGCGGCCCAGGGATGCCCGCCCTCCACCACGGCCAGGGACAACACCTGGTAGCGGCGCAGCACGGCGATGATGGAAGGAGGGATCGGGTTCATGGCAGGGCTCGTGGGGAGGACGGAGGGCCGGATCAGAAGAACAGCACCCAGATCGCCGAGATCGGCATGGCCAGCACCAGGGCGGGCAGCATGTTGGCGACCGGGAAGCTCTTGATGCCGCAGATGCGCAGGCCGGTCGCGAGCATCAGCAGGCCGCCGACGGCCTTGAAGTCGTCGATCATCAGCGGCGTGGTCATCGGCATGATCAGCGTGGCGCCGTAGGCCAGTGCCAGCTGCACCGCCAGCAGCACCACCGCGATGGTGGCCACCGAGTAACCCAGGCTGATGGCGAAGATCGCCGCGGTGAAGAAGTCCAGGAACGACTTGGCGATCAGGATGGTGGCATCGCCGGTCATGCCTTCGTTCATCGCACCGAAGATGCCGGTGCCGCTGGCCGCGAACAGCACCAGGATGGCGACGAACTTCTCCACGAACTCGGTGTGCGAGATGCCGGCCGGGGCCGGCGCGACCCGCTCGACCAGCGACTTGGCGCTGGCACCAAGCTTGCCGATCCCGCGCTCCAGCCAACACAGCTCGCCGATCAGCGCGCCGAGGATGGCGGCCAGCACCATCACCGGCATGTGCGCGACCTTGGCGATCATCACCACGCCCATCGCCATCGATGCGGCGCCGAAGGTGAGCGGCATGGCGGTGCGGACGCGCTCGGGAATGCGCGTGGACAGCAGCGCGCCACCGATGGCGCCGAACAGCACGGCGCCGGCATTGATATACGGACCTACGATCATGGTGCTTCCCCTTCGGCCGCCAGCGCGGGCAGCGATTCGCCCCAGCGCGGCAGCGCATTGGATTCGAAGCCGAGCAGGCCCAGGGCCCGCGCGGTGCTGTGGGTGACGATCTGCTCGATGGACTGCGGCCCGGCATACAGCGCCGGCACAGGCGGGAACACGATCGCCCCGTATTCGGTGACCGCGGCCATGTTGCGGATATGCCCCAGGTGCAGCGGCGTCTCGCGGACCATCAGCACCAGCTTCCTGCGCTCCTTCAGCACCACGTCGGCGGCGCGGGTGAGCAGGTTGTCGGTGACGCCGTTGGCGATCGCCGCCAGCGTGTGCATCGAGCACGGCGCCACGATCATGCCGGCGGTGCGGAACGAGCCGCTGGAGATCGCCGCGCCGACCGCGCCGGTCGGATAGAACACGTCCGCCATCGCGATGACATCGTCACGGCTGTACGTGGTTTCGTGTTCGCGGGTCAGCCCCGCGGCCTTGGACATGACCAGGTGGGATTCGGCACCCAGCTCCCGCAGGAGCTGGAGTGCCTTCACGCCGTACTGGAAGCCCGTGGCGCCGCTGATGCCGACTACCACTCTTGGCTTTTGCATGGCGCAGCTCCGCTTACTTCTTGTAGCCGGGGACGAAGCGTTCGGCGTCCACGTCCAGGAACTGCGAGCGCTGGAAGTGGTCCTTCAGCTTGAACGGCACCGTGCAGTCGAAGATCGTCTTGCAGGTGATGCCGTGATCGCGGATCGAGGGGCTGAACGCCGGATCCTGCGAGGGATCGAGCGGATGGCAGCGCACGCCGGGGATGGTGATGGTGTCGATATCGCCCTGGTAACGGGTGGTCATCGCCCACAGCACGTCGTTGGTGTCGAAGATGTCCACGTCCTCGTCGACCAGGTAGACGTGCTTGAGCTCGGAGAACGCCGAGAAGGCAAGCAGCGCGGCCTGGCGATGGCGGCCCTCGTCCTGCGCGGTGCGCTTCTTCACCTGCACGAAGGCGACGTACTTGCCGGTGCCGGGCGACGGGCAGTGCACGTTCTGCACCAGGCCGGGCAGCGCCAGTTCGGTCAGCGCCAGGATGCTGGCCTCGGTCGGGATGCCGGCCATGTTGGTGTGTTCGTCCGACGGACCGATGCAGGTCTGCAGGATCGGGTTAGTGCGGGTGGTGATCGCCTTCACCTTGATCACCGGAATGGCCATCTTGGCTTCGCCGGTGTAGCCCGGGAATTCCGGCATGGCCTTGCCGGTCAGGGTGTTCTGGTCCTCGCGCACGCGCACGTCCGGCAGCAGCTCGCCTTCGATCACGATCTCGGCGTTGGCGATGCCGCGCGCGCCCTTGACCGCGACGCCTTCGACCAGCTCGACCGCCTTGCCGCGCAGGCCACCGGCAATCGACAGTTCGTCGAAGCCCAGCGGGGTGGTCGGGGCCTCGAAGCAGGCACCGATCTCGATCGCCGGATCCACGCCGATGGAGATGGTGATCGGCATCGCCTTGCCGTCCTTCTCGTACTTCTGGCGGAAGGTGTCGAGGTGGCGGCCCGGCACGAAGTACATCGAGATCTCATCCTTGCTCTGCACGCAGAGGCGATGGATGGTCACGTCGAACTCGCCGGTCTCCGGGTCGGCGCCGTAGCACATGCCCAGGGTGAAGTACGGGCCGGCGTCTTCCGGCGTGTTCTTCGGTGCCGGCAGCAGGGTGCGCAGGTCGAAGCCCGGGTCGCTGGCCAGGTGCACGACTTCCTGGCACGGCGCCTGCTCGCGCGGCACCACCACCGGCGCGATGGCGTTCTTGACCGCCTCGCGCATCTGGAAGCCAAGCTTCTCCTTGTCCATGCCGAACATGCGGGCCACGCGCTGGCGCGAGGCCAGCAGGCCGATCAGCACGCGCACGCCGGGATAGCCCTTGACGTCGTTGAACATCAGCGCCGGGCCGGTCTGGGTGGGGCGCATCACGGTGCCGCCGGCACCGACATGGCGATAGACACCGGACAGCTCGGCTTCCGGATCGACCTGTACGTTGGTCTCGATGTATTCGCCGTCGTACTGCTTCAGCAGCTCGATCGCGCTGCGCAGATCGGTGACGGGGCTGGGGTTGGGAGTGCGGTTGCTCATCTGTATCTCCAGGGAAGTGGGGAGGAATCCCGAACGCTCTGACGGAGCGAATACTCCGCGCGCGGCCCTGGCGACGCATTGATCAGAATCAAACCATGTAATTGATTTTATTGACTTTTTTGGCAAACAAAAGAATGCCCGCGCCACTTTCGCAAGCGGCGCGGGCATTCGGCATTGGGGCGGGGAAACCGCAGGCGGCATCCCACGGCGCGCAGCTTAGGCCGCGCGCCCGCGGGAACTTTGCAAAAGTGTGGCGGCCGCCGGATCAGGCCAGGCGCGGCGTCGCCGGCAGGTGGATGCGGGCGGCCAGGCCGCCCTCGGCGCGGTTCTCCAGGTGCAGCGAGCCGCCATGGGCCTGGATGCAGTCGCGCGCGATCGCCAGCCCCAGGCCGACGCTGCCGCCGGCTTCACGGTGGCGTGATTCATCGAGCTGGAAGAACGGCTCGAACGCGCGTTCGAGCATGTCTTCCGGCAGGCCGGGGCCATCGTCGACCACCTCGATGCTGACGCCGTCGATCCCTTCGTCGCGCATCCGCACGCCCACGGTCTCGCCATAGCGGGTGGCGTTCTCGATGAGGTTGTTGAGCGCGCGCTTGAGCGCGACCGGACGGCAGCGGTAAGGCAACGCGGCGGGCAGCTGCAGGTCCACGGCATGGCCGAGCGCGCGATGGTGCTCGCCAACCTCGCCCAGCAGGCGCGACAGGTCGACTTCCTGGCTGGCTTCGGCGCGTGCGTCCTGGTTGGAGAAGCGCAGCGTCTCGTTGACCATCGAGCGCACTTCTTCCAGCGTGCGCAGGATTTCCGTGCGCTGTTCGCTGGGCGGCAACATCACCGCCTGCAGCTCGATCGCGGTCAGCGGCGTGCGCAGGTCATGGCTGATCGCCGCGAGCATGCGCGTGCGCTCATCGACGAAGCGGGTGATGCGCTGGTGCATCTGGTTGAAGGCCACGGCAATCTCACGGATCTCGTCCGGCCCCTGGATGCTCAGTTCGTCCAGGCGCTCGCCGCGGCTCATGCGCTCGGCCGCGTCGGTGAGCGCGGTGGTCGGGCGCAGGATGCGGTTGACGAACAGGTACATCAGGATCAGCACCGGCGGAATGCCGACCAGCAGCGAGAACCGCAGCAGCCGCCAGCTCTCCGACCACAGCGACTGCACCGGCAGCACCTGCCGGGTGTGCAGCCAGCGCCCATCACCCAATGCCAGGTCGATCTCCACGCACTGCACCGCCGGGCCGTGGTCCTGCAGGCCACGCACCTCGGCGCTGCCGGCGGTGTCCTGGCAGGGCATGCGCACCGCCACCTGGTCGGCGCGCAGGCGCTCGCGCAGCGCCTCGGCAATGGAGCGCTCGCGCGGTGCCATGTCGACCTGGCTGGGCGTGCGGTCGATCCACAGGTGCGCGACCGAGTTGTTGAACGATTCCAGCCACGTGCTGTCGCCAGCCGGCTCGCGGTGCGCGAGGCGATACGCGGTGACCGTGCGCGACAGCGCGTGCTCGCGCGCCACCGGGTTCAATGCGCCGGCCTGCGACCACAGGCCCAACGCGGCGAACAGGTTGCCGACCACGAAGCCGCCCAGCATCAGGATCACCAGCTGGGCACCGAGGCTGCGCGGCACCAGGTTCATTGCGCCTGCTGCTCCACCTGCGCGGCGAGCAGGTAGCCGTTGCCCCAGATGGTCTTCAGCAGGCGCGGGTTGCGCGGATCGTCGCGCAGCTTCTTGCGCAGGCGGCTGATCTGGCTGTCGATGCTGCGGTCGAAGGCGATGCTGTCGCGGTCGACCAGGCTCATCAGGTCATCGCGGCTGAGCACCTGGTTGGGCCGTTCCAGGAAGGCCTGCAGCAGGCGGAACTCCATCGTGCTGAGCTGCACTTCCTCGCCTTCCGGGTCGTGCAGGCGGCGATGCAGCAGGTCCAGCGCCCAGCCCTCGAAGCGCAGGTGGCCACTGCGTTCGGCGCGCACCTGCGGCGCGACGGCGGCGCGGCGCAGCACGCTGCGCACGCGGGCGATCAGCTCGTCGATGCTGAAGGGCTTGGTGACGTAGTCATCGGCACCGAGGTTGAGGCCGGTGATGCGGTCGGAAAACTCGGCGCGCGCAGTGAGCATGATGATCGGCGTGCCGTAGTCCTCGCGGATGTGCCGGCACAGCGACAGGCCATCCTCGCCCGGCAGCATCAGGTCGAGGATCACCAGGTCGAACGTGGCCTCCTGCAGGCGTGCGCGCGTGGACGGGCCATGCTGGGCGGTGGTGACCTGGAAACCCTGCTGGCGCAGGTAGGCGGCAAGCGGTTCGCGGATCGCGCGGTGGTCATCGACGACGAGCAGGTGCGGCATGGGGGGGACCTGTATATGCGTGCAAAACGTTAGCAGCTTCGCGCCATAGCCGTCGCCACACTTCGCCACACCTGTCCCGCACGGCGCTGCTACGGTGCCGGCATGCACGCCGTCCCGCCGCCCCTCATCGCCGTCACCCCGGACGATGGGGTGCTGGGTCCGGTCGACAAGCTCGACTGCCACCGCGAAGGCATCCTGCACCGCGCATTTTCGGTCTTTCTCTACGACAGCGCCGGCAACGTCCTGCTGCAGCAGCGCAGCGCGGCCAAGCCGCTATGGCCGGGCTGGTGGGCCAACAGCTGCTGCTCGCATCCGGCGTGGGGGGAACCGCTAGCCGCCGCCGTGCAGCGCCGCGTGCGCGAGGAACTCGGCGTCACCCTGGCGACCCCGGCACGGCATTGCTTCCACTTCGTCTATCACGCGCGCTATCTCGACCTTGGTGCCGAGCATGAGCTCTGCCATGTGTTCGCCGCCACGCTGCCCGGCGTGCGGCCGCGGATCGTGCCGAACCCGGAGGAAGTCGCCGCGGTGGCCTGGCGCACGCCGGTCGAAGTGGACCAGCTGCTGGCCAACCCCGACGCACCCTACTCGCCCTGGCTGCGGCTGGAATGGCCGCGCCTGCGCGGCGAGGCCGCCTGACCTCAGTGCCAGTCCCGGTGGTAGGGCCCCAGCGTAGTGGTCTGGCCTTCGGCCAGTTCTGACAGCGCGGCCTGCCAGTTCGGTTCCACCCGCCAGTGCTGGGGATCGGTCAGATAGCGGTCGATGGCGCGGCGCCAGGTTCCCGCCACCGCGCGCACATAGGCCACGCCGCGCTGGCGTCCCTCGATCTTCAGCGCTGCGATGCCGGCCTCGGCGAGGCGTGGCAGCAGTTCCAGCGTGTTGAGGCTGGTCGGCTCCTCCAGGGCATGGAAGGTCTGCCCGTCCACGTCATAGCGTCCCTTGCAGACGGTGGGATAGCCCGCCGGTTCGCCCGGCTGGAAGCGGTCGATCAGCCGACCATTCAGACGCACGCTGCGCGAACCGTCGGCCTGTTCTTCCCAGCGCACGAACGACGCCGGCGAACAGACGCCGTGGCGGTTCGGGGACTTCCCGGTGACGTGGCTGGACAGCTGGCAGCGGCCCTCGACCATGATGCACAGGCTGCCGAAGGCGAAGACCTCCAGCGGCACCGGCGCGCTGCGGCACAAGCGCTCGACCTGCTGCACCGACAGCACGCGCGGCAGCACCGCGCGCGCGATGCCGAAGCGCTCATGCGCATAGCGCAGCGCCGGGCCGGTGGTCGCCGAGCCCTGCACGGACAGGTGCCGGGGCAGCGCCGGATGCTGGCGCGCGGCGTAGTCGAGTACCGCCGGGTCGGCGGCAATGAGCGCGTCCACCCCCAGCTCGGCAGCCAGATCCACCGTGCCCAGCCAATGCGGCAGGCGTGCGGGGTCGGGATAGGTGTTGAGCGCGAGGTAGACCTTGCGTCCACGCGCGTGCGCATGGGCCACGCCGGTGCGCACTTCCGCGGCGTCGAAGTTGAGCCCCGGGAACGAGCGCGCGTTGGTCTCGTCGCGCAGGCCGAGGTAGACCGCATCCGCACCGGCTTCCACCGCCGCGTACAACGCGGGCAGATTGCCCGCGGGACAGACCAGCTGCATCGCCCACTCCTTCCGCTGAAGCCACCAGCCTAGCGCGCGTGCCGATGCCGGCGGCTGCGCGAGATCAACCCGCGCGCAGGTCTGGCGCCAGCGTTTCCCACAACGCCTCCACGCGCCGTTGCAGCTGCGCGTCGGGCACGATCAGCCGGCCCCATTCGCGCGTGGTCTCGCCGGGCCATTTGCAGGTGGCGTCCAGACCCAGCTTGGAGCCGAGCCCGGGCTGCGGCGAGGCGAAGTCGAGATAGTCGATCGGCGTGTTCTCCACCAGCATGGCATCGCGCACCGGGTCGACGCGGGTGGACACCGCCCACAGCACCTGGCCCATGTCGCGCACGTCGATGTCCTCGTCCACGACGATCACGAACTTGGTGTAGGTGAACTGCCGCAGGTAGGACCACACCGCCATCATCATCCGCCGCGCATGCCCGGCGTACTGCTTGCGGATCGACACCACCGCCACGCGGTACGAGCAGGCGTGCGGGGGCAGGTGGAAGTCGACCAGCTCCGGGAACACCTTGCGCAGGATCGGCACGTACACCTCGTTGAGCGCGGCGGCCATCACCGAGGGCTCGTCCAGCGGCGCGCGTCCCATGTAGCTGCCGTGGTAGATCGCCTGGTGCCGCCACTGCATGCGCTCCACGGTGAAGACCGGAAAGTGCTCGCGCGCGTTGTAGTAGCCGGTGTGATCGCCGAACGGACCTTCCTCGGCGGTGTCGCCGGGGTAGATGAAGCCTTCCAGCACGATCTCGGCGCCGGCGGGCGCGTCCAGGCCGGTGAGATGGCTGCGCCACAGCCAGCTGCGCGCGCCACGCAGCAGGCCGGCGAACTCATGTTCGCTGAGCGTGTCCGGCACCGGCGCGACCGCGGCCAGCAGTGTCGCCGGATCCGCCCCGATCGCCACCAGCACCGGGAACGGCTCGCCCGGGTGCGCCGCGCACCAGGCACGGTAATCCTGCGCGCCGCCGCGATGTGGCAGCCAGCGCATGATGAGGCGGTTCGGCCCGATCACCTGTTGGCGATAGATCGCCACGTTCTGCCGCGCCTGCTGCGGGCCGCGCGTCACCACCATGCCGAGGGTGATCAGGCGCCCGGCATCCTCGGGCCAGCAGCGCTGGATCGGGAAGCGCGACAGGTCCACGTCACCGCCGCGGGCGACGTTGTCGGTGAACGCTGCCTCGAGCACCCGGCGCGGCGCGACGTGCTTGAGCTGGGCCAGGCCGGGCCACGCCTCCAGTGCGTCGCGCAGCGACGACGGCCAGCGCGGCTCCTTCAGCTCGGCGAGCAGTTCGCCCAGTTCGCGCAGCGAAGCCAGCGGACGATCGCCCAACGCCAGCTCGATGCGGCGGCGGTGCCCGAACAGATTGCCCAGCGTCGCGTGCTCCGAACCCACCGACTTTCGCATCAGCAACGCCGGCCCCTGCGTCTTCAGCGCATGCAGGGACAGCGCGGTGCTTTCCAGCTCCGGGTCGATCGGCGTATCGAAGGACAGCAGCTGCCCATGCAGGGCAAGGCGGTCGAGGAACTGGCGGAGGTCGTGCACGATGCGCTTCGCTGACGGGTCGAGGCGACGCTAAGGCATCGGCGCCAGGCCCATCTTGATCTCCGTCAGCGCGCGCCCGATCTGGTGTGTGGCGCCTCAGGGCTGTACCGGTTCGCGCCCACGCATCGCCACCGGCTCGGCCGCCGCGGACCCTGTCCAGCGCACGACGTAGGCATCCGTCGGCGCGCCGCCGCGTGGCAGCGCACGCACGCCGACCTTGCCGTACCGGCACAGATCGACATCCTCGTAGCGCAGCGTGCGGCCATCGGCGAAGCCGAAGCGCAGGTCATGGCGACAGCCCTGCCGCTGCAGCGCGACGGTCTGGCTGTCGCCGCCGCCCTGCAGGCGGCCCGCCAGTGCCACGTCCGTGAACTCGGTGCTGGCATGCGGTGCGACCTGCATCGAGACGATGCTGTCACCGGCATGGTTGACCACCTGCAGGTAGCGCGGCGTGCCGGCATGGGCGGCGACGGGCAACAGGAGCAGGCACAGCAGGGAAGCAGGCAGGCGCATGACGGCGATCTCCTTTCGGTCGGTGCGGCCGCGCGGACGCGCGACCTTGCGCATATCCCGCGCGCATCCGGCCTGCCGGGGAAACCGAAACGGGACGGATCGTCGTGGCGCCGGGACGAAACGTAGCCGGAGCGCGGCCACTTTTCCTGCCGCCGCCGCCGTGCTTAGGATGCGGCACCGTCCGCAGGAACCATCGCCATGAACATCCGCCTGGGGCAGACCGAGATCGCGCTGACCCGCTACCTGGCGCTATGGACGGTGGTGGTGCTGGCGTTCGCCATGCAGGGATTCGTCCAGGACGCCCTGCTGCACGACAACGTCTGGTCGCCGTTCGACTACCTGCGCTGGTCGGCGATCCAGTGGTACACCTGGGCCGCATTCGCGCCGCTGGTGTTCCGCTTCGGCGAGCGCTGGCCGCTGCCGCGTCCGCTGCGCCTGCGCTCGCTTGGCCGCCATCTGCTGCTGGCGTTCGCCTTGACCCTGCTGGCGATGGTGATCGGCGCGATCGTCAGCGCCGGCGAGTTCGGCGCGCAGCTGGCGCAGTTCATCGGCAGGCATTTCGCCATCGGCATGCTGACCTACTTCGCGCTGCTCGCCGTTCAGCAGGCACTGCACTATCGCAACGAAAGCACGCGGCGCGAGATCGAGGCCGGGCAACTGGCCACCGAGTTGGCGCGCTCGCGCCTGCAGGTGCTCAAGACCCAGCTGCAACCGCATTTCCTGTTCAACACCTTGCATGCCATCGTCACCCTGCTCGACGAGGACAAGCATTCGGCCGAGGACATGCTGCTGCGGCTGAGCGAGCTGCTGCGCGCCTTCCTGGAGGAATACGACGGCCAGGAGATTCCACTGCGGCGTGAGCTGGAGCTGCTCGACCTCTACCTGGGCATCCAGCGCCGCCGTTATGGCGAGCGCCTGGAGACCCGGCTGTATATCGACCCGAAGGCGCTGGACTGCGCCGTGCCCAGCCTGATCCTGCAGCCGCTGGTGGAGAATGCGATCCGCCACGGTATCGGCCGCCACGCCGGCGGCGACTGCGTGGAGATCGAGGCCACCCGCGAGCAAGACACGCTGCGCATCGAGGTACGCAACCGCAACAGCGTGCTGGAAGATCCCCCGCCGGCGGCCACGCAGGAAGGACATGGCATCGGCGTGGCCAACACCCGGCTGCGCCTGCGCGAGCTGTACGGCGATGCGGCCGAGCTGCGGCTGGATGTCACCTGGCCGCGCGGCGTCGCTTGCCGGCTGCGCCTGCCGGCGCATGCGGCCGAGGAGTTCGACGACGCACCGGAGCATGTGCCGGCATGAGCCTGTCGGTGCTGATCGTCGACGATGAGCCCATCGCCCGGCTGGCCCTGGCGCGGCTGCTGCGCGAGCAGGCGGATGTCGAGATCGTCGGGGAGTACGGTGATGGCGCCTCGGCCTTGGCGGCGATCCGCGCGCACTCGCCCGACCTGGTCTTCCTGGACATCCAGATGCCCGAGATGACCGGGCTGGAAGTGGCGGCCGCGCTCGGCACGCAGTTGCCGGCCACCGTGTTCGTGACCGCCTATGAGCAATACGCGGTGCGTGCGTTCGAAGCGAACGCGCTGGACTACCTGGTCAAGCCATTCAGCCGCGAGCGCTTCGCGCAGACGCTGCAGCGCGCGCGTGACCGGCTCGCGCGTGGCGCGGAGGATCCGCGACGGGTGGCCGAGGCGCTGGATGCGCTTCGCCGTCGCGAGGACTACCTGGAGCGTGTGCCGGTACGCGTGGACGAGCGCGTGGTGCTGGTGGCAGTGGATGACATCGTCTGGATCCGCGCCAATCGCAACACCGTGGAGCTGCACCTGAAGGACGCCACACATGAGCTGCGCCAGACCATGTCCGCGCTGGCGGCGAAGCTCGACCCGCGCCGCTTCGCGCGGGTGCATCGCTCGGCCATCGTCAACGTGCGCCGCGTGCGCGAGATCCATCCGTGGTTCAACGGCCACCACGTGCTCACGCTGGATACCGGCCAGCAGCTGCGCATGAGCCGGTACCAGCATGAGCTGTTCATGCGCCTGGTGACGACGGGGCGCGGCGAGTAGGCCCCAGGCGTGCGCCGTGGCGGAAGAACGCGCCGCCCAGGTGGTGACCGCCGTCAGCCGGGCCACGGCTGGCCGATGAGTTCGGCACGCGCCGCCTCGTAATCCTGGTTGAAGCCGTGCGCCAGCAGCTGCAGCGACTGCCAACCGACGCGATCGGCACTGCGCTGTGACAGGGCATCGTGGAGGAAGCTGCTCGCCTTGGCCTCGAACCGGCTTGCATAGCCCCGCAGCTCATCGGAAAGGTCCAGCGAGCCACCCGAACGCAGCAGCGCGCGCACTTCCGCCACATACGCCTGCAGGGTGGCGAACTCGGAGCGGGCCAACCGGCGTTCGGTGCGCGCCGCCAGCGCCTTGCGACGGCTCCATTGGCCAAGGAAGGTGCGCGTGGCGATCAAGGACAGGGCTTGCATGGCCGGTCACCGTGACGGTGGGCAGGGCGGGAGCGCCAGCACAACAGAAGCGGGGACCGTGCGGAAATTCCCTGTGGCGATGAGCTTAGTCGTATTCCGGCCACCGCCCGCGCGCGCACTGTCAACTCCAAACCATACGGTACGGTTGACAGTCCCACCCCTGCCGACCAGACTGCGCCGCTTCTCCAGCCGCCGACCTCCAGGTAAGCCGATGTCCGCCGAACTCCGCCACGACTGGCGCGCCGAGGAACTGCATGCGCTGTTCTCGCTGCCGTTCCCCGAGCTGCTGCACCGCGCCGCGAGCGTGCACCGCGAGCATTTCGATCCGGCCGAGGTCCAGGTCTCGACCCTGCTGTCGGTGAAGACCGGCGGCTGCCCGGAGGACTGCGCCTACTGCCCGCAGGCGCAGCGCTACGACACTGGCGTGTCGGCGCAGAAGCTGATGGAAACCGACGCCGTGGTCGCGCGCGCGCGCCAGGCCAAGGCGGCCGGCGCCTCGCGCTTCTGCATGGGCGCGGCCTGGCGCTCGCCCAAGGACCGCGACATCCCGAAGGTCGCCGCGATGATCGCCGAGGTGAAGGCGCTCGGCCTGGAGACCTGCGCCACGCTGGGCATGCTCGACGCCGGCCAGGCCAAGGCGCTCAAGGACGCCGGCCTGGACTACTACAACCACAATCTCGATACCTCGCCGGACTTTTACGACTCGATCATCCACACCCGCCAGTACCAGGACCGCCTGGATACGCTCGGCCACGTGCGCGATGCCGGGCTGAAGACCTGCTGCGGTGGCATCGTCGGCATGGGCGAGACCCGCGATCACCGCGTCGGCCTGCTGCTGGCGCTGGCCACCCTGCCGGCACATCCGGACTCGGTGCCGATCAACCGCCTGGTGCAGGTCGCCGGCACGCCGCTGCACGGCACCGCGCAGCTGGACCCGTTCGAGTTCGTGCGGATGATCGCGGTGGCCCGCATCACCATGCCGCGCTCGATGGTGCGCCTGTCCGCCGGCCGCGAGGCGATGAGCGACGAGCTGCAGGCGCTGTGCTTCAGCGCCGGCGCCAACTCGATCTTCTACGGCGAGAAGCTGCTGACCACCGGCAACCCGGACACCGAGCGCGACCTGGCCCTGTTCGAGCGCCTCGGCCTGCGGCCGATGGCCATCGAGGTCGACGCCGCCGACCATGACCATGCCGGTACCGTCCACGCCGACATCACCTGCCCCGGGCGCTGCGAACAGGCAGCCTGACCCGGCCGGCCCTGCCGCCCGATCCCCCGGGCGGCCCGGTCGTCGGGCCATGGCCCCCCGCCGGCCCCGGGCTGCGGTTAACCTAGCCGGCCCGGACCCGGACAGCCAGAAGGGACGATCATGGCCCGACCCGACCTGCATGAACGCATCCAGGCGCTGCGCAAGCTGCGCGCCGCCCAGGGCCGCATCCGCATCCGCCGCACCGTGGCACGCCGGGACGGCGTGCGCGTGGAGGTCGACGGCCGCTGGCTGATCGGCTTCTGCAGCAATGACTACCTGGGCCTGTCCCAGCAGTTCGAAGTGGTCGCCGCACTGCAGGACGCCGCCTCGCGCGAAGGCGCCGGCGCCGGCGCCTCGCACCTCATCTCCGGCCACCACGCCCTGCACGAGGCTTTGGAACGCGAAGTGGCCGACTGGCTCGGCTATCCGCGCGGCCTGCTGTTCGGCAGCGGCTTCATCGCCAACCTCGCCGTGCAGCAGGCGCTGCTGAGCGAGGAGGATGACCTCTGTGTGCAGGACCGGCTCAACCACGCCAGCCTGCTCGACGCCAGCCGCCTGGCCGGCTGCCGCCTGCGCCGTTATCCGCATCTCGATGCCGAAGGCGCGATGCGCCAGTTCAAGAGCGCGCCGGAAGGCGCGGCGATGCTGGTCACCGATGGTGTTTTCAGCATGGACGGCGACGTCGCCCCGCTGCGTTCGCTGAGCCTGGTCGCGCGCATGCAGGAAGCGGTGCTGTACGTGGACGACGCGCATGGCGTGGGCGTAGTGGGCCCGCAAGGGCGCGGCTGCGCGGCCGACGCCGGCCTGGGCGTGAGCGAGGTGCCGCTGCAGCTGGTCACGCTCGGCAAGGCGCTCGGCGGGCATGGCGCGGTGGTGGTCGGCGAGGAAACGCTGATCCAGCATCTGGCCGAAACCGCGCGGCCCTACATCTACACCACCGCGATGCCGCCGGCGCAGGCCGCCTCGGCGCTGGCGGCGGTCAAGCTCGCGCGTCGCGACGACTGGCGCCGCGAGAAACTCACCGGCCTGATCTCGCAGTTCCGCGAGGGCGCGCGTCGCCACGGCCTGGAACTGATGGCGTCGGATACGCCGATCCAGCCGCTGCTGTGCGGCGACGAATCGACGGTGATGGCGATGTCGTCCTCGCTGGAGAACGCCGGCTTCCTGGTCAGCGCCATCCGCCCGCCGACGGTGCCGGAAGGCAAGGCGCGGCTGCGCGTGACCCTGTCGGCACTGCATACGCCGCAGCAGGTGCTGGAGCTGGTCGAGGCCACCGCCCGCGCGCGCGACATCGTGCAGCGCCAGCAGCACGTATCGGCGATGCGCGCCTGATCCCACGGAATACCGCATGCACATCGATACCGTCGGCCAGGGGCCGGACCTCGTCCTGATCCATGGCTGGGCGCTGCATGGCGGCGTGTTCGCGCCGCTGGTCGAACGTCTCTCGCCGCGCTTCCGCCTGCACCTGGTCGACCTGCCGGGCCACGGCCTCAGCCGCGACGACGACACCCCGCTGGCGTTGCCGCACGTGGTGCATGCGATCGCCGCGGCCACGCCGCCGGCGGTGTGGCTGGGCTGGTCGCTGGGCGGGCTGTTCGCGCTGCATGCCGCCGCGACCCAGCCGCAGGTGCGCGGGTTGGCGATGATCGCCGCCACGCCGCGCTTCGTGCATGGCAGCGACTGGCCGCACGCGGTGGATGCCGAGGTGTTCGCGCAGTTCGGGCGCGACCTGGCGACCGACTATCGCGGCACGCTAGACCGCTTCCTGGCCCTGGACACGCTGGGCTCGGAACACGCACGCAGCGAGCTGCGCACGCTGAAGCAGGCACTCGTGGAACGCGGCGAACCCGCGCCACGCGCCCTGCAGGAAGGGCTGGAACTGCTGCGCCGCAGCGACCTGCGCCGCGCCCTGTCCACGCTGGGCAAGCCCAGCCTGTGGCTGGCCGGCCAGCGCGACCGGCTGGTTCCCGCCGCCGGCATGCACGCCGCCGCCGCGCTGTCGGCGCACGCCGAAGCCCACACGATTTCCGGCGGCGGCCATGCGCCCTTCCTCGGCCACGCCGACGAGGTCGCCGAGCGGCTGGAACGCTTCGTCTCCGCGCAGGGCTAACCCCCACCGTCCCCGCTGGCCGATGATGGCGGCCGGTTCGCACGGGACACACGACATGGACATGGGTATCGCGGGACGTTGGGCGCTGGTCTGCGGCGCCAGCAAGGGCCTGGGCTACGGCTGCGCGCAGGCGCTGGCGGGCGAAGGGGTGAATGTCGTCATCGTGGCCCGCGGCGCGGAAGCGCTGGAGGCCGCGGCGGC
>DJAN01000122.1:0-126 GCA_002429615.1 Lysobacteraceae bacterium UBA6001
GTTCGGCGCGGGCAGCACGGCTTCCGGTACCGGCGGCAGCGCGGTCGGCGTCAACAGCCTCGCGATCGGCACCAACAGCACCGCGGTGGGTCGGCAGACCAATGCGATCGGCGAGAACGGCGTGGC
>DJAN01000122.1:425-8465 GCA_002429615.1 Lysobacteraceae bacterium UBA6001
GCGCTGGGTGCCAATGCCGGCGCCAGCGGCGCCGATTCGGTGGCGATCGGTTCGGGTTCGCGTACCTACGAGGCCAACGAGGTGTCGTTCGGCAGTGGCAACGGTGTGGGCGGCCCCGCCACGCGCAAGCTGACCAATGTCAGTGCCGGCAGCTTCGCGGCCGGCAGTACCGAGGCGATCAACGGCGGCCAGCTGTTCCAGGCGCTGAGCAACAGCATCGGCTTCCTCGGCGGTGGCGCGGCGCTCGGCGCGCAGGGCGTGTTCGTCGCGCCGACCTATGTCATCCAGGGCGCCAGCTACAGCACCGTGGGCGATGCGCTGAGCGCGCTGGACAGCAAGGTCAGCGAAATCGACAGCCGCACCGCCGGCAGCTCGGCCAGCGTGGCGAGCACGCGCTCGCTGCGCAGCGCCTCGACGTTGGCAACGCCGCAGGCCGCCACGTTGGACGCCGACCCCGCTGCCGTGACCGCGACGGCCGACACCGCCACTGTCGCCAGCACCGCCGACGCCACGCCGTCCACCAGCACCGCCACCACCGCCTCGCCCACCGCGGTGGGTAGCGCGGCGCGCGCCAACGATGTCACCGGCACCGCCATCGGCGGCAACGCCTACGCGCATGGTCCCAACGACACCGCCATCGGCAGCAACACGCGCGTGGACGCCGACGGCAGCACCGCGATCGGTGCCAATGCGCATGTGGCCGCGGTGGCCACCAACGCGGTGGCGATCGGCGAAGGGGCCACGGTAAGCGCAGCCTCGTCCACCGCGGTCGGCCAGGGCGCCAGCGCCACGGCGCAGGGCGCGGTGGCGATCGGCCAGGGCTCGCTCGCCGACCGTGCCAACACGGTATCGGTGGGCAGCGTGGGCGCGGAGCGGCAGGTCACCAACGTCGCCGCCGGCACCCAGGACACCGATGCGGTGAACAAGGCCCAGCTCGACAGCGGCGTGACCCGTGCCAATGCCTATACCGACCAGCGCTATTCGGCCATGGCCGATACGTTCGAGGCCTACCAGGGCGAAGTGGACGACCGCTTCCGCCGCCAGGACAAGCGCATCGACCAGCAGGGCGCGATGAACGCGGCGATGTTGAACATGGCCACCAGCGCCGCCGGTATCCGCACCGACAACCGCCTGGGCGTGGGCCTGGGTTTCCAGGGCAGCAGGTCGGCGCTTTCGATCGGCTACCAGCGTGCGATCAGCGAGCGCGCCACGGTCACCTTCGGCGGGGCGTTCGGCGGCGACGAGGCCGCATTGGGTATCGGTGCCGGTCTGGGCTGGTGAGAGACGGCGGTGGCCGTGCATTGAACGAATGGAACCAAGGAGTGTGTGCGATGCGTCTTTCTTTCCGTCATGGCCTTTCGCGGGCGCCGTTGGCCGTGGCGCTGGGCGCCCTGCTGCTGGCGCCCTCCATCGCGGCAACGGCGCCATACGCCGGCTCGCAGCGGTTGATCGTGCGCTTCCATGACGCATCGGACGTGACCGGCGCGGACGCGCAGGTCCAGCGCACGCTCGCCCCCGCGTTCACCCGCGCTGGACTGGCCGCGCGCGCGAACCGCGTGTCCTCGGGCACAGCGGCCGTCACCCATGTCCGACGGCTGGGCAATGGCGCGGAGCTGATCGACCTGTCCGCCCCCCTGCCGGCGCCTGAACTGCAGCGGCTGATCGACGAAATCGCCGCCGATCCCGCGGTGCGCTACGTCGAGCTCGACAGTCTGCAGCAGGTCGCGGCCGCTCCACTCGCCGTGCCGAATGATCCGGATTACGCGCAGCGCCAGTGGCATCTGCATGAGGCGCTGGGCGGCGCCAACGTCCCCGCGGCGTGGGAGAGTTCGCGCGGTGAGGGCGTGGTGGTGGCGGTGCTGGACACCGGCATCCTGCCCGACCATCCCGATTTCGAGAAGGCGCGGCTGCTGGAAGGCTACGACTTCATCCGCGACCCGTTCATCTCGCGTCGGCAGGCGCCGGGTCCCGCGCCGGGCGCGCTGGATCGTGGCGACTGGTATGCGGCAAACGAGTGCGAGCCGGGCGGTGCTGCGGCGCGCAGTAGCTGGCACGGCACCCATGTCGCGGGCACCATCGCGCAGACCACGGGCAACGGCATCGGCGCGGCCAGCGTGGCGCCGCGCGCGACGCTGCTGCCGGTCCGCGTGCTGGGGCGCTGCGGCGGCTGGATCTCCGACATCGTCGACGGCATCACCTGGGCATCGGGCGGTTACGTGGCGCGTGTTCCGCTCAATCCGGATCCGGCGCAGGTGCTCAACCTCAGCCTCGGCGGCGGCAGGGCCTGCTCGCGCGCGTACCAGGAGGCGATCGATGCGGCGGTGTCGCGCGGGGCGGTGGTGGTGGTGGCGGCGGGCAATTCCGGGGCGGATACCAAGACTTACTCCCCGGCGGGCTGCCGCAATGTCATCGCGGTGGGCGCCACCGGGGCCAGCGGTAGCATGGCCGGCTATTCCAATTACGGCGCGGGCGTGGATCTGTCCGCGCCCGGGGGCGATTTCCAGGGCGAGGCGCGTGGCTATGTCTGGCAGGCGGGGTATACCGGCACCACCACGCCCGCCTCGGGGCGATATACCTCCAATGGCTTGGCGGGCACCTCGATGGCCGCCCCGCATGTCGCCGCCACGGCCGCGCTGGTGCAGTCGGCGCGGGCCGCGCGCAACCGCCTGCCGTTGACGCCGACGCGGATGGAGGCGCTGCTTGTCGCCAGCGCGCGGCCGTTCCCGGTCGAGCCGCCGGCCGGCAAGCCGATCGGGTCGGGCATCCTGGACGCGGGCGGGGCGCTGCGGATGGCGCTGGCCAAGGACTGCGACGTGGCCACGCGCGACTGCGTCGCCCCGCGGGTGCTGAACACGCAGGTGCCGATGAGTGGACAGTCGGGCGACGTGTTCGGTCGCCGCTATACCTATGTGGCCCAGCCGGGCAAACCGCTGCGGGTCACCACCTACGGCGGCAGCGGTGACGTCACCCTGTATGTGCGACGTGGTGCGGCGCCGCAAGCCGATGCCTTCGATGCACGTTCGGCGCGCGACGGCACGCATGAATCGGTCCTGCTGGCGGCACCGGCCACCGCCAGCGAATACCACGTATGGCTCGCGGGCGCGGCTTCTTTCGATGGCGTCACACTCGTGATACGCCAGTAGCCTGGAAGCACGTTGCAGGTGACCGAACTGCTACAGTTCGGGCTGGCAACGGAGACGGGCGTGAACGCGATCGCTGGCCCATCGGTCGACAACCAGGACGGGGCAATGGACCCGTCCGAGCGCATCGTGGAGGCCCTGCTGGCGAACCGCCGGCTCAAGGAGGCCGACCTCGCGCGCGCGCGGCAGCTGCAGGCCGAATCCGGCCTCGGGCTGCTGTCGTTGCTGGGCCGGCTGGGGCTGGTATCCGAGCGTGACCACGCCGAGGCCTGCGCCGAGGTGATGGCGCTGCCGCTGCTGGAGGGACGCGTGCTGGCCGACGCGCCGCCGGAATCGTTGCCGGAAGTGCGTGCGTTGTCATCGCGGTTCCTCAAGCAGTTCCATGTCTGCCCGGTGGGCGAGCAGGGCGGCACGCTGGAACTGTGGATGGCCGATCCCTATGACGACTACGCCGCCTCCGCGGTGGCGCTGGCCACCGGCATGCCGGTACGCGCCCGTGTCGGGCTGCGCTCGGAAATCGACGACATCATCGAGCGCTGGTTCGGCGAGGGCCGCAGCGCGATGGGCGCGATCGTCGAGACCGCCGACGGCGAAGCCAGTGCGGGCGATGACATCGAACACCTGCGCGACCTGGCCTCCGAGGCGCCGGTCATCCGCCTGGTCAACCTGTTGATCCAGCGTGCGGTGGAACTGCGCGCGTCGGACATCCATATCGAACCGTTCGAGAACCGGCTGAAGGTGCGCTACCGCGTCGACGGCGTGCTGATCGACGGCGAAAGCCCGCCGGCCAAGCTCACCGCCGCGGTGATCAGCCGCATCAAGATCATGGCGCGCCTGAACATCGCCGAGCGGCGCCTGCCACAGGACGGCCGCATCCAGCTGCGCGTGCAGGGCAAGGAGCTGGATCTGCGCGTGAGCACCGTGCCGACCGCGCACGGCGAAAGCGTGGTGATGCGCCTGCTCGATCGCGAGACCGTCGTGTTCGATTTCCAACGCCTGGGCTTCACCGATGCGTTCCTGCCGCAGTTCCGCCGCGTGCTGGAACTGCCGCACGGCATCCTGCTGGTCACCGGTCCCACCGGCTCGGGCAAGACCACCACGCTGTACACCGCGTTGAGCCAGCTCAACACCGCGGACGTGAAGATCATCACCGTCGAGGACCCGATCGAATACCAGATCGAGGGCATCAACCAGATCCAGGCCAAGCCGCAGATCGGGCTGGATTTCGCCAACGCGCTGCGCAGCATCGTGCGCCAGGATCCGGACATCATCATGATCGGCGAGATGCGCGACCTGGAAACCGCGCGCATCGCCATCCAGTCCGCGCTGACCGGCCACCTGGTGTTGTCCACGCTGCATACCAACAACGCCGCCGGCGGCATCACCCGCCTGCTCGACATGGGCGTGGAGGACTACCTGCTGACCTCCACCGTCAACGGCATCCTCGCGCAGCGGCTGGTACGGCGGCTGGAACCCACGCATGCCGAGCGCTATGCGGCCTCGCCGGAGGAAATCGAGCGTTTCGACCTGCGCCGCTGGCAGCCACAAGGCGAGATCTTCCTGTACCGGGCGCGGCCTTCGGCGCTGGCGCCGACCGGTTACCTGGGACGGACCACGATCATGGAATTCCTGGTCATGGACGACGAGCTGCGTCGTGCGGTGATGCGGCGCGCCGGCATGGGCGAGATCGAGCAGCTGGCGCGGCGCGCGGGCATGCGCACCATGTACGAGGACGGCGTGTCCAAGGCCCTGAGCGGCGAAACCACGCTGGAGGAAGTGCTGCGGGTCACGGAGGAAGGCTGATGATCGCCGCGATGCCAGGACACGGCGTGTTCGCGCGGGCGGGAGCGGCCTGATGGCGCTGTTCCGTTACAAGGCGCTCAATGGCGAGGGCGAGCTGCTGGACGGGCAGATGGAAGCGGCCAGCGAGGCCGACGTCGTCGCCCGGCTGCAGGAGCAGGGCCATCTGCCGGTGGAAACGCGCGTGGCCGGTGCCGATGAACGTGGCCCGGGCCTGCGCGCGCCATGGCGTCCGCGCGTGTTGTCGGGTGCGGCGCTGGTGCAGTTCACCCACCAGCTCGCCAGCCTGCTCGGTGCGGGGCAGCCGCTGGATCGCGCCTTGTCGATCCTGCTCGAACTGCCGGAGGATGCGCGCGAACGCCGCGCCCTCACCGCGATCCGTGATGCCGTGCGTGGCGGTGCGCCGCTGTCCACCGCGCTGGAGCGCCAGCACGGCGTGTTCTCGCGGCTGTACGTGAACATGGTCCGCGCCGGCGAAGCCGGCGGCAGCCTGCACGAGACGCTGCAGCGCCTGGCCGACTATCTGGAACGCAGCCACGCACTGCGCGGGCGGGTGATCAACGCACTGGTCTATCCGGCGATCCTGCTGGTCGTGGTGGGCTTCGCGCTGCTGTTCCTGCTGGGCTATGTGGTGCCGCAGTTCGCGCAGATGTACGAAAGCCTGGATGTGGTGCTGCCCTGGTTCACCCGCGGCGTGCTGGCGGTGGGCCTGTTCGTGCGCGACGCCTGGATCGTATTCGTGGTGGTGCCCGCCGTGGCGCTGCTGTGGCTTGAGCGGCGCCGGCGCGACCCTGCCTTCCGCCTGGCGCTGGATGGCTGGTTGCTGCGCCGGCGCTTTTCCGGTGATCTGCTGGCGCGGCTGGAAACCGCGCGCCTGGCGCGTACGCTCGGCACCTTGCTGCGCAACGGCGTGCCGCTGTTGCAGGCGTTGGGCATCGGCCGCGGCGTGCTCGGCAACCGCGTGCTCGCGGCCGAAGTGGAGCGTGCCACCGAGGAGGTACGCAACGGCCATGGCCTGGCGAGCGCGCTGGGGCGCGGCAAGCTGTTCCCGCGCCTGGCACTGCAGATGATCCAGGTCGGCGAGGAATCCGGCGCATTGGACACGATGCTGCTGCGCGTGGCCGACACCTTCGAGCAGGAAACCGCGCAGGCCATCGACCGCCTGCTCGCCGCCCTGGTGCCGCTGCTGACGCTGGTGCTCGCCGCCGTGGTGGGCGGGGTCATCATCGCGGTACTGGTGCCCTTGTACGACCTCACCAATGCCATCGGCTGAGCAGGCGGGATACGCCATGCGCCACGCCGACCATCACCCTCACCGCGGCCGCCCGCTCATCTCGCCGGCCGCATTTCCATCGCCCGCTACCAGGAAGCCCGCATGATCCATCCACGCCGTTTCGTACCCGCCGCCGCCCCGCGCGGCCAGTCCGGCATGAGCCTGCTGGAAATCATCATCGTCATCGTGCTGATCGGCGCGGTGCTGACCCTGGTCGGCAGCCGCGTGCTGGGCGGTGCCGACCGCGGCAAGGCCAACCTGGCCAAGTCGCAGATCCAGACCCTGGCCGGCAAGGTCGAGAACTACCAGCTCGATACCGGCAAGCTGCCGACCAAGCTCGATGAGCTGGTGACCCAGCCCGCCGGTGCCGCCGGCTGGCTCGGCCCGTATGCCAAGCCGGCCGAACTCAACGACCCGTGGGGCCATCCCATCGACTACCGCGTGCCTGGCACCGGCCGCCCGTTCGACCTGATCAGCCTGGGCAAGGATGGCCAGCCCGGGGGCAGCAGCTACGACGCGGACATCGTCTACGAGTAAGCCGCCGCCATGGCTCCCGGCCCACGGCTGACGCGCCGCCGCGCGCGCGGCGTCAGCCTGCTTGAGATGCTGCTGGTGATCGCGTTGATCGCGGTCGCCGGCGTGCTTGCCGCCGGCGTGCTCGGCGGCGGCATCGATGGCTTGCGCCTGCGTTCCAACGGCAAGCAGCTGGCCTCGGAACTGCGGCTGGTGCGCACGCGGGCAATGGCCAGCGGGGTGCCGCAGCAGTTCGAGATCGACCCGCGCAGTGGACAGTGGTCGAGCACGTTGGGGCATCGCGGCCAGCTGCCGCCGCAGCTGCGCGTGGCCTTCACCGGTGCGCGCGAGGTACAGGCGCGACCGGGCGCCGGTGCGATCCGCTTCTTCGCCGATGGCGCGTCCAGCGGTGGCCGCATCGAGCTCGCCGTGCGCCAGGCACATTGGCGTATCGACGTGGCCTGGATCACCGGCGAGGTACGCAGCGGTCGTCTCGAGGCCTCGCCATGAAGTACCAGCGCGGCTATACGCTGATCGAGGTGATCGTCGCCTTCGCGCTGCTGGCGCTCGCGTTGGGGTTGCTGATCGGGACGCTGTCCGGCGGCGCGCGGCAGGTGCGCGCGGCGGAGCTGGCCACGCGTGCCACGCTGCACGCGCAGTCGCTGCTCGCCGGGTTGGAGATGGACGGGCCGCTGCGCACGGAGCATCGCGAAGGACGCTGGGAGGAAGGCCGCTATGCGTGGCAGCTGGACGTGCAGCCCTGGGCGGACCCGCAACCGCCGACCACCGCGCAGCCGGTATCGCCGATCCAACCGAAGTTGATGCAGCTCGACCTCACCGTGCGTTGGGGCGAAGCGCCCGAGCAGCAGCTGCACTGGCGCAGCCTGCGCCTGGTGCCGCCCGCGCTCGATGGCAGTGCGTTATGAGCATGCGCCGCGCCGCCGGCTTCACCCTGATCGAAGTGCTGCTGGCCACGGTGCTGCTGGCGGCCGGCCTGACGCTGGCGTTCGCCACGCTGCGCTCGGCCGGCACGATCGGCGGGCGCGGCGAGGCGATCGCCGCGCGCAGCGAACGCATGCGCACCGTCGAAGGTTTCCTGCGCCAGCGGCTGTCGGCCGCGTTGCCAGTGGTGATGGCGCGCGATCCTTCCACGAAACAACCGCAGCGCTTCATCGGCGAGGCGCAGCGCATGCGTTTCGTCGCCGATGTCCCGGATTACCTCGGCTATGGCGGCCCGTACCTGCACGACGTCAGCGTGGAAGGGCAGGGGACGGCGCGTCACCTGCAGATCCAGCTCACCCAGGTGCAGGCGGG
>DJAN01000053.1 GCA_002429615.1 Lysobacteraceae bacterium UBA6001
CGCGCCCGCCGCGCTCATGGCAGCGGGCCTCGTCGTGGCCGTGGCGGCCGTCGAAGCCGAACGGAAAGCCGCGACGACCGTGCGGGCCGGGGCGCTCGCCGTGGCGCGAATCGCCATCGGCCGGATGGGGATGGTGGCCATGGTGGCCAAAGAAGGGGTGCGGGCCGCGCGGGCCCTGGGCGTCGCCATCGCGACGGCCGAAACGGAAGAATGGGGTGTGCATGGTCTTTTAGATATATCGTTTTGTGGTGCGAGAACGATATATCGAAATCTGCGACGGGTGCAAGTGCCCAGGTCCCGCAACCTTTTCGGTGGCCGGCGCATCCAAGCCTGCGTTGGTCCGACATGCCGGCAAGGACGTGCCCCGTCGCGAGGGGTGACGGGGCCGCCGGCACCCACCGCCAGGAGGCTTTCCGATGTCCGTGCCCGCGCGTTCGCTGCCCCTGCTGCTTGGCCTGCTGGCCTGCGGCTGCCCGGTGTCGGCGATGGCCACCTGGTCGATCGTCGCCTGTGACCCGGATGGCAGCTGCGGCGTGGCCGTGGCCACCCACAACCTGGCGGTGGGCGCCTCGGTGCCTGCCGCGCAGGCGAGGGTGGGGGCGTTGGCGAGCCAGTTCGAGACCCGGCCCGCGCATGGGCCGCAGGGGCTGGCGGCGCTGGCGCGCGGGCAGGAGCCGAGCGCCGCGCTGGCGGGTTTGATTGCCGCGGACGACGGCGAGGATGGCGATGCGCGCGACCGCCAGATTGGCCTGGTGGCCGCGGATGGCGCGAGCGCGGCGTACACCGGCAGCCATGCGCAGGGGGCGACCTGGGCTGGCGCGCTGCAGGGTGAGGGCTTCAGCGTGCAGGGCAACGGGCTGGTGGGGCCACGGGTGCTGGAGGAGATGCGTGCGCGGTTCCTGGCGACCACGGGTGCGCTGGACGTGCGGCTGATGGCGGCGCTGGAAGCGGGGCAGGCGGCGGGTGGGCAGCGCATCGGCGCGATGTCGGCGGCGCTGCTGGTGCGCACGCCGGAGGGCGGCTGGGCGGATGTGGACCTGCGCGTGGATGCCTCGCCGGAGCCGGTGCGGGAATTGCGCGCGTTGCTGGATCGGCGGCAAGCGCACCAGGGAATGATCCTGGCGGAGCGGTTGTCGGCGCGCGGGGATCGGGTGGGCGCGGAGCGCGAAGTGATGGCGGCGCTGGCGCGCAGCCATGACTGGGACCGGATCTGGCGGCGAGCGGCGCGGCTGGCGATGCAGCAGGGAGAGCGTGCGCTGGCGATCGAGCGGCTGGCGGTGTTCCAGAGACTCAACCCGGTGTGGGCGCGGGAGGAACTGCGCGATCCGCTGTATGCCGGGTTGGCGGATGAGAAGCGTGTGGCCGGATGGCGTTAGGGGTCGCGGCTGAAGCGCTCCTACAAGCGAGGGGGAAGGGGGGCGAGGTACACGCGCCGCCGACACTCTCCTTCTCTCTCCCTCCTTCCCTTGTAGGAGCGGCTTCAGCCGCGACCGGAAACCCACCGACCCCAGCGCACCCTCCGCCAGCCATCACAACGAAGCCGCCGCATCCCCTTCCTCGATCACCTTCCGCTGCATCGCTTCCAGATACGCATCCAGCTCCTGGGTAGAGGTAAAAATCTCCCCCAGCGGCACCGCCTTCACCATATCGAACACCTTGCGGATCTGCGGTTGCGGATTCGTCACCAGCACCTTCCCGTTCCGCGGCGCCAACGCTTTCCTCGCCTTGAAGATCGAGCGTATCCCCGCACTGGAGATGTATTCCAGCGCGCTCAGATCCAGCACCAGCGTATGCACCGTCGTCGCCAGCAATGGCGACAGCGCCTCATCCAGCGCCTGGTAGGTATGCGTATCCAACCGCCCGCTCAGGATCACGCGCTGGCGGTTCTCCAGCGGCGGCTCAATCTGGATGCTCAACGTCGTCACGGCGCCTCCTCCCTGTCCGCAGAGAACGGATGCAGCAAAGTGACACGGACGATGTTGGTATCGCCTTCACGCCGGTAATCCAGCTCGTCGGCCAGCTGCTGCACCAGGAACAACCCCAACCCCCCCACCGGCCGCGCCTCGATCCCCGCCGCCAGCGCCGGCATCGCCGCGCGTACCGGGTCGAACGCCCGGCCGTGCTCGCACAGCTCCAGCACCAGCGCCTCCTGGTCCACCGACACCCGCAGCCGCAGCGGCAACCCGCGCGCGGCGCATTCGCCGTGATGCAGCGCGTTGCTGGCCAACTCCTCCACGATCAACCGCACCTGGCCCACGCATTCGGCGCCCACGCCACGGCGCAGCAGCGAATCCTCCAACTGGTCGTTCAAGCCGGCCAGCGCCTCCAGCGATGGCGCCATGTCCAGGTGCATCGTCATGTCCCCTGTGCCTCCCCAGGCTCCCGGCGCAAGCGTATCGCCAGCAGCGTGATGTCGTCGAACGGCTCCGCCTCGCCGGTGAAACGATGGATGTCCGCCACCACCGCCGCGCACTGCTCGGCGGCACTGCGCCCCGGCCGCAGCGCCGCATGCAGCCGCGCCAATCCATACACCTGCTCATGCTCGTCCAGCGCATCGGTCACGCCGTCGGTGTATCCGAACAACGTCTGCCCCGGCTCCAGGCGGCCACGCAGCATCGGGTAATGCTCCTGCGCCTCGATGCCGAGCGGTGGCCCGGATTCCAGCGGCAAGGTCTCCACGCCGCTGTCCACATCCAGCAGCAGCGGGCGCTCGTGCCCCGCGCTCGCCAGCCAGTAGTCGCCGCTGTCGACGTTGATCAGACCGCACAGCACCGTGGCGAACATGCAGGTCTCGTTGTTCTCGGCCAGCCGCCGCGACGCCGCGATCAAGATGCCGTCCGGCCGCGTGTGCCGCCGCGCCGCCACCTCCAGCATGCTCACCGTGCGCGCCATGAACAGTGCCGCCGGCACGCCCTTGTCCGACACATCGCCGATCACGAACCACAGCTGCCCCGGCGCGGTCTCGAAGAAGTGATAGAAATCGCCGCCGACCATCTTCGCCGGCTCCAGCCGCGCGCAGGTTTCCAGGTGCGAGCCGGCGGTATCGAACGTGCGCCCGGAAGGCAGCATCGCCAGCTGGATATCGCGCGCGATCTGCAGCTCGCTCTGCATGCGCTCGCGCGCCGCGGTCATCTGGCCGATCTCGTCCATCTGCTGGCGGATCGAGCCACGCGCGATATCGAACGCCCGCGCCATCACCCCCACCTCGTCATGCCGCTGCACATGCGGCAGCGAAAGCTCGAATTCGCCACGACGGAAAAGTGTTGCCGCCTCGGTGAGATCCTCGATGGGCCGCGTGAGCCGCGAAGCGAAGCGCCGCATCAGCAGCCACCACACCGCCAGCGCGGTCAACGCCCCCAGCGCGACCCACAACGCCAGCCGATTCAGTCCGGCCAGCACATAACCGCGTGAGGCCGAGAGCACGAAGGTCCAGCCGCTTTTGCCGACCGCCGCGCTGCGGGTGAAATACACCTGTCCGTCCGGCCCGCGATGCTCGAACGCCGCCGGCTCGCCCGCGGCCATCGCCTCCACCAGCGGCAGCAGATCCGGCCGCGCGCGCTGCACCTGCTGGATCAGCGTGCGGCGCAGGTTCAAGGCCGGGTCCGGATTGAGCACGAACAGGCCTTCCGGCGACAGCAGCGTGGCCTGTACGCCGAAGCTGTCCGGCAGCTCGCGCACGATGTCGCGCAGGCGGCGCACCGGCACGTCCACGCTGACCATGCCGATGGGCTCGGCATCGGGCGGGTCGCCGGGGCGCTGCACCGGCAGGTTGTAGGTGGTGAACAGCTCGCCGCCGGTGGCCGCGTTGGCATAGGGCTCGGACCACCACGCCTGGCGGGTGGCCATGGTGCGCTGGTACCAGGGCATAACACGATAGTCGTAGCCGAGGTCCTGCGCGGATTGTTCCACGAGCCGGGCGCCGGCCCGGCGGATGTACCAGACGAAGCCCGGGTCTTCGGATTGTTTGGCGCTGCGCGGGCGCAGCACGATCATCGCCCCGGCGATATCGCCGTCGCCGGCGAGCGTGGCCTGGAGCAGGGCGCGCAGGTTGAACGGCTGCGCGCCGACCGCGCCGGCGCTGGCGGCCAGCGTGCGGCCGCTGACCTGGACCGAATCGAGCGTGGCGGCGAGGCTGCGCGCGCTTTGCTGGGTGAGGCCATCGACCTCCTTGCGCGCGGCGGTGACCAGTTCGGCGAGGGCA
>DJAN01000155.1 GCA_002429615.1 Lysobacteraceae bacterium UBA6001
GCCGGCACCGTGGTCGCAGGCCAGGGCGCACGCGGTGCCTATGCGCGCGGCCACCATGTCACCGGCGACCGCCAGGGCAACGTGCAAGGCGGCAGCAGCGCGGCGATCGCCGGCACGGCAGGCGGGCAGGCGCAGCGCCATGGCAGCTTCACCCGCGATGCCGACGGCAGCGCGTCACATGCCGGTTCGATCAGCGCGCAAAGCGCGCAGGGCGGAAGCCTGGCCAGCAGCGGCAGCATCACCCGCGACGCCGAAGGGCAGGTCGATGGCAGCCGCAACACCAGTGCCACCGGCCGCAACGGCAACCACTATGACGGCTCGACCCAGGTAAGCAACGGCAGCCTCACCCATACCGCCACCTGCAGCAACGCGGCAGGCGAAAGCATTGCCTGCCCGCGCGGCCACTGACATCCCCCGAAGGAACCAAGATGCGACTTTTCCCCCTGATCACCGTGGCCGCGCTCGCCTGGCCGCTCGCTGCCGCCGCGCAGAACACCCCGCAGCTGACCGACGCCCAGCGCGAACGCCTTGAACAGGCGGCCGAGCGCTTCCGCGCCGCCGACACCAACCACGATGGCCAGATCAGCCGCGCCGAGGCCGACGCATCGCTGCCGCGCATCGCCAAGCGCTTCACCCAGCTCGACAGCAATGGCGATGGACAGTTGTCCGCCGACGAGTTCCGCGCCGCGATGGAACGCGCGCGCGCGCAGCGCTGAGCACAGCGGCCCGCGCCGGTCCGGCGCGGGCCGCGGCGTTACTTGGCCTGCAACGATGCGCTTACCGGCATTCCGCCCGGCGTGGCCAGCCGGCGCAGATGCCGCCATTCGGCGATGCCGATGCCGACGAACAGCACCGCGATCACCCCCACGCTCATCGCCAGCTGCGGATCGTCCGGGCTGTCGAACAGCGGACCGTCGACCGGCAGGCGGGTAAAGGTTTCGGTGAGACCGGGGATGAAGTGGAAGAACAGCGCCACGGTGTAGAGCAGCGAGGCGATCCGCAACGACTGCCAACGCAATGCACCGCGATGTTCCTGCCACATGCCCAGCGCCAGCACCACCAGCGTGGCGATGCTCAGGACGTGCGGCTTGCCGAAGCCACCGTGGTGATAGATGAACAGGCCGGTGATCGCCGACAGCGCGGTGAACAGGACGAACGCCCGGCCAGCCCGGGTGTCGCGACCAATGCGGAAACGGGCAAACAGCGCGACGAATCCCGCGCCCATGCCGATCAGACTGATGACGGTATGCAACATGCCGAAAGCGGTGATTCCAAGCATGACGAGACTCCCGGACGAGGTGGGGAAGCACGGACAGCACGGAAGGGAAACCGACAGCGCCCGCAGCATAGCGCCGCGCCCTGCCTCTGGGGCAACGACAGGGCCGCTGGCGTGCGGCCAGCCTGGTACACACGTGCTCAACACACCATGCCCACGCCCGTTTGATCGGGGGCGGCCTAGGGTGAGGCCCTCATCCCGACACCCCTAAGCCCATGAGCCAGACCGACGTTACCGCCCTCCCCGCCCTGGACCTGCCGCGCTATCTCGGCACCTGGTACGAAATCGCCCGCCTGCCGATGCGCTACGAGCCTGCCGAGGCCACCGACGTCTCGGCGCACTACTCGCTGGATGCGGAAGGCAAAGTCCGCGTGCAGAACCGCTGCCGGGTGAAGGGCGAGATCGAGGAGTCGATCGGCCAGGCCACCGCCGTGGACGCCGGCAACAGCAAGCTGGAGGTGACGTTCCTGCCGGAAGGCCTGCGCTGGATTCCCTTCACCAAGGGCGACTACTGGGTGTTGAAGCTGGATGACGATTACCGCGTCGCCCTGGTCGGCACGCCGGACCACGCCTACCTGTGGCTGCTGGCACGCGAGCCGCGGCTGGACGCCGCGACCCGCCTGCTGTTCCTGGACGAAGCCCGGCGCCAGGGCTTCGACCTGTCCAAGCTGATCGATACGCCGCATACCGGCGCACCCACGGCATAGGCGCGCTCAGCGGCGCGCTGGATCCAGTGAATCCAGCTCCCGGGCGGCGGCCTCGGCCGCCTCCAGGGTGTCGAACGCCACGCCGGTATCGCCCACGACGTACTTGTCGCGCGCCCCTGCGTGGGTCGTGTCATGGATCCGGTAGACCGGATTGGCATCGCTGCCACCCACTCGCTGCCTGTCCATTGTCTCCTCCTGTTTCCCCGTCAGGCTACGGACCGGCGGGCGGCGGCGGCGTGAACACGCCGGCCCCAGGCCGCCCACGCGAACACCAGCACGCCGAGCAGGGTGAGCGCATACGCCAGCGCCGCGAAGGGCAGCGCCGTGTCGGGCAATACCCCATCGGCCTGCATGACCGGCCGCACCCAGGCCGCCGCGCCCCACGCGCAGGCGGCCGCCCAGAAGCACGCCGCGGCGCTGCACCAGCGCAGCCGGGGCATGGCACCGCGCCACGCCATGGCGGTGGACACGATGCCCAGTACAAGAAGCAGGATGGCGGCGACGGCAAACACGACAAAATCCATAAGGCAGCTCCGGTATCGGGAAAGCCACACGGTCGGTCGGTTCGGTGAAGCGACGGCGAAGTGATCGGCACAATCCGCCAGCCCATGCGATTTTTCGAAAGCCGCGCAGCGGATGCCGCGCCCGCACCGCCTGCTGACATGCGCTCCGCTATGCTCGGGCTCCTTCGACCGGCAAGGAGCAGCAGTCATGCGATATCGGCTTTCCATGGGGGTGTTGGCGCTGTGCCTGTTGGCCGGCACGGGCTGTTCCAGTGATGCCGGCGCGCGTGTCGCGCCGTCCAGCCAGGTCACGGTGTCGATGCCGGCCACCCAGCTGCCCGGCCTGCGCTACGCCTGGGTGCCGATGCCAGGCCAGCTGCCGGCGGAGTCGGACCCGCGCGTGCTGGATCCGCAGTTCCGCGCGCGCCTGCAGGCGTCGCTCGACCGCGCCCTGCAGGGCAAGGGCTATGAACTCGTCACCAGCACGGCGCAGGCGGATTTCCTGGTCGCCTACCGGGTTGGCGTGCGCGATGGCGAGCAGGTGCTACTGCGCGACGAAGGCGTCGGCAGCCAGCCGACGCCGCAGGCGACGGTGGAATGCACCAGCAACGGGTGTTCGCAGATGGTGGTACCCGGCGGCGATGGCGCGCCGGTGATGGATATCCGGCGTGCGCGCTTCGTGGAAGGCGCGCTGCAGGTGGAGGTGATCGAGCCGAAGTCGATCCGCGTGGTGTGGCGTGCGCTCAACCGCGGCACGGTGAGCCGGCAGGAAGGCAGCGCCTCGCGGCTGGACGCGATTGCCCGCGACACGCTGGCCCAGCTGCCGCCAGCGTCGCGCTGACCGGCTGGCTCAGGCGCCCTGCACCAGCGGCTGCGGCGATGGCGCGCGGCTGGGCAGGGCGTGGCGCAGGATGCGCCAGGCCACCTGGCCGAACTGCCGCGGCAGCGAGCCGGTGTTGTAGTGCTGGCCGTAGCGCGCGCAGATCTGCTTCACCTCGCGCGCGATGGCGGCGTAGCGGTTGGCCGGCAGGTCCGGATAGAAATGGTGTTCGATCTGATGGCTGAGGTTGCCGGTCAGCACATCGATCACCGGGCCACCGCTGATGTTCGACGAACCGCGCAGCTGGCGCAGGTACCAGTGGCCGCGTGATTCGTCGCGGATGCATTCCTTGGGGAAAACTTCCGCATCGGCGGTGAAGTGGCCGCAGAAGATCACCACGAACGTCCACACATTGCGCATGCCATTGGCGACCAGGTTGCCCAGCAGCACCGGCAGGAAGAACGGCCCGGCCAGCAGCGGGAACAGCACGTAGTCCTTGAGCAGCTGGCGCGCCGCCTTGCGGCCCACCGGGCGGGCGATGCGCAGCAGCTGGCGGGTCTTCATCTTGCCGCTGAACCAGCGCCCGACGCGCAGGTCCTGGATCGCCACGCCCCACTGGAACAGCAGCGCGAACACCACCGCGATCGGCGGCTGCAGCAGGTAGAACGGCCGCCAGCGCTGTTCGGGGAAGATGCGCAGCAGCCCGTAGCCGATGTCGTCATCCATGCCGCGCACGTTGGTGTAGGTGTGGTGGCGGAAGTTGTGCGTCTTGCGCCAGTTGTCGCCGGTGGCGACGATGTCCCATTCGTAGGTCGCGCCCTGCAGCTGGGCATCGCCCATCCAGTCGTACTGGCCATGCATGACGTTGTGGCCGAGCTCCATGTTCTCCAGGATCTTCGACAGGCCCAGCAGCAGCGTGCCGGCGATCCAGGCCGGCCACAGCAGCATCGGCACGAACGCGCCCAGGAACAGCAGCGCGCGACCGGCCACGCCGGTCCAGCGCACCGCGGCCACCACGCGACGGATGTAGCGCGCATCGCTGGCGCCCAGCTCGGCGGTCACTCGGCGGCGCAGGGCGTCCAGCTCCTCGCCGAAGCGATCCAGTTCGGCCGGCGTCAGCACGCGGTTGGTCGGGCGGGTCATGCGGGTTCCTTCACAGTTCCAGGATCAGGTCGGTACTCGGCGCCTGCACGCACAGGCGGACCGGCGTGGCCGGCTCGTCGTGCTGCTGGCCGCTGAGCAGGTGGCGGGTGGCGCCGGTCTGGCGCTGGCACACGCAGGTATTGCAGATGCCCATGCGGCAGCCGTGGCGCGGCTTCAGCCCCTGGGCCTCCAGGCCTTCGAGCAGCGAGAGCGCGCGCGGCAGGCGCAGCGTGCGACCACTGCGCGCCAGCACGACCTCCACCTCGCCGTCTTCGGCCAGGGTCCGCGCCGGTGCGCTGAAGGCCTCGGCCTGGAAGCTGGCGACCTGCGCATGCAGCCGGTCACGCGCGGCCTGCACGAAGCCGCCCGGCCCGCAGGCGAGCACGTGCGCGCCGGCCAGCGCCGGCCACTGCGAGATCGGAAGAGC
>DJAN01000265.1 GCA_002429615.1 Lysobacteraceae bacterium UBA6001
CAGGACGAGGCGGTCGCGCTGACCGTGGTCGGCCCGGAAGTGCCGCTGGTGGCCGGCGTGGTCGACCGCTTCCGCGCCGCCGGCCTGCGCATCCTCGGCCCGCACTGCCTCGGCGTGATCGCGCCGCATGCCCGCCTCAACGCGAGCATCGCCGCGCATACGCCGCAGGCCGGCGACCTGGCGCTGGTTTCAGACTCCAGCGCGATTGCCGCGGCGCTGGTGGAGTGGGGCGTGGCGCGCTCGGTGGGCTTCTCCGCGGTGGTCTCGCTCGGCGACACCCTCGACGTCGATTTCGGCGACCTGCTCGACTACTTCGCCACCGACTACCGCACCCGCGCGATCCTGCTCTACGTCGAGCACATCAAGGACGCGCGCAAGTTCATGTCGGCCGCGCGCGCCGCCGCGCGTGCCAAGCCGGTGGTGGTGGTGAAGTCCGGGCGGCAGTCGCAGCGCAACACCGGCGCCAGCACCCATGCGCAGGCACTCGCCGGCTCGGACGCGGTCTACGGTGCCGCCTTTGCCCGTGCCGGCCTGCTGCGCGTGGGCGCGCTGGATGAACTGTTCGCCGCCGCCGAAACCCTCGGCCGCCTCGGCACCTTTCCCGGCCGCCGCCTGGCGATCCTCTCCAACGGCGGCGGCATCGGCCGCCTGGCAGTGGACCAGCTCACGCTGCGCGGCGGCAGCCTGGCACCGCTCTCCGAGGCCACCATCGCGCGGCTCGACCAGGTGCTGCCGGAGGGCTGGTCGCGCGACAACCCGGTCGACATCATCGTCGACGCGGATGGCGAGCGTTATGCCGGCGCCATCGACGCCCTGCTGGAAGATGCCGACAACGATGCGGTGCTGGTGATCAACGTGCCCACCGCCTTCACCTCGTCGGCGGATGCGGCCAAGGCGCTGACCCACAGCCTTGGCCAGCGCGGACGCTACCAGCGGCAGAAGCCGGTCTTCGCGGTGTGGCTGGGCAACGACGATGCCGCCATCGCCGCGCTCAACGCGGCGCGCGTGCCCACCTACGCCACCGAGTCCGACGCGGTGCGTGGCTTCACCCACCTGGTGCGCTATCGCGAGGCGCAGGCGGCGCTGATGGAGACGCCGCCCAGCCTGCCGGAAGATTTCGTGGTCGATGCCGCCGGCGCCCGCGCCTTGGTGGAAGCCGCGCTGGCGAAGGGACAGCACTGGCTCGATCCGGTGGCCACCACGCAGCTGCTCGCCGCCTACGGCATCGCGTGCGTGCCGGTGCAGATCGCCGCCAATGCCTATGAGGCCGCCGAGCTGGCCGAAACCCTGATCGCCGCGGGCGCCACGGTGACGGTCAAGATTTTCTCCGATGACATCGCGCACAAGTCCGATGTCGACGGCGTGCGCCTGAACCTGCCCAGCGTCGGCGCGGTGCGCGAAGCGGCCGAGGGCATCCTGCGGCGCGCCCACGACGCGCTGCCGCAGGCCGCCATCGGCGGCGTGGTGGTGCAGCCCACCGTGGTCAGGCCGAAGGCGCGCGAGCTGGTCGCCGGCATCGCCGATGACCCGACCTTCGGTCCGGTGATCGTGTTCGGCCGTGGCGGCACCGCGGTGGAAGTGATCAACGACCGCGAACTGGCGCTGCCGCCGCTGGACCTGCGCCTGGCGCATGAGCTGATCGGCCGCACCCGCGTCTCGCGCATCCTCAAGGGCTATCGCGACGTCGCCGCCGCCGACGAGCGCGCGGTGGCGCTGGTGCTGGTCAAGCTGGCGCAGCTGGCCGCGGACCTGCCGGAAATCCTGGAGCTGGACATCAACCCGCTGCTCGCCGACCGCGATGGCGTGCTGGCGCTGGACGCACGCGTGGCGGTGGGCGCGCCGCGCCGCCTGCACAAGGGCCGTGGCCACCCGCGCTTCGCGATCTTCCCGTATCCGAAGGAATGGGAGCGGCAGATCACCCTGGGCGATGGCGCGCGTGCCCTGGTGCGCCCGGTACGGCCGGAGGACGACGCGCTGTTCCGCGCCTTCTTCGCCCGCGTCACCGACGAGGACCTGCGCCTGCGCTTCTTCCAGTCGGTGAAGCATTTCTCGCACGAATTCATCGCCCGCCTGACCCAGCTCGACTACGCCCGCTCGATCGCCCTGGTGGCGATCGAGCCGCGCAGCGGCGAGATGCTCGGCGCGGTGCGCCTGCATGCCGACGCCGATTACGAGCGCGGCGAGTACGGCATCCTGATCCGCTCCGACCTCAAGGGCCATGGCATCGGCTGGCAGCTGATGCGGATCATGATCGAGTACGCGCACTGGCTCGGCCTGAAGACCGTGGAAGGGCAGGTGCTGCGGGAGAACCGCACGATGCTGGCGATGTGCGAGAGCCTGGGTTTCAGCCTGCACCCGGACCCGGAGGACGCCTCACTGATGAACGTGTCGCTGCCAGTCGCGGCGATGCCGGATACCTGAACCCGGACGCCGCCCCCGGCCCGCTTTCGTTCACGTGTGTTGCGGCAGCATCCGACCACCCAGTGGAGCGGAGCAGGACATGAGGCAGGCGGCAAGGGCGGGTTGGCAGGTGACGTGGGTCCTGGTCGCGGGACTGGCCGGCTGCAAGGGCCCGGCACCCGCGC
>DJAN01000154.1:0-393 GCA_002429615.1 Lysobacteraceae bacterium UBA6001
CGGCGGTAGCCGGCTTCGCGCCCGACCGCCTGCCACGCGATCTGCCCGCGCCGGGCGGCTGAGCAACGGGCACGCCGGCCCGACCTTGTCTAGAATCGAAACCATCCCTTCCGTTCCGGAGCATCCATGACATCCCGCGTCGCACTGGTCACCGGCGGCACCGGCGGCATCGGTACCGCCATCTGCAAGCGCCTGGCCGACCAGGGCCACCGGGTGGCGACCAACTACCGCAACGAGGAGAAGGCGCGTGCCTGGCAGCAGCGCATGCAGGCCGACGGCTACGACTTCGCGCTGTTCAAGGGCGACGTGGCCTCGCCGGAACACGCCAAGGCGCTGATCCACGAGGTCGAGGCCGCGCTCGGCCCGGTCGAGGTGCTGGTCAACAACGCCGGC
>DJAN01000154.1:587-6639 GCA_002429615.1 Lysobacteraceae bacterium UBA6001
CTGGTCAACAACGCCGGCATCACCCGGGACACCACCTTCCACCGCATGAGCGCGGAGCAGTGGCACGAGGTGATCAACACCAACCTCAACTCGGTGTTCAACGTTACCCGCCCGGTGATCGAGGGCATGCGCAAGCGCGGCTGGGGCCGGGTCATCCAGATCAGCTCGATCAACGGCCTCAAGGGCCAGTACGGCCAGGCCAATTACGCCGCGGCCAAGGCCGGCATGCACGGCTTCACCATCTCGCTCGCGCGCGAGAACGCGGCGTTCGGCATCACCGTCAACACGGTCTCGCCAGGCTACGTCGCCACCGACATGGTGATGGCGGTGCCGGAGGAAGTGCGCGCCAAGATCGTCGCCGACATCCCCACCGGCCGGCTCGGCAAGCCGGAGGAAATCGCCTACGCGGTGGCCTTCCTGGTCGCCGAGGAAGCGGCGTGGATCACCGGCTCCAACCTGGACATCAACGGCGGCCACCACATGGGCTGGTGAGCCGCGCAGTGGCGTGACGGCGGTCGCCATGCTGCACGGTTCAGTTGCAGCATGAAAAATCGCGCAAGCTCATGCTGCGCAACATTTTTTCGACCGCAACCCCCGTCCCCCCTGACTTCCGGCGGTTGCAAGCACTGTTGCACTGCGCCATCCTCGGCACAAACCGGACCGAGTGACTGCTTTCATGGCTGCACTTCGCATCATCAAGAAGTATCCCAACCGTCGCCTCTACGACACCGAGATCTCCAGCTACATCACCATCGAGGATGTGCGCCAGCTCATCATCGACGGCGAGGATTTCGAGGTCCGCGACGCCAAGAGCGGCGAAGACCTCACCCGCTCGGTCCTGCTGCAGATCATCGCCGACCAGGAATCGGACGGCGAACCGATGCTGTCCACCCAGCTGCTCAGCCAGATCATCCGCTTCTACGGGGATTCGCTGCAGGGCTTCATGGGCAACTACCTTGAACGCAGCATGCAGGTATTCCTGGAACAGCAGCAGCAATTCCGTCAGCAGATGGGCAACCTGCTCGGGCAGACGCCGTGGGCGATGATGAACCAGCTCACCGAGCGCAACCTGGAGCTGTGGCAGGAATTCCAGCGCAACTTCGGCGCCGGCTTCGGGCGTGGCCCGTCGGGCGGTACCGGCACCGGTACCGGCACGCCGCCCACCGGCCCGACCGCCGCCGCAGGCGGCAGCAAGACGCGCCGCTGAGGCGCGTCACCGCGCGGTGACGCTCCTGGTAGGAGCGGCTTCAGCCGCGACGCGATATACGTGCGCCCTGGCAGCGCCGCCTTGGACGATTCCCCGGGTCGCGGCTGAAGCCGCTCCTACCGCGTGGAATCAGCGCCCACGCGTTCGACCTGGTAGCCGCGCGCGCGCAGCTTCTCCACCACGCCGTCCTCGCCCAGCAGGTGCAGGCTGCCGACCACCACCAGCGTGGCGCCCTGCCCCGGCTGCAGATACGCCTCCAGCTTCGGCACCCAACGGTCGTTGCGCGCGACATTGATGTTGCGATACAGCGCCGGATACTGCCGTTTCATGTCCAGCGCCATCTCCGACCACAGGCGCCGCGCGTCGCCCGCGCGCCAGGCGTCATGCAGGGCGCGGGTCTGCGGATTGCCGTCTTTCGCATCGTCGAGCGCCTCGGCCAGCATCTGCCGCTGCTCCTCCAGCGACATCCCGTCCAGCAGCGCAATCTGCTCGGCCGCGGTTTCCAGCCCGCCGGTCGGCTTGCCGGTCCTGGCCGCCTCGCGCATGAAGTGCTGGTCCAGTCCCAATGACGGATCCAATCCCTGCGCCGCCATCTCCGCCAGGCTGACGCTCAGGCCAACGAACCAGACCTCGTAACCGGCCAGCGCCTCCACCGGCATGCCATGCGCGGCCGCGTATTCCTGCAGCGCCGCCCACTGCGCCGGCGGCAGATCGTCCTGCAGGCGACGGCCATCGGTGCGGGTCGCGGCCTGCAGCATCTGCGCCGCCAGCTGCGGCGACTGCACCTCTTCGGCGGGCAGCTCGAACACCACGCGCGCGGACCTGGCGAAGGCCGCGTCCACCGCGGGCGCCAGTGGATAGTCATCCGGTTTCAACAGATGGAACGAGCCCAGCAGATAGAGGCTGGCCCCGTCACGCGCGGTCACCTTCCACAGCAGTGGCGTCGGCGGTGGTTTGCCCGCGCTGCCCGCAGCGCCGGCCAACGGCACGGACAGCACGCCCGCGACCAGCAGCAGGCCGAGCAGCGAGGCGGCAAACCAACGCAGGACACGCTTGTTCATCGATCAATCCGGATGTCGGTAAGTCTTTTCGCCCGCGTCCACCAGCAGGTCCAGTCGGTTTTCCGGTGGCGGCAACGGACAGGTGGCGAACGCGGTGAACGCGCACGGCGGGTTATAGGCACGGTTGAAGTCCAGCACCACGTGGCCCTGCGCATCGGGCGCATCCACGTCGAGGAAGCGACCTGCCGCGTAACTGCCCCGCCCGCTGGTGCGGTCGGCGAAGACCACGAACAGCGCGCGGCCCGGTTCGCCGATCGCCTCCAGCCGATAGGTGCGACCGTCGCGCTCGAACTCGATCGCGCCGGCATTCGGCTGGTCGGTGGTAAGACCAGTGATATCGACGACCGGCAGCGTCTGGCCCACGTCGTGCGGCACGAAGCGCGCCTGGATGCGCCAGGCCGGGACGGCAGGCCAGTATTCCAGGCCGCGGAATCCGGTGTGGGTCGGTGCATCGGCATGGCGCACGCGCAGCGCACGGCGGTCGCCGCGCTGGATCAGCGTCATCCTGCCCTTGCCTTCGTCGAAACCGATCACCGTCGGGGTCTCGTCGCGATCACTGAAGAAGCGCACCTTGCCGGTCATCGGCTTGTCGTCGACGGTCAGCGCCACGCCCTTCTCCGGCACGAACCAGACCTGGTCGCCGACCACCTGGACCATGCCCATCTTCTCCGGCCCCGCCGCCAGGCGAATGCCGCTGGTGCTACCACTGCCAACGTAATGCGCCTTCAGCTCCAGCCAATGCAGGCCGACCAGGCTGGTCCAGCCATCGGGCTTGCGCAGATCGGCGAGGCGTTCGTCGCGCCATACCTGGTTGTCGGCCAGGAACTGCGGATCGGCCACCGCGGCCTTCTCCTGCGCCTGGCCGTGCTGCGCTTCGTCGCCACCACACCCGGCCAACCCCGCCAAGGCGAGCAGCCAGACCCACTTCCCCCTGTTGCCGACACGCATCAACGCCCCCGTAAGAACCAACGATCGATTTCCGCCAGCGAGAAACGCGCCCAGGTCGGGCGCCCGTGATTGCATTGCCCCGAGCGTTCGGTGGCTTCCATGTCACGCAGCAGGGCGTTCATCTCCGGCACCGTCAGGCGCCGGTTCGCGCGCACCGCCCCATGGCAGGCCATGGTGGAGAGCAGTTCGTCGCGCGCACTGGCGACGCGGCGCGTCTGCCCATGCTCGCGCAGGTCCGAGAGTACATCGCGCAGCAGCGCTTCCGGCTCGGCCTGCGTCAACAGCGCGGGGATGCTGCGCACGTGCAGCGACTGCAGGCCGGCGCGGGTGATCTCGAACCCCAGCGCGGCCAGGGTCTCGGCTTCGCGCTCGGCCACATCGGCCTCGCGCTCGCCGACCATCAGCGTGATCGGCACCAGCAGCGGCTGCGCATGCAGGCCGATGCCGTCGTGGGCATTCTTCAGCCGCTCATAGCCGATGCGCTCGTGCGCGGCGTGCATGTCCACCACGATCAGGCCTTCGGCGTTCTCGGCCAGGATGTAGATGCCATGCAGCTGGGCGACGGCGTAGCCGAGCGGCGGCACGCCGGCATCGGCCGAGGTCTGCGGCAGGCCGGCCTGGTCGACCGGCATCGGCGGCAGCGCGGTCATCGGCTCGCTCAACGAGGTCGCGCCGCTGGCGCCGTACAGCGCCGCGTAGGCACCCGGCGCCTGGTCCACGCGCAGGCCCAGCGGCGACTGCGCCGGCCGCCAGTCGCGGAACCCGCCCTCACCGCCGGACAACCCCATGGCCGCCGCCGGCGGCGTGCCGCCCGGTGCGAGCGTGGACATCGTTGCCGGCTGCGTCGCCGCGGCACCGGCGCGGGTCTGCGCCAGCGCTTCCTGCAGCGTGCGGTAGACGAAATCGTGGATCAGCCGCGAATCGCGGAAGCGCACCTCGTGCTTGGCCGGATGCACGTTGACGTCGACACGGGTCGGGTCCAGCTCCAGGAACAGCACGTAGGCCGGCTGGCGCCCGTGGTAGAGCACGTCGCCATAGGCCATCTTCACCGCATGCGCGACGCTGCGGTCACGCACCGAACGGCCGTTGACGTAGAGGTATTGCTGGTCGGCGCTGGCACGCGAGTAGTGCGGCTGCGAGATCCAGCCATGCAGGCGCAGGCCCGCGCCGCTGTGGTCCACGCGCAGCGACTGGCGGGCGAAGTCCTCGCCCAGCGTCTCGCCCAGGCGCGCATCGGAATACAGGTCGCCCGGCCGGTAACGTCGCGACGGCTTGCCGTTGTGCGAGACCCGCAGCTCGATATCCGGCCGCGCCAGCGCCAGCGAGCGCAGCCATTCCTCGATATGCCCGAGCTCGGTACGCTCGGCGCGCAGGAACTTGCGCCGCGCCGGCACGTTGTAGAACAGCTCGCGCACCTCGACGGTGGTACCGGGCGCATGCGCGCGCGGCTGCACTTCACCGACGCGCCCGCCATCGACCTGCAACGCCGAGCCATGCTCGGCATCGGGACGGCGCGAGACCAGGGTGAAGCGGCTGACCGAGGCGATCGACGGCAGTGCTTCGCCGCGGAAACCCAGCGTGGCCACCGCTTCCAGGTCATCGAGCGAGGCGATCTTGCTGGTGGCGTGCCGCGATACCGCCAGCGGCAGTTCCTCCGGCGCGATGCCGCCGCCGTCGTCGCGGATGCGGATCAGGCGCACGCCGCCTTCTTCCAGTTCGATATCCACGCGCCGCGCACCGGCGTCGATGGCGTTCTCGACCAGTTCCTTGACCACCGACGCCGGCCGTTCGACGACCTCGCCAGCAGCGATCTGGTTGACCAGGATGTCGGGCAATTGGCGGATCGTCATGACGTCCACCACGCGGAATCAGATAGGGAAACAGGCAGGAGGGAGATCAGGGGCACGGCACTCGGCGCCGCGCGGCGCCGTCTTCATCGAGACAACGCAAATGATAGCCGAGCTTCAGCGGCTGCCGCCGGCCACGGTGCCGGCGGCCGCATCCATTTCGGCCTGGGCGCGCGCCGCATACAGCGTGCCGGGCGGCGGCTGCCGGGTGAAGAACGTATTGACGCCTTCCAGCACCGCGCCGGCCAGCTTGCGCTGGTAGCCCGGGTCGGTCAGGCGGCGCTCCTCGTCCGGGTTGGAGATGAAGGCGGTTTCCACCAGCATCGCCGGCATGTCCGAGGTGCGCAGCACGGCGAAGTTCGCCCGCTCCAGCTCCGGCTTGTGGTTGTTGCCGATGTCCTTGAGCCCGCTCAGCACATGGCCGGCCGCATCCTCGGAGGCCTTCATGTGGCCGCTCTGGGCCAGGTCCAGCAGCACGTTGGCCAAGGTGTTCTCGGTCTGCTGCAGGCGCACGCCACCGACCAGGTCGGCGGCGTTTTCCTTGTCGGCCAGCCAGCGGGCACGCTGCGAGGAGGCGCCCTTGGTCGACAGCACGAATACCGAAGAGCCACTGGCGCTGCGGTTCTCGGCGGCGTCGGCGTGGATCGAGATGAAGATGTCGGCACCGGCCGCGCGCGCCTTCTTGGCGCGCATCGGCAGCGGGATGAACACGTCGGTGTCGCGGGTGAGATAGGCCTTCAGCCCCGGCGTGGCGTTGACCTGGCGCGCCAGTTCGCGCGCCACCGCCAGGGTGACGTCCTTCTCGCGCTTGCCGGTCGGGCCGATCGCGCCCGGGTCCTGGCCGCCATGGCCGGGATCGATGGCCACCACCAGCGGACGCATGCCCGCCTTCATCTTGATCCGCGAGGCGTCGCTGGGCATGGCCGGACGCGGTGGCGGCGCGTCATCGCCCGGCGACATCGCGGCGCTGGCGGCGATCGCGGTGGCCG
>DJAN01000016.1:0-3914 GCA_002429615.1 Lysobacteraceae bacterium UBA6001
CGGCGTGTCCCGAAAGGGCACCGTCCCCGCAGGCCGTGCAGGATCCAAGCGAGCCGATCAACCTCGAAGGCCAACAAAAAAGGGCGACCCCAAGGCCGCCCTCCCCTCACACCGAGCCCCTCGGCTTACCCAGCCCGAGCAGCGATCTCCGCCAGCGCAGCCGCGGTCACCGGATCGCGCACCTGCGCCGCGCCCTCGCCCTGCAGCGCGGGCAGCAGCTGGCTGGCGAGCTGCTTGCCCAGCTCCACGCCGAACTGGTCGAACGCATTGATCCCCCACATCACCGACTGCACGTACACGCTGTGCTCGTACATCGAGATCAGCGCGCCGAGCGCCTGCGGGGTCAGACGATCGAACAGGATCAGGGTGCTGGGCCGGCCACCGGGGTAATCGCGCGCCGGATCCTCGCTGCCCTGCCCGTTCGCCAGCGCCTCGGTCTGCGCCAGCAGGTTGGCCAGCAGCGCCTGGTGGTTCACCGCATACGGATCATCGTTGTTGACCGTGCCGATGAAATCGGCCGGCACCACGCTGGTGCCCTGGTGCAGCGCCTGGAAGAAGCTGTGCTGCACATCGGTGCCCGCACCACCCCACCACACCGCCACCGTGTCGCTGTCCACCGGGCTGCCGTCGAGCTTCACCCGCTTGCCCAGGCTCTCCATGATCAGCTGCTGCAGATACGCCGGCAGCAGCGCCATGCGCTGGTCGTAGGTCATCACCGCGTTGGTCGCGTGGCCGAGCAGGTTGCGGTTCCACACCGCGGTCAGACCATGCAGCACCGCCACGTTGTCGGCCAACGGCGTCGCCAGCACGTGCGCATCGAATTCCGCCGCACCCGCCAGCAACTGCTCGAAACGCTCGAAGCCGATCGCCAGCGCGATCGGGAAGCCCACCGCCGACCACAGCGAATAGCGCCCACCGACCCAATCCCACATCGGCAGCACGCGGCCGGCCGGGATGTCGAACGCCTTGCCCGCACGCTCCGGATTGGCGCTCACCGCATACAGCCGCTCGCTGCCACCCAGCCAGTCGCGCAGGATCTGCCCGTTGAGCAGGGTCTCCTGCGTACCGAAGGTCTTGGAGATCAGGATGCCGGCGGTCTTCGCCGGATCCAGCGTCGCCAGCGTGCGCTGCATCGCCGCGCCATCGACATTGGAAACGAAATGCACGCGGAAACGCGCGCCTTCCACCGGGCGCAGCGCATCGGCCACCAGGCGCGGACCCAGGTCCGAACCGCCGATGCCGACGCTGACGATGTCCGTCACCCCGGTGCGTGCCAGCGCGTCGATCAGCTCGCGCATGTGGCCGCGCACCTCGGCGGCGGTGCGGTACGCCTCCTGTGCCACCGGCGCATCGGTCAGGTTGCCGCGCAGCGCCGTATGCAGCGCCGCGCGACCCTCGGTCACATTGACCTGCTCACCACGGAACAGGCGCTGGAACGCCTGCGCCAGCCCGCGCTGCTCGGCCAGGGCCAGCAGCGCGTCGAGCGCGGCGGCGTCGTATTTCTGCCGCGCGAAGTTGAAGTACAACGGACCGACCCGTTTCGCATACCGCGCCGGCCGGCCGGTCTCGGCGGCGAGCAGATCGGGAATGGACGCCCCGCGCAGACGCTGGGCGTGGGAGTGCAGCGAGTCGAATCCGTTGGACTGTGTCATGCGGCCTGTGTGGGGATGCTGTGGTTGGTGTGGGTGATCTTGTTCTGCCCGTCCACGTACACCAGGTCGGGCTTGAACGCGTCTGCTTCGGCGGCACTCAGGCCGACGAAGGCGGCGATGATGATCAGGTCGCCGACCTGCACGTGGCGCGCGGCGCCGCCGTTGAGCGAGATGACGCCGCTGCCGGCCTCGGCGCGGATCGCGTAGGTCGTGAAACGGCTGCCGTTGGTCACGTCCCAGATGTGCACCTGCTCGAACTCGCGGATGCCGCTGGCCTGCAGCAGCAGGTCGTCGATGGCGATGGAGCCTTCGTAGTTGAGCTCGGAGTGGGTGACGGTGGCGCGATGGATCTTGGCTTTGAGCAGGGACAGTTGCATGGGGGCGTTACTACGGCACGTAGGAAAGACGGAAAGTTTAGCGGCCGGGGGCCGCGAAAGGTGAAACCGGGCCCTGTGGGGGCCCGGTCATTCAGAACTCGAGGTTGTCGATCAGCCGGGTCCGGCCGAGCTTGGCCGCCACCAGCGCCACGCGCGGGCCGGCATAGCCGTCGTCCGGCACGGTCAGCGCGGGCGTGCGTACCTCCACGTAGTCGACCTGGAAACCGGCGGCCGTGAGCTGCGCGTTCGCCGCCGCCTCGGCCTCGACACGGGCGCTGCCGGCCAGGCAGGCGTCACGCAGCACCACCAGCGCCTTGCGGATCTCCGCCGCCACCGGGCGTTCCGCCGCCGACAGGTACTGGTTGCGCGAACTCATCGCCAGCCCGTCCTGCTCGCGGACGATGCCGCCGCCGAGGATCTCGATCGGGAACGCCAGGTCGCTGACCATCTGCCGGATCACCGCCAGCTGCTGGTAATCCTTCTTGCCGAACGCGGCCACGTCCGGCTGGGCCTGGTTGAACAGCCGCGCCACCACCGTGCACACGCCATCGAAGTGGCCCGGGCGGCAGGCGCCTTCGAGCACATCGCTCACGCCCGGCGCATGCATGCGCATCGCCAGCTCGGTACCCAGCGGGTACATCGTCTCCACGCTCGGCAGCCACAGCACGTCGCAGCCGGCATCCTGCAGGCCACGCATGTCGGCCTCCGGCGTGCGCGGGTAGCGGGCGAAGTCCTCGTTCGGGCCGAACTGGGTCGGGTTGACGAAGACGCTGGAGACCACGCGGTCGGCGTACTGGCGGGCCAGCATCACCAGCGAGAAGTGGCCGGCGTGCAGGTTGCCCATGGTGGGCACCAGCGCCACGCGCAGGCCCTGGCGCTTCCAGCCGGTGACAAGTTCGCGCAGGCGCGCCAGTTCGGTAACGGTTTCGATCATGAGGCGTAGGCGTGCTCTGCGTCGGGGAAGCTGCCGTCGCGCACCGCGGCGGCATAGGCGCGTACCGCGCCCGCCACCGAGCCGCCCTCGGCGAGGAAATCCTTCACGAACTTCGGGCGGCGATGGCCGCTGTCCAGTCCGAGGAAGTCATGCATCACCAGCACCTGGCCGTCGCAGCCCGGGCCGGCACCGATGCCGATGGTCGGGATCGACAGCTCGGCGCTGATCTGCGCCGCCAGCGGCGACGGCACGCACTCCAGCACCAGCATCGAGGCGCCCGCCTCGGCCACCGCGCGCGCCTCGGCGCGCAGGCGTTCGCCCGCCTCGCCACGGCCCTGCACCTTGTAGCCGCCGAAGCGCAGCACCGACTGCGGGGTCAGGCCCAGGTGCGAGCAGACCGGGATCTCGCGTTCGGTCAGATAGCGGATGACCTCCAGCTTGTGCCCGGCGCCCTCGATCTTGACCATCTCCGCACCGGCCTGGAGCAGGCGGGTGGACGCATCGAGCGCCCGCTCGGGGGTGGCATCGGCCTGGAACGACAGGTCGCTCACCAGCAGCGCGCGGGACAGGCCGCGGGCCACGATCCGGGTGTGGTAGACCATGTCCTCGGTGGTCACCGGCAGGGTCGAATCCTGCCCCTGGACCACCATGCCGAGCGAATCGCCGACCAGGATCAGGTCGACGCCGGCGGCATCGAAAGCGCGGGCGAACCCGGCGTCATAGGCGGTCAGCATGACCAGCTTGCGGCCTTCGCGCTTGGCGTCGGCCAGCGCAGGCACCGTCCAGGGCTTGCTGTCGGCGTGGGTACTCATGAGCTCATTACGTGGGGTGATGAGCCGGGCATTATCTACCCAATCGGCGCCAATCCGCCCGTTTCCACCACCGCCAGTGCGGCCTGCACCGTTCCATGCCCGGGAATGCGCGCCTGTGGGGCGATCTCGGCCAGCGGCA
>DJAN01000016.1:4068-4399 GCA_002429615.1 Lysobacteraceae bacterium UBA6001
GGGCGATCTCGGCCAGCGGCAGCAGGGCGAACGCACGCTCGTGCAGGTGCGGATGCGGCACCTTCAGGCGCGGGGTGTCGATGACCTGCTCGTCGAACAACAGCACGTCCAGGTCCAGCGTGCGTGGCCCCCAGCGCTCGCCGTCGGGCCGTTCACGGCCGTGTACGCGCTCCAGCGCCAGCAGTGCATCGAGCAGGGCTTCCGGCGCCAGCGTGGTCTCCACGGTGGCGGCGGCATTGACGAAGGCCGGCTGGTCGAGCCGGCCCCAGGCCGGCGTGCGGTAGAGCCGCGACGCCGCCACGCAGCGGGTGCCGGGCAGCGCGTCGAGCGC
>DJAN01000027.1:0-550 GCA_002429615.1 Lysobacteraceae bacterium UBA6001
GCGCTCGCCGCGCTGGCCTGGTCCTATTGGCGCCTGCGGCGCGTACTGCGCCGCCTGACCGCCCGCCAGCGCTGGGAGCCGGAACCGGCCAACGGCGCCTGGAACGAGCTGGATCGCCTGCTGTACCGCAGCCAGGGCGAGATGCGCACGCGCAAGCGCCGCCTGCTGGAAATGCTGCGCACCTATCGCGCCGCCGCTGCCGCACTGCCGGATGCGGTGGTGGTGGTGGATCGCAACAGCCAGCGCGTGCAGTGGTTCAACGAAGCCGCCGGCAGCCTGCTCGGCCTGTACCACCCGGGTGACCTCGGCGCGCCGGTGGTCGAACGCCTGCAGCCGCTGCCGCTTGCGCACTGGCTGGCCGCCGGCCGCAATGCCGAGCCGATGCTCGATGCGCCCTCGCCGGTCGATCCGAACCTGCGCCTGAACCTGCGCCTGATCCCCTATTCCGACGACTACTGGCTGCTGGTGGCGCGCGACGTCAGCAAGCTGCTGCGCCTGGAGCAGGTGCGTCGTGACTTCGTCGCCAACGTCTCGCACGAGCTGCGCACGC
>DJAN01000027.1:672-25928 GCA_002429615.1 Lysobacteraceae bacterium UBA6001
TCTCGCACGAGCTGCGCACGCCGTTGACCGTGGTGCATGGCTATCTCGACATGCTGGACCCGGAGGATTTCCCGGATTCGGGCCCGATGCTCACCGAGATGCGCAAGCAGTCGCAGCGCATGGCGCAGCTGGTCGAGGACCTGCTCACGCTCTCGCGCCTGGAATCGCAGGACGAGATCGGCGAGGAGACCGTGGCGATGGCGCCGATGCTGGCCACGCTGCGCCGCGAGGCCGAGGCGCACAGCCAGGGCCGCCACACCATCGAAGTACACGACGAGGCGAACTGCGACCTGCTCGGCTCCAACAAGGAGCTGCACAGCGCGTTCTCCAACCTGGTCACCAACGCCGTGCGCTACACCCCGGCCGGCGGCACGGTCAGCATCCGCTTCGCCCGCGAAGCCGACGGCGGCGCGGTGCTGGCGGTGCGCGACACCGGCTACGGCATTCCCGCCTCGCACCTGCCGCGCATCACCGAACGCTTCTATCGCGTGTCCAGCAGCCGCTCGCGCGAGAGCGGCGGCACCGGGCTGGGCCTGTCGATCGTCAAGCACGTGCTCGGCCTGCACCAGGCACGCCTGGACATCCAGAGCGAAGTCGGCAAGGGCAGCGAATTCTCCTGTCACTTCGGTTCGGCGCGCGTACTCGTGCGCGAACCCGACACGCACGCGACATGAAGCCCGTGCTATTGGTATGACCGCAGCGCCCGCGGATCGTCCGGACCCGCGTCCCCACCGTCACAGAACGCCCTGAAGGTCACATGGCCAGCGCCAAGAAAGCCGCCGTCACCGCCATCGCCGAACCCGCCGCGCACGATCCGCTGCGCGACCCGGCGCTGTACCTCAACCGCGAGCTGTCGCAGCTGGACTTCAACTTCCGCGTGCTCGCCCAGGCGCTGGACGAGCAGGTGCCGCTGCTGGAGCGCCTGCGCTTCCTGTGCATCTCCTGCACCAACCTGGACGAATTCTTCGAGATCCGCGCTGCCACCGTGCGTCATGCGCAGGAGTTCGGCCTGGCCCCGGCGCCGGACGGCATGAGCCCGACCGCGATCCTCAACGCCGTGCACGACCGCGCCGCCGAACTGGTGGACCAGCAGTACCACTGCTGGAACCAGATCCTGCGCCCGGCGCTGGCCGAGGCCGGCGTGGGCGTGCTCGGCCGCAACTCCTGGACGTCGCGTCAGAAGCGCTGGCTGCGCGCCTACTTCCGCAACGAGATCATGCCGGTGCTGTCGCCGCTGGGCCTGGACCCGGCGCATCCGTTCCCGAAGATCCTCAACAAGACGCTGAACATCGTCGTGGTGCTGGAAGGCACCGACGCCTTCGGCCGCGCCGGCCATCTGGCCATCGTGCGCGCACCGCGCTCGCTGCCGCGCATCATCCAGCTGCCGGACAGCCTGTCCGAGCCCGGCACGCAGAACTTCGTGTTCCTGTCCTCGGTGCTGTCCTCGTTCGTCGACGAGCTGTTCCCGGGCATGGAGGTCAAGGGCGCCTACCAGTTCCGCGTCACCCGCAATTCCGAGCTGGTGGTGGACGAGGAGGAAGTGGAGAACCTCGCCCTGGCGCTGCGTGACGAGCTGGTCGACCGCGGCTACCGGCCGGCGGTGCGGCTGGAGATCGCCGACGACATGCCCAAGCCGATCGTGCGCACACTGCTGCAGAACTTCGGCCTGCCGGACAACGCGGTGTACCGCATCGCCGGCCCGGTCAACCTGAGCCGCGTAGTGCAGGTGTACGACTTCGTGCAGCGGCCCGAACTGAAATACCCGCCATTCAACCCGCGCACGCTGCGCGACAGCGACGGCATCTTCGAGATCGCCGGCAAGGGCGACATCCTGCTGCACCATCCCTTCGATGCCTTCACCGCGGTGCTCGACCTGATCCGCCAGGCGGCCGTCGATCCCAACGTGCTGGCGATCAAGCAGACGCTGTATCGCACCGGCAAGGACTCGGCGATCGTCGATGCGCTGGTGGTGGCCGCGCGCAACGGCAAGGACGTCACCGTGGTGGTCGAACTGCGCGCGCGTTTCGACGAGGAAGCCAACCTCGGCCTGGCCGACAAGCTGCAGGAAGCCGGCGTGCAGGTGGTCTACGGCGTGGTCGGCTACAAGACCCACGCCAAGATGCTGCTGATCGTGCGCCGCGAGGGCCGCAAGCTGCGCCGCTACGTGCACCTGGGCACCGGCAATTACCACAGCGGCACCGCGCGCGCCTACACCGACCTCAGCCTGATCACCGCCGATGCGGACATCGGCAACGACGTGCACCTGCTGTTCCAGCAGCTCTCCGGGCTGGCGCCGAAGATGAAGCTGAAATGCCTGCTGCAGTCACCGTTCACCCTGCATGCCGGCGTGCTGCAGCGGATCGAGCGCGAGACGCGGCTGGCCAACGAAGGCCGCCCGGGCCGGATCATCGCCAAGATGAACGCCCTGAACGAAGCGCATGTGGTGCGCGCGCTCTACCAGGCCTCGCAGGCGGGCGTGCAGATCGACCTGATCGTCCGCGGCGCCTGCACCCTGCGTCCAGGCGTGCCGGGCGTCTCGGACAACATCCGGGTGCGCTCCATCGTCGGCCGCTTCCTGGAGCACAGCCGCGTGTACTGGTTCGGCAACGACGGCGATCCGGAACTTTTCTGCGCCAGCGCCGACTGGCTGGAACGCAACCTGCTGCGGCGCGTGGAAACCTGTTTCCCGATCCTCGACGCGGACATCGCCGCGCGCATCCATCGCGAGGTGCTGCAGAACTATCTGGACGACAACTGCAACGCCTGGCTGCTGCATGCCGATGGCGTCTACCGCAAGGTCGTGCCGGCGGCGGACGAGGCGCCACATTCGGCGCAGCAGACCCTGCTGGCCGGCCTGTCGTAAGCGGGCACGGGCCGCACCTGCCCGCGGGGCGCGGCCTCCCAGAAACGAAGCCTTCACGCGGGACACGCTGTGCCGCGTGCGCATCCGTACCGGCTACTGCGCATCCACGCGCCCCACGCTAACATTCGCGCCATGCCGAATACCTCCCCGACTTCTCCGCCGTTGCAGGACGGTGATCTGCTGGCCGCCGTCGACCTGGGGTCCAACAGCTTCCACATGATCATCGCCCGCTATGTCCTCGGGCAGCTGCGGGTGGTGGACCGGTTGCGCGAGACCGTCCGCATGGCCGACGGCCTCGACGGCAAGGGCGGCCTGTCCGCCGATGCCCGGGCCCGCGCGATCGACTGTCTGGCCCGCTTCGGCCAGCGCATCCGCGAGATCCCGCCCACCCGCGTGCGCGCCCTGGCCACCAACACCGTGCGCCAGCTGCGTTCGCCGCAGACCTTCCTGGCCCCGGCCGAAGCCGCGCTGGGCAATCCGATCGAAGTGGTCAGCGGCCGCGAGGAAGCGCGCCTGATCTACCTCGGCGTGGCGCACGCGCAGCCGCCCAAGCCGGACCAGCGGCGCCTGGTCATCGACATCGGCGGTGGATCGACCGAATTCATCATCGGCCGTGGCTTCGAGACGCTGGAGCGTGAAAGCCTGCAGGCCGGCTGCATCGCCAGCACACGGCGCTTCTTCCCCGGCGGCAAGCTGTCCAAGAAGCGCTGGAAGGATGCCCTGACCGAGATCGGCGCCGAGTTCCAGCAGTTCGCCACGCTGTATCGTGCGCTGGGCTGGCACGAAGCGGTGGGCTCGTCGGGCACGCACAAGTCGATCGGCGAGATCTGCGCGGCGATGAAGCTCACCAAGGGCGCCATCACCGCCGCCGCGCTGCCGGTGCTGCGCGAGGAGCTGCTCAAGGCCAAGCACATCGATGACATCCAGCTGCCGGGCCTGTCGGCCGATCGCCGCCCGATCATCGCCGGTGGGATCCTGGTGCTGGAAGCCGCTTTCCAGGCGCTGGGGCTGGAGAAGCTGATGGTCAGCAAGGCGGCGATGCGCGAAGGCATCCTCTACGACATGCTCGGCCGTGCCGGCGCCAGCGATCCGCGTGACAACTCGGTATCCGCGCTGGTGCAGCGCTACGGCATCGACGAGAACCAGGCCGCCCGTGTCGAAGCCACCGCGCAGCGCATGCTCGCGCAGGTGGCCGGCCCGTGGCAGCTGGACGGCGACGATGCGCGCGGCCTGGGCTGGGCGGCGCGCCTGCATGAGCTTGGGCTGATGATCGCGCATAGCCAGTACCACGTGCATGGCGGCTACGTGCTGGAGAACTCGGACATCGCCGGCTTCTCGCGGCAGGAGCAGCAGGTGCTGGCGGCGCTGGTGCGCACGCATCGGCGCAATGTTCCCAAGAACGCGTTCGAGGCCCTGCCGGATCGCCTGCTGCTGCCGGCCCGGCGCAAGGCCGCGCTGCTGCGCCTGGCGGTGCTGCTGCACCGCGCGCACGAGTCGGACCCGATCCCCACGCTGGAGCTCAGCGCGGACGACAACCGCCTGTCGCTGGTGTTGTCGCAGGAGTGGCTGCAGTCACGGCCGCTACTGCGGGCGGATCTGATTGCCGAGGTGGAGGGGATGGCGGGGCTGGGGATTGCGTTCAAGCCGTTTGAGGCTTGAGTCGCGGGGCAGCTGCTGGCTGCCCAACACAATCGATGCGCTGCAGCGCGTATTTCGGCGGATCCCTACCCAGGCCCAGCACCCTTGCGATCTCAGGGTTTGGCTTCAATAGCGCCCTGACGTCCACCCACGGTGAAGTACTCCCCTCCTGGCTGGCGCCTGAGGAAGAACAGGTAGCTCTTCCCAATCTCACAACAATCGGGATTGAGTTCCGTCATTCCCGTGCGATAGACCAGTGTCACATCGGCCAGACCCTTTACGGCGGCGACGCCTCGAATCTGCGCGATGCCATCGCCATAAGGTGGCGCAACGGAAAGTGACTCCACCCGGCCGATCATGATCAGATCGGATTCCGCCACCATTTGATCCATGGTCTTCTTGTTCAGAACGAGCGCACCCACCGCGCCCGGAAAGGCGAGACCCAAAGCAATCACTACAAACGCAAGAAGCCTGTTCCGCATCATCCCCCCGCTGCCTTGAAATCGATGGCATGCCCAGTGTCTCCCCACAATGGCCGCAATCGCATGACCGGCCATTTCATGAATGGCGCTTCTCCACCGGAGAGTACTTCATCGCGTTCCTCCGCTGATCCGGTATTGGCTCAAAGGGCGGGGCAGTTCGATCGATCACGTCATTATCGGCCCCGCCCCCCCAACCCCGTCATCTCTCCGCAACACCCCTGACATGTGGATGCCACCGCCTCCGCCGAAAGTGGCGAACCATCGGAGGTCGCCATGCGCTATGCCATCGTTACCGAGACCTATCCGCCGGAGGTCAACGGCGTCGCCCTGACCGTCCAGGGGCTGGAAACCGGGCTGCGCTCGCGCGGCCATGCGGTGCAGGTGATCCGTCCCCGCCAGCCGGCCGACGCCGCCAACGCCGATGACAACACCCTGCTGGTGCGCGGCGCCTCGCTGCCCCGCTACCCCGGCCTGCGCTTCGGCCTGCCGGCCACGCAACGCCTGACCCGCCACTGGCAGCAGCAGCGCCCAGACGCCCTCTATATCGCCACCGAAGGCCCGCTCGGCTGGTCGGCGATGCGCGCCGCGCGCCGCCTGCGCATCCCGGTCGCCAGCGGCTTCCATACCCGCTTCGACGAATACCTGCCCGAGTACGGCGCCGCCTGGCTGCAGGGCGCCGCCCTGCGCTGGATGCGCCGCTTCCACAACCAGGCCGGTGCCACCCTGGTGCCCACCGACGAACTGCGGCTGTTCCTGCACGACAACGGCTTCGCCCGCGTGCGCCTGCTCGCCCGCGCGGTCGACAGCCTGCAGTTCGACCCGCGCCGCCGCGATGCCGCGCTGCGCGAGGAATGGGGCATCGACGACAACGGCCTGGCGGCGATCTATGTCGGCCGTATCGCCGGCGAGAAAAACCTGCCGCTGGCCGTGCGCGCCTTCCGGCGCCTGCAGCAGGTGCGCCCGAAGGCGCGCTTCGTCTGGGTCGGGGACGGCCCGATGCGCGAACGCCTGCAGCGCGAGAACCCGGACTTCATCTTCTGCGGCGTACAGCGTGGCGACGCGCTGGCCCGCCACTTCGCCAGCGGCGACCTGTTCCTGTTCCCCAGCCGCAGCGAAACCTTCGGCAACGTCACCCTGGAGTCGATGGCCAGCGGCCTGGCCACCGTCGCCTTCGACTACGGCGCCGCACGCCAGTACATGCGCCACGGCGTCACCGGCGCCGCCGTCGCCGACGAGGACGCCTTCATCGACTCGGCCGTACGCCTGGCCGAGGATGACGCGCTGCGCCGCCACATGGGCGAAGCCGCCAGCGTGGCCATGAAGCAACTGCATCCAGACCGTGTCGTCGCCGATTTCGACGACACCCTGCAATCGCTGATCGAGAACACGGGGCCATCCTATGCTGTCGACGCGGCTTGAACTCCTGCGCGGGCGCGAAACCCGCTGGTGCCGGCGCGCCAACCTGTGGTGCCGGCGCTCGCGTGTACGGCGCTTCTTCTCCACCATCAGCCGCCTCGGCGATGGCGTGTTCTGGTACGCGTTGATGGGCCTGCTGGTGATCGTCGACGGCATGGACGGCATCCGCGCCTCGGCGCACATGGCCGCCACCGGCGTGATCGCGTTGTCCCTGTACAAGGCGCTCAAGCGCTGGACGCGACGCCCGCGCCCGTATGCCGCCGACCTGCGCATCCGCGCCTGGGTCGCGCCACTGGACGAATTCAGTTTCCCTTCCGGGCATACCCTGCACGCGGTGTCCTTCAGCATCGTCGCGCTGGCCTACTACCCGTGGCTTGCGCCGGTGGTGGTGCCGTTCTCGGCCTGCGTGGCGCTGTCGCGCGTGGTGCTGGGCCTGCACTACCCCAGCGACGTGCTGGCCGCCACCGCGATCGGCAGCGTGCTCGCCAGCCTGTCGCTGGGCTTCCTGCCGATGGCCAGCCTGCTCTGAAGCACGCGATGCCTGGCCTACAATGCCGGGCATGACGACCCTCTTCGTTTCCGACCTGCACCTGGACCCGGCCCGCCCGGCGATCACCGACCTGTTCCTGGCCTTCCTGCGCGGCGAAGCGCGCCAGGCCGAGGCGCTGTACATCCTCGGCGACCTGTTCGAAGCCTGGATCGGCGATGACACGCCCTCGCCCGCCGCCGACGCGGTGGCTGCCGAACTGCATGCGCTGGCCGACAGCGGCGTGCCGATCTATTTCATGGCCGGCAACCGCGACTTCCTGGTCGGCGAGGATTACGCGCGCCGGGCGGGTTTCCGCATCCTGCCGGACCCGACGGTGATCGATCTCTACGGCCGGCCGGCGCTGCTGATGCATGGCGATCTGCTGTGCACCGACGATGTCGCCTACCAGCAGTTCCGCGCGCAGACCCGCGATCCGGCTTTCATCGCGCAGTTCCTGTCGCAGCCGTTGCCGGCGCGCGTGGCGTTCGCGCAGCAGGCGCGCGCGGCCAGCCAGGCGCGGCAGTCGGAAATGAAGGAAGGCGACCGCGCGCAGTTCGAGACCGTCACCGACGTGGCGCCGGCGGAAGTGGAAGCGACGTTCGCGCGCCATGGCGTGGACCGGATCATCCATGGGCATACGCATCGGCCGGCGATTCATTCGGTGCAGGTCGGCGACCTGTCGTGCACGCGCGTGGTGCTGGGCGACTGGTACGAGCAGGGCTCGGTGCTGCGCGTGGATGCGGACGGGATGGAGCTGGAGTCGCTGGCGTTGGCCTGAGGCGTTGGTGGGTGGTGATGCTGTCGGGGCTGAAGCCCCTCCCACAATGTGATCACGGATCACAGGGTGGCTGGGCACCAGCCCTATCTGCCCTATCTGCCCTATCTGCCCTATCTGCCCTATCTGCCATGTCTGCCATGTCTGCCATGTCTGCCATGTCTGCCATGTCTGCAATGTCTGCAATGTAGGAGCGGCTTCAGCCGCGACCCTACCATCCCCCCGTCGCGGCTGAAGCCGCTCCTACGGGGTATTCGCTGGCGCGCTTTTGTCCGGCTTGAACTCGGTTCGGCAATCCACCCGGATCTGCTCGCCGCTGCCACGCCAGTAGAACGTGCTGCACTTGCGGTTGCCATCGGTGGTGGTCTTCACCGCCACCGCGTAGAACGACTGCGCGATCTCGTTGCGCGTGGCGGTGCCATCGCCGTTCCAGTCCATGTCCTTGAACTCGACGCCCTGGGTGATCGCCATGCCGGCCCAGCCGGCCCAGGCCAGCCACACCAGCACCAGCCCGATCACCCCGAGCAGCACCTTGCGCCGGGTGGTGAAACGTCCCTTGAGGATCATGCGATGCGCCGGATGATCGCGCCCAGCGACCCCAGCTTCTCCTCGATGTTCTCGTAGCCGCGATCCAGGTGGTAGATGCGGTCGATGGTGGTCTCGCCATCGGCCATCAGGCCGGCCAGGATCAGCGAGGCCGAGGCGCGCAGGTCGGTGGCCATCACCGGCGCGCCGCTGAGGCGCTCGGCGCCACGGATGATCGCCGTATGCCCTTCGACCTGGATGTCCGCGCCCAGGCGCAGCAGTTCGTTGACGTGCATGAAGCGGTTTTCGAAGATCGTCTCGTTGATCACGCCCACGCCGTCGGCCACGCAGTTGAGCGCCATGAACTGCGCCTGCATGTCGGTCGGGAACGCCGGGTACGGCGCGGTGGTCAGGCTGACCGCGCGCGGACGCTTGCCCTTCATGTCCAGCGTGATCGAGTCCTCGGTGCATTCCAGCTCGGCACCGGCTTCCTTGAGCTTGTCCAGCACCGCGTCCAGCGTGTTCGGGCGCGCGCGGCGCACGGTGACACGGCCACCGGTCATCGCCGCGGCGACCAGGAAGGTGCCGGTCTCGATGCGGTCCGGCAGCACCGCATGGCGGCCGCCTTCCAGGCGCTCGACGCCCTCGATGACGATGCGCGGGGTGCCGGCACCTTCGATCTTCGCGCCCAGCGCGATCAGGCACTCGGCCAGGTCAACGACCTCCGGCTCCATCGCCGCGTTCTCCAGCACGGTGGTGCCTTCGGCCAGCACGGCGGCCATCAGCACGTTCTCGGTGCCGGTGACGCTGACCATGTCGAACACGTAGCGGCCGCCCTTCAGGCGTTCGGCACTGGCCTTGATGTAGCCGTTCTCGACGCTGATCTCCGCGCCCAACGCCTGCAGGCCCTTGATGTGCTGGTCCACCGGACGCGAGCCGATCGCGCAGCCGCCCGGCAGCGACACTTCCGCCGCGCCATAGCGCGCCAGCAGCGGGCCGAGCACCAGGATCGAGGCGCGCATGGTCTTGACCAGTTCGTACGGCGCGACATGGCTGTTGACCGAGCGCGGGTCGACGGTGATCGAGCTGCCACGCGCCAGCGTGCCTTCGTCGATGCTGACGCCGGCACCCAGTTCGCCGAGCAGCTTCACCGTGGTGATCACGTCGTGCAGGTGCGGCACGTTGGTGATCTCCACCGGGCCGTCCGCCAGCAGCGTGGCGCAGAGGATCGGCAGGACGGCGTTCTTGGCGCCGGAGATGTTCACTTCGCCGTGCAGCGCGTTGCCGCCGGTGACTACGATTTTGGCCATGGTGTCCGATGCAGGAAGGAGTGGCGCGGCGCCGCGAATGGCGGCTGGCGGGGCCGATGGCCCCGGCCACGCGGTCAGGGGGATTCGTCGGGGGTGACGGTCTTCAGTTGCAGCGCATGGATCGCACCGCCCATCAGGTCGCCCAGCGTGGCGTAGACCATCCGGTGCCGGGCCAGCGGCAGCTTGCCGGCGAACGCCGCGCAGACCACGGTGGCCTCGAAGTGCACGCCATCGTCGCCGCGCACATCCGCGCGCGCTTCCGGCAGGCCGGATTCGATGAGTTTACGGATGGTTTCGGCGTCCAACGGGCTTTCCTAATAAAATGTCCGCCCATTCTACTCTCCGAGCGGGTCCCCGTATGGCCGTATCGCCCCTCCCGCCAGACGCCGCCAGCGACGACAGCCTGGTCGCCAGTGGCCGTCGGGTGGTCGAGATCGAGCAGGGCGCGCTGGCCGCGGTCGGCGCCCGCATCGGCGCCCCGTTCGCGGCCGCCTGCCGCCTGGTGCTGGGCTCGCGCGGGCGCGTGGTCGCCACCGGCATGGGCAAGTCCGGGCATATCGCGCGCAAGATCGCCGCGACCCTGGCCTCCACCGGCACCCCCGCCTTCTTCGTCCATCCGGGTGAGGCCGGCCATGGCGACCTGGGCATGATCACCGAGGCCGACGTGGTGCTGGCGCTGTCCTACTCCGGCGAGTCGGACGAGGTACGCATGCTGCTGCCGGTGCTCAAGCGCCAGGGCAACGCCATCATCGCGATGACCGGCCGGCCACAGTCCACCCTGGCCCAGGCCGCCGACATCCACCTGGACGTCAGCGTGCCCACCGAGGCCTGCCCGCTCGACCTGGCGCCGACCTCCAGCACCACCGCCTCGCTGGCGATGGGCGATGCGCTGGCCGTGGCCCTGCTGGACGCGCGCGGCTTCACCGCCGACGACTTCGCCCGCTCGCATCCGGCCGGCAGCCTCGGCCGCCGCCTGCTGCTGCACATCACCGACGTCATGCACGCCGGCGACGAACTGCCCAAGGTGCGCGAGGATGCCACCCTGAGCGAGGCGCTGATGGAAATGAGCCGCAAGCGCCTGGGCATGACCGCCGTGGTCGATGCCGAGGATCGCCTGCTCGGGCTGTTCACCGACGGCGACCTGCGTCGCGCCCTGGACAGCGACGTCGACGTGCGCGCCGCCAACATCCGCGACGTGATGACCCGCCATCCCCGCACCATCGGCGCCGACCAGCTCGCCGCCGAGGCGGCACGGCTGATGGAGGCCTACAAGATCAACGGCTTGATCGTGGTGGACGAGGCGCAGCGCGCGGTCGGCGCCCTCAACATTCACGACCTGTTGCGCGCCAAGGTGGTTTAACCGCCCAATCCACGGCACGATGCCCTCCTTTACCGCTTCCCCCGACGACCTGATGCCCTACGCCCCGCTGCACAGCCTGTCCGCCGATCTGGTCGCCCGCGCCGCCGGGATCCGGCTGGCGTGCTTCGACGTCGATGGCACGCTGACCGATGGCCGCCTGTACTACGACCACGCCGGCCACGAGAGCAAGTCGTTCTTCGTGCAGGACGGGCTCGGCCTGAAACTTCTGCAGCGCGCCGGCATCGAGGTGGCGATGATCACCGCCCGCGCCAGCCTGTCGGCCGAGCAGCGTGGCCGTGACCTCGGCATCGAGGTGCAGATCGGCGTCGGCGACAAGGCCGTCGCGGTACGCGAGCTGTGCGCGCGTCATGGCATCGAACCTTCGCAGGTCGCCTTCATGGGCGACGACCTGCCCGACCTGCCGGCCCTGCTGATCGCCGGCCTGGCGGTGGCACCGGCCAATGCGCATCCGTGGATCGCCGAGCGCGTGCACTGGATCACCCAGGCCCGCGGTGGCGCCGGCGCGGCGCGCGAGCTGTGCGACGTGCTGCTGGCCGCGCAGGACAAGACCGACAGCGTGATCGCGGGGTACGGCGCATGAGCTGGCGCATGCTGTTCGGCATCGCGCTGCTGCTGGCCGCGATCATCAGTGGCTGGTCGGCCTGGCGCAACCGCGCCCATCCGGTCGAGCAGGTCACCCAGGAGGCCACTGCCGACTACGTGCTGCACGACTTCGAGCTGATCAGCCTGGACAAGGACACCGGCAAGGAGTCGGTGACCCTGCGCGCGCCCGAGGCGCACCGCAACCGCGCCGACCAGACCATGGACATCACCACCCCGGTGTTCCTGCTGCCTGACCAGCAGGGCCTGCCGTGGACCTTGCGCGCGCAGACCGGCTGGGTCAGCCCGAAGGGCGACGAGCTGCGCCTGCGCGGCGATGTCGCCGGCGACAGCCCGAGCGCGCCGGGCGTGGTGCCCACCACGTTTCGTACCACCACGCTGGACGTGTTCCCGCAGCAGCACCTGGCCCGCACCGCGGACCGCGTGACCATGACCCGCCCGGGGCTGAGCCAGACCGGCGTCGGCTTCGAGGCCAACCTGCAGACCCGCCAGTACAAGCTCCTTTCACAGGTAAAGACCCGCTATGAACCGACTGCTGCCAAGTAAGCTGGCCGCGCTGGCCCTGCTGATGCTGCCGCTGGCGGCACTGGCCAAGACCACCGACCGCAACCAGCCGATGAACCTGGAAGCGGCCAGCCAGGACTGCAACCTGATGGACGATGACGGCAAGTGCCGCTTCACCGGCAACGTCGTCATCACCCAGGGCACGCTCGAAGTGCATGCCGACACCGCGGACGTCTTCCGCAAGGCCGGCCAGATCGACCGCGTCGTGCTGACCGGCAAGCAGGCGACGTTGAAGCAGATCATGGACGACGGCGCCCCGATGAACGCCAAGGCGGACAACATCGAGTACCGCGTCGCCGAGGACACCATCATCCTCACCGGCAACTACACCGTCGATTCGCCCAAGGGCAGCAACGCCGGCCAGCGCATGGTCTACAACACCAAGACCGGCAACATGCAGAGCGGCGGTGACGGCAGTCGCGTGCGCACGGTGCTGCAGCCCAAGTCGGCCGCGCCGACGCCTGCCAAGCCGGCCGCCGGCAAGACGGAGAAGAAGTAATGCTCGCGGCCACCGGACTGCGCAAGCGCTACAAGCAGCGCGAGGTCGTGCGCGACTTCGGCCTGACCCTGGAGGCCGGCGAGGTCGTCGGCCTGCTCGGCCCCAACGGCGCCGGCAAGACCACCTGCTTCTACATGATCGTCGGCCTGGTCGAGGCCGATGCCGGCCGCATCGAGCTGGACGGCCGCGACATCACCGCCGACCCGATGTACACGCGCGCCAAGCTTGGCGTGGGCTACCTGCCGCAGGAGCCGTCGGTGTTCCGCAAGCTCACCGTGGCCGACAACATCCGCCTGGTGCTGGAGCTGCGCGAGGACCTGGACGCCACCGGCCGCGAGAAGGAATTGAATTCGCTGCTGGACGAACTGCAGATCGGCCATGTGTCCGAACAGCTGGGCGCCAGCCTGTCCGGCGGCGAGCGCCGCCGCTGCGAGATCGCCCGCGCATTGGCGGCGCGCCCGCGCCTGATGTTGCTGGACGAGCCGTTCGCCGGCGTGGACCCGATCTCGGTCGGTGAAATCCAGCGCATCGTCACGCACTTGAAGGAACGCGGCATCGGCGTGCTGATCACCGATCACAACGTGCGCGAGACGCTGGGCATCTGCGACCGCGCCTACATCCTGGCCGAAGGCGGCGTGCTGGCGCAGGGCGCGCCGGACGAGCTGCTGGAGAACGCCGACGTGCGCCGCGTGTACCTGGGCGAGACGTTCCGGCTTTGAGCGCCTGCTGGCCGGCGCTCAGCCGCCGGCCAGCTCACCCTGCATCTCGCGCACCGACGGGTCGGTCGAGAAGATGAAGCGATAGCGGGGCGCGGGCTCGCCTTCCCAAGGCAGCAGGGCGAAGGTGCCAGCATCCAGGGCGTCGGCCATCGCCGCCTCACCCGCCGGGCCGAGAACACCCGTGATTTCTCCCACGCAGTAGCCCAAGCCGCACTCGAACGTGGTCATGCGTGTCCCGGCCTGCAGATGGTGCTGGAGTCGGCGCAGAAGCAGTTCGCGCGAACGCACGATGTCGGCATCGGCTGCATGCTCGCGTGATATCGCCTGCGCCCAGCGCTGGAAATGTTCCGACTGCAGGAGTTCGCGCGCCACCGGCATGTCGAGCGCATCACCCTGCAGCAGTCGGGCTTCGAGTGCGGGAACCTCCGCCGCAGGGCGCCCGGATAGAACGCTCGCGGATGGTGTGACCACTACGGCGTGCGGCGGCGCACGTTCCCCTACCGCCACAGACGATTCCGCCGCGGCCCGTGCAAGTGACCCATCCGGCGTCGCCGCACGCGGCGCGCGCATCTCCTGGACCACCCCACTGCCCAGCAGCAACACCAGTAGCATCACCGCCACACCCACCCACCTACTCAGGTTCATGCCATCGGCCCTCTCGCCACTTCGCAGGCGCGACTCTGTCAGCCCGCGATGCGGACGCAAGCGCAAAACGACCCAATCGGCAGAGAACCGCCCCATGCGTACGAAAGATCGCCATGACGCGCTTTCGCGACGCCCGCCCGGCGTCATCTTTTTGGCACCAGCCCCCATGCCGTATATCCTTCAAAGCTACGCTGCGCGGGCCACACCCCGCCGGCCTCCCCCACCGGCGTCCTACGTTCAGTGAGCACATGAAGGCACGGCTGCAGACATCGATGGGGCAACAGTTGGTCATGACGCCGCAGCTGCGTCAGGCCATCCGCCTGTTGCAGATGTCCAGCACCGAACTGGAAATCGAGATCGCCGAGGCGGTGGAGACCAATCCGCTGCTCGAATGGACCGAAGAAGCCCCGCTGTCGACCGAGCCCGGCAGCGCCGAAGCACCGGCGCCGGAAACAGACGAGTACGGCAGAGAGGGCGGCCCCGGCGAGGACTGGACGCCCGACGAAGGCACCTGGGCCACCAGCGGCGGCAGCGGCGGTGACGAGGACGACAACGGCAGTGCCGCCGAGCGCGTCGCCGAACCTGAAACCCTGGCCGACCACCTGTTGTGGCAGCTGCATCTCTCGCATCTGTCCGAGCGCGACCGCCGCATCGGCGCGGCCCTGATCGACGCACTCGACGAGGACGGCTACCTGCGCGAGCCGCTGTCGGCGATCGCCGAAGCGCTGGCGCCGGGCATCGTGGCCACGGAAGCGGAAATCCAGACCGTGCTGCACCAGATCCAACGCTTCGATCCGGTCGGCGTCGGTGCGACCTCGCTGGGCGAATGCCTGTCGCTGCAGCTCGATGCGCTGCCCCCGGAGACGCCGGCCCGCGAGCTGGCGCGACGTATCGTCGCGGGCCCGCTGGAACGCCTGCCGCGCATCGGCGCGACCGGCCTGGCACAGGAATTCAAACTGCCGCTGGCGGAGATCGAGGAGGCCATCACCCTGGTGCGCTCGCTGGATCCGCGCCCGGGCAAGCAGCTCGGCACCTTGTCGTCGGATACCTACGTGGTGCCGGACTGCGTGATCTGGCGCCAGCGCGGCATCTGGCGCGTGGCCCTGGCCGGGCGCGCGCAGCCGCGCATCACCATCCACCGTGGCTACGAACAGCTCATCCGCAGCTGTGGCGAGGCCGATGCGGGCTACCTGCGCAGCCAGCTGCAGGAAGCGCGCTGGCTGCTCAAGAGCCTGGAGGCCCGCGGTGAAACCCTGCTCAAGGTGGCCAACTGCCTGCTGCGCCACCAGGCCGGCTTCCTCGAATTCGGCGAACAGGCGCTGCGCCCGCTGACGCTGCGCGAGATCGCCGGCGAGCTGGGCCTGCACGAATCGACGATCTCGCGCGCCATCGCGCGCAAGTACGTGCGCACGCCGCGTGGAACCATCCCGCTGCGGGCATTCTTCGCCTCCGGCATCGACACCGAAGGCGGCGGAGAAGCCTCCAGCACGGCCATTCAGGCAATGATCCGGCGCCTGATCGAGGCGGAAAACCCGCGCAAACCCTTGTCTGACGCCAAGCTGGCCGACCTGCTCAAAACTTCCGGTGTGCCAGTGGCGCGACGCACCGTGGCGAAGTATCGTGAGGCCATGAACATTTCCGCCTCCCACGAAAGAGTCCGCATTGGTTGAACCGCTCTAGGCGGCGGGAAGTTCATTGACCCACCGAATCCAAAGGAGGTACCCGATGCGCATCGAGACGTACGGCCAGCAGATCGAAGTCACCCCTGCCCTGCGCGAATACGTGGAATCCAAACTGCAGCGACTGCAGCGACATTTCGACCAGCACTGCGAAGTCCGCGCCCAGCTGGCCCTGCGCAAGCCCGACCACCACGTCGAGGCCACCGTCAACCTCCCCGGCCGTACCCTGCATGCCGACGCCAGCGCGCCGACCATGTACGCCGCGATCGACCTGCTGGCCGACAAGCTCGACCGCCTTGTGATCAAGCACAAGGAAAAGAAACATGACCACCACGCCCGCGAGGTGCGCGACAATCTGGCGTGAGTTCATCGCCCAGACCACGTCATGTCCCTGACTGACCTGCTGGCGGCCGTCCGCACCGAGGTGCGAACGGCCGCCGACCGCGACACCCTGCTGCAAATCGCCGCCGAACGCCTCGCCTGCCGCCAGTGCGGACAGGCCGAACTGCTGGCCAGCCTGCGCGAACGCGAGACCCTGGGCAGCACCGCGCTCGGCCACGGCATCGCCATCCCGCATGGCCGCGCCCCCGGGCTGGACCGCCCGCGCGGCATCCTGATCCGCCTGCAGACCCCGGCCGAGTTCGGCGATGAAGCCGTCGACCTGGTCTTTGCCATGGCCGTCCCCAGCCATTACACCCACGAGCATCTGGCGCTGCTGGCCGAACTGGCCGAGCGCTTCGGCGATGCCGGCTTCCGCGAGGCGCTGCGCCAGGCGCCGGATGCCGACGCCCTGCTCACCCTGCTCACCCATTCCCACGCCCAGGCCCACGCCGCATGAACACCAGCATCTCCGCGCGCGAACTGTTCGACCAGCAACGCGAGAAGCTCGGCCTGCGCTGGGTCGCCGGGCACAAGGGCGAACGCCGCGAGCTGGTGGCCGGCGACACCGTCTCCCGGCGTCCGTCGCTGGCCGGCTACCTCAACGCGATCTATCCGAACAAGGTGCAGATCCTCGGCACCGAGGAGCTGACCTGGCTCGATTCGCTGGACCCGCGCCAGCGCTGGGAAACCATCGAGAAGATCATCCAGTTCCAGCCGCTGGCGCTGGTGATCAGCAAGAACCAGCCGCTGCCGGAAGACCTGCGCGCGGCGGCGGACGAATCCAGCACGCCGCTGTGGGTCTCGCCCAAGCGCGGCCACGAACTGCTCAACCACCTTTCCTACCACCTGGCGCGCACGCTGGCGCCACGCGTCACCCTGCACGGGGTGTTCATGGAGATCTACTCGATCGGCGTGCTGATCACCGGCGAAGCCGGTTCGGGCAAGAGCGAGCTGGCGCTGGAGCTGCTCAGCCGCGGCCATCGCCTGGTGGCCGATGACGCGCCGGAATTCACCCAGATCGCCCCGGACGTGCTCGACGGCACCTGCCCGGAACTGCTGCAGGACCTGCTGGAAGTCCGCGGCCTGGGCGTGCTCAACGTGCGCGACATGTTCGGCGACACCTCGGTGAAGAAGAACAAGTACCTGCGCCTGATCGTGCATCTCACCAAGCCGATGACCGAGCCCACGCCGCACGGCTACGAGCGCCTGACCGGCGACTCGGGCACCCGCCACGTGCTCGACCTCGACGTGCCGCTGATCACCCTGCCGGTGATGCCCGGCCGCAACCTGGCCGTGCTCACCGAGGCGGCCACCCGCCTGCACATCCTGCGCACCAAGGGCATCGACCCGGCGGCGATGTTCATCGCCCGCCACAGCAACCTGCTGGAGCGACGGCCGTGAGCGCCACCGGCCCGGTGCTGGTGATCGTCAGTGGCCTGTCCGGCTCGGGCAAGTCGGTGGCGATGAAAACCTTCGAGGACCTGGACTACTACTGTTCGGACAACCTGCCGGTGGAGCTGCTGCCGGATTTCGTGCGCAGCCGCGTGCGCGACCAGGCGCTGGGCGACCAGCGTCTGGCGGTGGGCATCGACGTGCGCGGCCGTACCGACCTGGCGCAGCTCTCGCGCTGGCGCGCCGCCGCGCAGGAGTACGGCATCGAGGTGACGGTGCTGTTCTTCGAGGCCACCGACGAGACCCTGCTCAAGCGCTATGCCGACACCCGCCGGCGCCACCCGCTCAGCCACCTGGGCCTGTCGCTGCCGGAGGCGATCGCGCGCGAACGCGAACTCACCGCCCCGCTGCGCGCCAAGGCCGACGCGGTGATCGACACCACCGGCCTCAACGTGCACCAGCTGCGCCGCCGCGTGGTCACTGACTTCGGGCTGGGCCACAGCGACAAGCTGTCGCTGCTGTTCGAGTCCTTCGCCTACAAGCGCGGCGTGCCGGCCGAAGCCGATTTCGTGTTCGATGCGCGCGTGCTGCCCAATCCGCATTGGGACCCGGAACTGCGGCCGCTCACCGGCCGCGACGCCGGCGTGCGCGAGTACCTGGAAAAACAGCCCGAGGTGGTGCGCTACGCCGGGCAGATCATCGACCTGATCGACACCTGGCTGCCGCGGCTGCGCAACGACACCCGCAGTTACGTCACCATCGCGTTCGGCTGCACCGGCGGCAAGCACCGCTCGGTGTACCTGGCCGAGCGCATGGCCCAGCACGCGCGCGACCAGGGCTGGCCGGAAGTGGCCACGTTCCATCGCGAACTGGACTGAGCGCCGCAGCCGGGACGCGCCGGTAACGGTTCCAGCGCGTCCGTCCAGTCTCTTCACGCGGATACACAATCCCGTGAAAAAAGCCCTCCGGACGCTATCGTCCCGTCACACCGACCTGTTAACGTTTCGCTATGGCCTGTGGCATTCTCCTCATCACCCATCCCGGCATCGGCTCTTCCCTGCTCCAGGTCGCGACCACGCTGTTGCGACAGCTGCCGCTGAAGACCGAAGCGTTCGAAGTACCGTTCGATGCCGACCTGGACGTCCTGCTGCCGCAGGCTTCCGCGGCGCTGCGCCGGGTCGATGGGGGCGAGGGTGTGCTGGTGATGACCGATCTGTATGGCGCCAGCCCGAGCAATCTGGCAGCGCGCCTGGCCCGGCTCGGCACACCGGTGCGCCGCGTATCGGCACTGAGCCTGCCGATGCTGCTGCGGGTGATGAATTATCCGGAACAGGGACTGCAAGACCTGCCCGCCACGGCGGCGGCAGGGACCCGCAATGGAGCGATAGTCGACGATGCTTGAACGTGAACTCACCGTATCCAACCGCCTCGGGCTGCATGCCAGGGCCACTGCCAAGCTCGTGCAGGTCCTGTCGTCGTTCCGCTGCAACGCCACGCTGGCGGCCAAGGGGCGCGAGGTCAATGCCAAGAGCATCATGGGCGTGATGCTGCTGGCCGCCGGCCAGGGCACGGCGGTGGTGGTGCGCGTGGATGGCGAGGACGAGGCGGCTGCGCTGCAGGCCCTGGTCGAGTTGTTCGAGCGCCGTTTCGACGAGGACAGCTGACGGTGCGGGGCACGGGCCGACGCACCGCCAAGCCTTCCATCCCGGGCCCACGTGCGCCCGCGGGACAACGCCTGCATGGTCATGGTGCCTCGCGCGGTATCGCGCTGGGCCGCGCGCGCCTGCGCCTGCCGCATGTGCTGGAAGTCGCCGAACAGCGCGTGGCCGCGCATGCGGTCGAACAGGAACTGGACCGCCTGCACCGCGCGGTGGACGCCGCGCGCGATGAAATGCACGCGCTGCGCACACGCCTGCAGGGCGCGATGGTGCGCGAGGTGGGCGAGTTCCTCGACCTGCACGCGCTGCTGCTCGACGACCCGGAGCTGCTGTTCGGCGTCGACGAGCTGATCCGCAACGGCCGCTACAGCGCCGACTACGCGCTGCGGCTGCAGCGCGACCGCCTGGCCGCGGTGTTCGACGGCATGGAGGATGCCTACCTCAAGAGCCGCATGGACGACCTCGACCATGTGATCGGCCGCATCCACGCCTTCCTGCAGAAGCGCACGCTCGATGTCAGCGGCGTGGCCGGCGAGATTCTGGTCTGCGACAACGTCGCCCCCTCCGAGCTGGCGCAGCTGCAGTCGCAGGGCGTGGTCGGCATCGTCAGCGCGGCCGGCAGCACGCTGTCGCACAGCGCGATCCTCGCGCGCAGCCTGCACCTGCCGCTGGTGGTGGGCAGCGCCGATGCGCTGCAGCGGATCAATGATGGCGATGCGCTGATCGTGGATGGCGGCAGCGGCGAGATCATCGTCGAGCCCAGCGCGGCCGACCTGCGCGGCTACCACGAGCGCCTGCGTGCGCTGGCGCGCGAACAGCGCGAGCTGGGGCGCCTGCGCAGCAAGCCCAGCCGTACCCGCGATGGCCAGGACATCACCCTGCTGGCCAACGCCGAATCGGCCGACGACGTGGCCCAGGCGCATGCGCTGGGCGCGGCCGGGCTGGGCCTGTACCGCACCGAGTTCCTGTTCCTGCAGCGCAACGAGCTGCCCTCGGAAGAGGAGCAGTTCCAGGTCTACCGCGACACCGTACTCGGCATGAGCGGCCGCCCGGTGACCATCCGCACCCTCGACCTGGGCGCGGACAAGGCCGACCGCACCGGCCTGGTCCTCGGCGACGAGGACAACCCGGCGCTGGGGCTGCGCGGCGTGCGCCTGTCGCTGGCGCGGCCGGAAGTGGCCGATGCACAGCTGCGGGCGATCCTGCGCGCCTCCGGCTATGGGCCGGTCCGCATCCTGGTGCCGATGATCAGCTGCCGCGAGGAGATCGTGCTGCTGCGCCGGCAGATCAAGCGCCTGGCCACGCGCCTGCGCGCCGAGGGCCACGAGATCGCCAGTGAGGTGCCGCTGGGGGCGATGATCGAAGTGCCGGCCGCGGCGATCGGGCTGGAGGCGTTCATCGACGATGTCGACTTCCTCTCCATCGGCACCAACGACCTGGTCCAGTACCTGCTCGCCGCCGATCGCAACCACGAGGCGCTGGCCGAGCTGTACTCGCCGCTGCATCCGGCGGTGCTGCGCCTGCTGCGGCATGTCATCGCCACCGCGCAGGCGCACGACACGCCGGTGGCGGTCTGTGGCGAGATCGCCGGCGACCCGCGCTTCGTGCCGATGCTGCTGGCGCTCGGCCTGACCGAACTCAGCCTGCACCCGGCCACCCTGCTGGAGGTCCGCCGCGCGATCCGCGCCAGTCACCTCGGCACGCTGACCGTGCAGTCCTCGCGGCTGCTGCGCGCACGCGACCGCAAAGGCATCGAGAAGTGGCTGGCCAACGTCGCCGAAGCCGACGCCTGAGCCACCATCGTCACGCCGGGCTGTGATCGCCGCCGCGCGCGGGCGATAATGCAGCGTTCCCGCGCAGCGCCACGCGCTGCGATTCCCCGCCCCGCCGCCAGGAGCAGTGCATGGTCGAAGCCATTCGCCACGACAAGACCGCGCGCGCGCTGCGCCTGCTGTCCGACGCGCTCGACAGCGGTCGGCTGGGGCCGGTGCGACGCCTGGTCAATACGCTGGCACCGGCCGAGATCGGCAACCTGCTGGAGTCGCTGCCGCCGGGCAAGCGCGAAGTGGTGTGGGGCCTGGTCGACCCGGAAGACGACGGCGAGGTGCTGCTGCACGTCGGCGAGGAGGTGCGTGAAAGCCTGCTGGCGGACATGGACACCGACGAGATCGTCGCCGCGGTCGAGGATCTCGACATCGACGACCTCGCCAACCTGGTCGAGGACCTGCCGGACACGGTCATCGACGAGGTGCTCAAGTCGATGGACCGGGAGAACCGCGAGCGCCTGGAGCAGGTGCTCTCGTATCCAGAAGACACCGCCGGCCGCCTGATGAACCCGGACGTGGTCACGGTGCGCGCCGACGTCAACGTCGACGTGGTGCTGCGCTACCTGCGCCTGCGTGGCGAGCTGCCCGACCACACCGACCACCTGTTCGTGGTGAGCCGCCGCCACCAGTACCTGGGCCGCGTGCCGCTGGCCGCGCTGGTCACCCACGAGGACAGCACGCCGGTCAACCGCCTGATCGACGACGAGCAGCCGGCGATCGACGTCGGCGAGAGCGCGCAGGAAGTGGCGCGCCAGTTCTCCGACCACGACTGGATCTCCGCGCCGGTGGTGGACGACAACAACATCCTGCTCGGCCGCATCACCATCGACGACGTGGTCGACATCATCCGCGAACGGGCCGAGCACCAGGCGATGAGCGCCGCCGGCCTGGACGAGGACGAGGACATGTTCAGCCCGGCGCGGCGCGCGTTCCGCCGCCGGCTGATCTGGCTGTCGGTGAACCTGGGCACCGCGTTCATCGCCTCCAGCGTGGTCAGCGAATTCGAGGGCACCATCGCCCAGCTGGTCGCGCTGGCCGCGCTGATGCCCATCGTCGCCGGCATGGGCGGCAACGCCGGCACCCAGGTGCTGGCGCTGATGGTGCGCGGCCTGGCGCTGGGGCAGATCGGCGCCTCCAACGTGATGACGCTGCTGAAGAAGGAGCTGACCGTCGCGCTGATCAACGGCGTCTGCCTGGGCGTGGGCCTGGGGTTGATCGTGCTGGCCTGGTTCCGGCAGCCGATGTTGTCGGTGGTGATCGGCACGGCGTTGACCATCAACCTGTGCACGGCGGCGTTCGGCGGCGTGCTGGTCCCGGTGACGTTGAAGCGGCTGGGCTTCGATCCGGCGCTGGCCGGCGGGGTGATCCTGACCACGCTGACCGACGTGATGGGCTTCCTCAGCTTCCTCGGCCTGGCCTCGCTCATCCTGCTGCATTGAGCCGGCGCACACCCTCGCGGGCCAAGCCGCGCGGCCGCGCACCGGTACGCACGCCCTCGCGGCTGCGCCGCGCCGGCGACCTCGCCGCGCTGGCGCTGGTCGGCGCCCACCTCGGCCTGCTCTGGCTGATGGCACACGCCGGCATCCTGCCCGTCTGGCTGCTGGCGGTCTTCGCCGGCCTGTCAGTGCTGACGTTCGCCGCCTACGCGCATGACAAGCGTGCCGCCCGTCGCGAGGCGCGGCGCCTGCCCGAGCTGCACCTGCACCTGCTCGAACTGGCCGGTGGCTGGCCCGGCGGGCTGATCGCCCAGCGCCTGCTGCGCCACAAGAACCGCAAGGGCGCCTATCAGTTCGCCTTCTGGGCCTGCGTGTTGCTGCACGAGGTCACGCTCGGCCACCTGTGGCGACAGATGGCCAACGGCTGACATGCCCGCACACCAAGCCGAACGGTGCCCGAATGCCGGGCCACGCAGACACCTACTGCACGGCCGTGGCGGTGATACTCGTCGCTCGCATTACCGGAACCACGCATGCGCCGCCGCCAATTCCTGCTAGCCCTCGGAGTGTCGATGCTCGCCGCCTGCGCCTCCACGCCACCTGCCCCGCCGCGCGGCCACTTCGTCCATCGCGAACTGGAACTTGAGGGGCGTACCTACCGTTACCAGGTGTTCGTGCCGCTGGCTCGCCAGCAGCAGGAAGGCCCGCTGCCGATCGTGCTGTTCCTGCACGGCTCGGGCGAGCGCGGCGACGACGGCCACAGCCAGACCGAGTCCGGCCTCGGCCCGTACCTGCGCGAACACGCCACGCAGTTCCCGGCGCTGGTGGTACTGCCGCAGGTGCCCGAGGACGAGCAGTGGATGGGCGTGAACGCGCGCATGGCGCTGGCCACGCTGGATGCGGCCAGCGCGGAGTTCGAGGCCGATCCGGCGCGCACCTACCTCACCGGGATGTCGATGGGCGGCTATGGCACCTGGGAGATCGCATTGATGGCACCGCAGCGCTTCGCCGCGCTGGTGCCGATCTGCGGCGCGCTGCATTCGGCGCGCGCGGACGAGGACCAGCTCTATGTGAGCGAGGTGGCGGGCGTGCGCGACCGCTACGCGGCGGTGGCGCAGCGGCTGCGCCAGGTGCCGGTGTGGATGTTCCATGGCGCCCAGGACGACCTGGTGCCGCCCGCCGATGACCGCCGCATCTACAAGGCCGCCCGGCTGGCCGGCGCCAACATGCGCTACAGCGAGTATCCGGACGGTAACCACAACGCCTGGGACGCGACCTATGCGGACGCGCGGATGTGGGACTGGATGTTCGCGCAGCGGTTGAAGGACGCGCCGGCGGGGTGAAGCGCATCACTTGACCGGCGCACGTGCTTGAACGACGCTGCTCCCGGCATCACGCCAAGGAAGCGGGGGGGAACATGCGTGGGAATTTTCTTGCCAGCAGCCTCTTGCTGGCACTCGTCGTCACGACACCCGCGACGGCGCAGCAGTTGGTCAAGACTCATGTGGGCGCACCGCAGAATGCGCCCGCGATCGGACAGCAATATCGGGAGACGGTCAACCGCGCGATCCAGCAAGTGACAGGCGGCGAACCACAGGCTGCCATCGCCACGCTGGCGCCGGCGGTGACGTATTGTGATGCGCAGCAGGCGCGGCCCAACCTGCGTTTTGTCAGCGTATCCACGGCCGCGCAATACGACCGCCATGCAGCGGAAAACACCGAGGGTGCACCGCTGGAGTGGCTGGACATGGCCTGCACGCACGCCTACTACTACACCGGCTACGCGCTAGTGGAACAGCGCGCGTTCGCCCAAGCGCTACCCTACCTGGAGAAGGCGGCGGCATTGGCGCCTTACTATCCGGAAGCGCCCAACGAGCGTGGCCTGGCGTTGAACCTCATGGGTCGCAACGAGGAGGCCGAGCAACAGTATCGCCAAGTTCTGGCGTTGGCCGAGGCTATGCCCGAGGTAGCGTACGTGGCGCCGCTCGCGTGGCGCGGCATTGGTTATGCGCTGATCGAAAAGCGCGATTGGGCCGGCGCCCGCGCAGCTTACGAACATTCGCTGGAACTGGATCCGGGCAACAAGACCGCACTCGAAGAGCTCGAATACATCAAGCAGTACGCGCCGCTGTAGGAGCGGCTTCAGCCGCGACGGCTGGATTCCCGCAGGTCGCGGCTGAAGCCGCTCCTACAGGGGAGCACACCGGAACAGGCAGCAAGCGGCCGGGAATCCGGCCGCCCTTCCCCCACCTCAGCGCGCGCGCCGCACCCGCCGCGCGATCTCGCTGATCACCGCAATCGCCGCGGTCAACGTCGCCATCGAGATGAACTGCGCACGCGTATCCGGGGTGGCGATCAGCAGCACGAAGATCAGCGCCAGGATCGCCAGCGCCAGCACGGTCAGCCACGGATAGCCGCCCATGCGGAACGGCAGCGGCGTGCCCGCACGATCGGCGCGCGCACGCAGGATCAGCTGCGCCAGCAGCGAGATCGTCCACACCAGCAGGCAGGTCGCGCCGACGATGTTCAGCAGCATCGGCAGCACGCGGTTCGGATACAGCAGCTCCAGCACCGCGGCGACGAAGCCGAACGCCACGCTCGCCAGCACCGCCGTCACCGGCACCTTGCGCGCGCTGGTGCGGCCGAGCCAGCGCGGGGCTTCCTGGCGCTGCGCCAGCGAATAGATCATCCGCGAGGCGCCGTAGAGATTGGCATTGAGCGCCGACAGCAGCGCCACCACCGCGATCAGGGTGATCGCCGTGGCCGCGCCGGGGATCGCCGCGGCCTGCAGCACCGCCGCGAACGGCGACTTCAGCGCCTCGCTGGTCCACGGCACCACCGCGATGATCACGCTCAGCGACCCGATATAGAACACCAGGATGCGCCAGGCCACGGTGCGGATCGCACGCGCGATGCTGCGCTCCGGGTCGGCGGTCTC
>DJAN01000027.1:26131-26377 GCA_002429615.1 Lysobacteraceae bacterium UBA6001
GCGCTCCGGGTCGGCGGTCTCCGCCGCGGCCACCGCCACGATCTCGGTGCCGCCGAAGGCGAACACCACCACCAGCAGCGCGGCGCCGATGCCGGCCAGCCCGCGCGGCGCGAAGCCGCCGTTGGCGGTGAAGTTGGACAGCCCCGGCGAGGGCGCGTGCGGCAGCCAGCCGGCCAGCAGCGCGACACCGATGGCGATGAAAGCGAGGATCGCGACCACCTTGAGGATCGCGAACCAGAACTCGAA
>DJAN01000027.1:26606-27170 GCA_002429615.1 Lysobacteraceae bacterium UBA6001
CGCACGCCGAGCAGGTTGATCGCGGTGAAAGCGAGCATGAAGGCCAGCGCCAGCACCGGCACCGGCACCACCGGCCATACCGTCGACAGCAGCCCGGCCGCGCCCACCGCCTCGGCGGCGATCACGATCACCAGCTGCACCCACCACAGCCAGCCGACGGTGGCGCCGGCGGTCTCGCCCATGGCGTCGGCGGCGTATACCGAGAACGCGCCGCTGGTCGGCTTGGCCGCGGCCATCTCGCCCAGGGCGTTCATCACGATGATCACCAGCGCGCCGGCGACCAGATAGGAGATCAGTACCGCGGGACCTGCGGCCTGGACGCCCACGCCCGACCCGAGGAACAGGCCGGCGCCGATCGCGCTGCCCAGCCCCATCATGATCAGCTGGCGCGGTTTGAGGGCGTGACTGAGGCGTTCGGCGGGCGCGGCAGGCTGGGTCATGGGTGCGGACGTTGGCGGTGAACGCGACAAGATACGCGCTGGCCGCGCGTCGCGCCTAGCCGCAGTGCAGGAAAAACCGCGCCGGCCGACTCATCCCCGCGCGGCGGCGGCCGGCCGCCCCTCG
>DJAN01000051.1 GCA_002429615.1 Lysobacteraceae bacterium UBA6001
AGCAGCCCTGATGGCCTCGGTCTGGGCCGTCGTGCCCGCCGCAGGCCGCGGCACCCGCTTCGGCGCCCCGCTGCCCAAGCAATACCTGCCCGCCGCTGGCCGGCCGCTGATCGCCTACACCCTGGACGCGCTTGCCGCGCATCCGGCGGTGGCCGGCGTGGTGGTGGTGCTGTCGGAGAACGATCCGGACTGGCCGGGCTGGCGCGCCGTGGCCGGCAAGCCGATCCTCACCGCGGTCGGTGGCGATACCCGTGCCGCCTCGGTGCTGGCCGGCCTGCGTGCATTGCCGGAGAGCGTGCGCAGCGACGACTTCGTGCTGGTGCATGACGCCGCGCGCCCGAATCTCGGCCCGACCGACCTGGACCGCCTGCTGGAGACCGGCCGCGCCGATCCGGTGGGCGCCATCCTGGCCAGCCCGGTGCGCGACACCCTCAAGCGGGCCGGCGACGATGGCGGCATCGACCGCACCGAACCGCGCGAGCGCCTGTGGCGCGCGCTGACCCCGCAGCTGTTCCGTCGCCACCAGCTGGTGCGCGGGCTGGAAGAGGCTGCCGCGGCCGGCATCGACGTCACTGATGAGGCGATGGCGATGGAGCGGCTGGGCCTGCGCCCATTGCTGGTCGAAGGCGCCGAAGACAACTTCAAGATCACCACGCCGGCCGACCTGGCCCGCTTCGAATTCGAACTTTCCCGGCGCGGCGCCTGAGCCGCGTCCGCAGCAGGACAAGACCTACGACATGAGCGGTTTGAACTTCCGCATTGGCCAGGGCTATGACGTACATGCCTTCGGCGACGGCGACCATGTGATGCTCGGCGGCGTGCGCGTGGCGCACAGCCAGGGCGTGCTCGCCCACAGCGACGGCGACGTCATCCTGCATGCCCTGTGCGACGCCATGCTGGGCGCCCTGGCATTGGGCGACATCGGTCAGCACTTCCCGCCCTCCGACGATCGCTGGAAGGACGCCGACAGCAGCCGCTTCGTCGCCCATTGCAACGAACTGCTGCGAGAGCGCGGCTGGCAGGTCGGCAACACCGACGTCACCGTGATCTGTGAGCGGCCGAAGGTCGGCCCGCATGCCGTGGCGATGCGCGAACGCATCGCCGCGCTGCTGGGCATCGACCTGGACCGCGTCAGCGTCAAGGCGACCACCAGCGAGAAGCTCGGCTTCACCGGCCGTGGCGAAGGCATCGCCGCACAGGCCACTGTGCTGCTGGTGGCGCTGTGAGCGAATTGCCGCACGCCTTTGGCGAACCCGTGTTGCGCGCGCGCATGCGCAGCGTGCCGGAAGATTTCCAGGTCGACGAACTGCCGGCGTTCGAACCCACGGGCGAGGGCGAGCACCTGCTGCTCACCGTGCGCAAGCGTGGCCAGAACACCGCCCACGTCGCGCGCCGGCTGGCGCAATGGGCGGGGCTGCCGGAGATGGCGGTGAGCTATGCCGGCCTGAAGGACCGCCACGCCGTCACCACCCAGCGTTTCAGCGTGCACCTGCCCAAGCGCATCGCGCCGGACCTGACGCTGCTGGATGACGCCGACATGCGGGTGATCGAATCCACCTGGCACAACCGCAAGCTGCAGCGTGGCGCCTTGGCCGGCAACCGTTTCGGCCTGGTACTGCGTGACGTCGAGGGCGAGCGCGAGGTGATCGACGCGCGGATCGCGCAGGTTGCCGCGCGTGGCATTCCCAACTGGTTCGGCGAGCAGCGTTTCGGGCATGGCGGCGGCAATGTCGACGCCGCGCTGTCGATGTTCGCGGGCCGTCGCGTGCGCAAGGACCAGCGTTCGATGTTGCTGTCGGCGGCGCGTTCGCAGTTGTTCAACCAGGTGTTGGCGGCGCGCGTGAGCCGTGGTGACTGGGATCAACCGCTGGACGGCGAAGTCTGGATGCTGGACGGGTCGCGCAGCGTGTTCGGGCCGGAGCCGTGGAGCGACACGCTGGCGCAGCGTCTGGCGGCATTCGATATCCATCCCAGCGGCCCGTTGTGGGGCGTGGGCGAGCTGCGCAGCCAGGGCGAAGCGGCGGCGGTGGAGCAGGGCGCGATGGCTGATGAGGCCTCGCAGGCGCTGCGTGCGGGACTGGAGCAGGCGGGATTGAAGCAGGAGCGGCGCGCGCTGCGCCTGCGTCCGACCGAGCTGCGGCATGAGTGGCGCGGGGCGGATGTGCTGTGGCTTGGGTTTGAGTTGCCGCCGGGGTGTTATGCGACGGCGGTGGTGCAGGAGTTGGGTGACGTGGTGGCTGGGCAGGGGTAGGCGGAGGGAGGCGAAGGCTGGGGCCTTTTGCTTTGTTTTCTTTGACACCTCTATTTCCCATCCTCTATTCATTCTTCCGGTCGCGGCTGAAGCCGCTCCTACAAAAAAAGAAACGAAAAGAAACGAAGAGAAGCGAAAAGAAACAAGGATTTCCTCGGTAGATTTCATTCGTGGACGGGACGGTGGGCGCACGTGGCCTTTGTCGTCCGGTCGGGATGATCTGTCGGGCCTGTGGGGGCGGGGCCCTTTC
>DJAN01000149.1:0-19521 GCA_002429615.1 Lysobacteraceae bacterium UBA6001
CGCACGGTCGCGGCTGAAGCCTCTCCTACAAATAAAGCAGGAGGAAGCGGGAGGAGGAAGGGGGTACGCCCATCGGACCCACCCCCGGCTCACTCACCCGAACAGAGCCTCATCCAGCGCCATCAACGCCTTCGCGCCGCTGCGGATCTGCGCCGCATGCGCCAGCGTCCTCGGCAGGATCCGCGCGTAATAGAACCGCGCCGTTTCCCGCTTCGCCGTCGCCAGCGCCGCATCCTTGCCACCCGACGCCGCCACGCTGCGCGCCCACCAGTACGCCAGCACCACATACCCCGAGTAGAACAGGTAGTCGTAGCTCGCCGCGCCGATCTCCTCCGGATCACGCGCCGCACGTTCCAGCACCTCGCGCGTCAGCATCGCCCACTCGCTGGCCTTGTCGCGCAGCGGCTTGATGAACTCCGCCAGCTCGGCATCGCCCTCATGCTCGCGCGCGAACGCTTCGATCTCGGCCAGGAACAGCTTCAATCCCGCCGCCTGGCTCGCCGCGGTCTTGCGGCCCATCAGATCCAGCGCCTGGATGCCGGTCGTGCCTTCGTACAGCGTGGTGATGCGCGCATCGCGCGCCAGCTGCTCCATCCCGTGCTCATGGATGTAGCCATGGCCACCGAAGCACTGCAGCGCGTGGTAGGTGTTCTCGATGCCCCATTCGGTCTGGCAGGCCTTGGAGATCGGCGTCAGGAAGCTCACCAGCGTATCGGCGCGCTCGCGCTCGGCCGGGTCCTGCGCGTGGTGCGCCACGTCGATCAGCGTCGCCGCGTGCAGCGCGAGCAGGCGGCTGCCTTCGGTCAGCGACTTGATCGTCAGCAGCATGCGGCGCACGTCCGGCTGCACGATGATCGGGTCGGCCGGCTTGTCCGGGAACTTCGCGCCCGACAGCGAGCGCGACTGCAGACGCTCGCGCGCATAGCGCAGCGCGTTCTGGTACGCGCGCTCGGACAGGCCGATACCCTGCAGGCCCACGCCCAAACGCGCGGTGTTCATCATCGTAAACATCGCCTGCAAGCCCTTGTGCGGCTGGCCGACGAGGTAACCCTGCGCGCCGTCGAAGTTCATCACGCACGTCACCGACGCCTTGATGCCCATCTTGTGCTCGATCGAGCCACAGGCCAGCGCGTTGCGCTCGCCCACCGTGCCATCGCGCGCCACCTTGAACTTCGGCGTCACGAACAGCGAGATACCCTTCGCCCCCGGCGGTGCGTCCGGCAGCTTGGCCAGCACCAGGTGGACGATGTTGTCGGTGAGATCATGCTCGCCGGCGGTGATGAAGATCTTGGTGCCGGTGATCGAGTAGCTGCCGTCCGCGTTCGGCTCGGCGCGGGTCTTGAGCAGGCCGAGGTCGGTGCCGCAATGCGGTTCGGTCAGGCACATGGTGCCGGTCCAGCGGCCCTCGATCAGCGGCTTGAGGAACACTTCCTGCTGCCAGTCCTCGCCGTGGTGCTTGAGCGCTTCCACCGCGCCATGCGAGAGCAGCGGAAAGTTGCCCCAGGCCAGGTTGGCGGCGTTGACCATCTCGTTGAGCGGCACGCCCAGCGTATGCGGCAGGCCCTGGCCGCCGAATTCCGGCGCGGCGGTGAGGCCGGTCCAGCCGCCCTCGACGAACTGGTCATAGGCCTGCTTGAAGCCCGGGGGGGTGGTGACCGCGGCGGTGGACTTGTCGAACACCGAGCCGATCTCGTCGCCGATGCTGTTCAGCGGTGCCAGCACCGTGCCGCTGAAACGCGCGGCTTCTTCGAGCACCGCGTCGATGATGTCGGCGGTGGCCTCGCTCAGGCCCAGGCGCTGGAACAGGGCTTCGACGCCGAGCACATCGTGCAGGGCGAAACGGATGTCGGCCACGGGGGCGGTATAGCTGCTCATGGGGAACCTGTAGGAAGCGGAATGCGATGGAAAGGAGGAAGAAGGGCGCGCGCGGCTCAGCGCAGCACGCCGCTCAGGCCGGGCGCGGGGTTCAACGTGCTGCGGCCGCTGACCTCGAACTGCCGCGACTTCTTCTCTTCGGGCGTGGCGGTGACCGTGCCCTTGAGTTCGTAGGGCAGGCCACGGCCGCCGGCGAGCACGTCGGCGACCAGCATCTTGGCGCTGGAGCTGGGCTGCAGGGCCACGGTGACCACGTCGGCGGTCTCCGGCCCGATGGAGTAGTTCACCGCCTGCTGCAGATGGCCGGCGGATTCACCGCCGACGCTGACGTCCAGCGCGACGGTCTCGAACTGCATGGGAATGCTGCTGTAGTTCTGCAGGCGCAGTTCCAGCGACCAGCTGCCATCGGCGCGCACGGTCAGCTGCTGGATGCTCACCGCCGGCTCGGACACCCGGCGCACGTTGCTGCTGCACGATGCCAGGCCAAGTACCGCGGCCATCATCACTAGCGCGGCGATCCCGCGCCACGGACGCATACGTCCCTGCATTGCCCCACCTCGGATCGTTGGAACCAGGCTAAAGCATACTACGCCGTATGGCAGGGGCGTTGCGGCAATGCGTCACTCCAGCGGCGTGGCAAGGATGAGCGGTTCGAGGTCGTAGCCCATGGCGGCGGCGCGGGCCTTGAGCTGTTCGAACTGCATGCGCGGCATGCTGGGCGTGCGCGAGAGGATCCACAGGTAGCGGCGGCCGGGGTCGCCGACGACGGCCCATTGGTAGTCGGGGTCGAGGGCGATGACCCAGTAGTCGGCCCAGGCCCAGGGGAACCAGGACAGCCAGTCGGGCGCGAAGCGCACTTCGAGCCGGCCGGGGTGGTCCTCTACCCGTCGCGCGACCCCTTCGGCCTCGATGAAGCCGCCATCGGCGACGCGGCAACGGTTGCGGACGCCGACCTTGCCGTCGTCGCGCAGGGTGTACTGCGCGGTGATTTCGCCCTGGCATTTCTTCTGGAAAGAGACGGGCAGGTGGGCGATCTCGTGCCAGGTGCCGGCGTAGCGCGAGAGGTCGAGCTGCGGCACGGAGGTCACCGGCGGTTCGTGGCGGCCGGCGAGGGCGGGCGCGGCGAAGGTGGCGAGCATGAGCAGCAGCGGGGACAGGATGGCGGCGGTACGGGGCATCGGGCTCCTCCAGCGGTCAGGCACGCAGGCTAGGCAGGGGCGTGGTCAGGTTGCGTGAAGCTGCGGAAAACGCTGGCGGGGCAGGGGTTTGGCGGCGTGCGTGGATTTCGTTGTCACGAAAGCTTGCCCAAAATCGTAACCATCGTTATGATGCGCGTCCTCGCAACGCAGCACTGCTTGCGACGGATGGCCGGGTAGCTCAGTTGGTAGAGCAGGGGATTGAAAATCCCCGTGTCGGGGGTTCGATTCCCTCCCCGGCCACCATTGAATTTAGAAGGGCTTGCAGAAATGCAGGCCCTTTTCTTTGTCCCTGGTTCCTACTCACTCCCTATTGCGCAAAGGCTAGACCTGCCTACGCCACGTTCTGAGCACGCGAGACAACCAGTCGCCAACCTCAGTCTCTGACCACACAGCCATCGTTGGAGTTACTTTGCGTTGGCGAGGGAACGATCCAGCGTCAACCATTGCGTAGATGGTGGATCGGCCGAGTCCGGTTAGGCGTTGCACCTCGGGGAGCCGAATCAGACGAGAAGGCAGAGCGGTGCTGCTGTTCTGTTCTTGCATTTCTATATCCTTGAGTAGCGCGACAGTCCGGCAGCTTCGCCGTTGCGGTCAACGCAAACGTTGGTTGGTTTCTGGGATGGATTCGTAGTGGTCATGCGCCTTGGCTGCGAAGCGTCGGCAGGAACATCTCCGCAGGTAGGCTGCGCTCCCACTCGGCCGCCAACGCATGACCCTTGATCCGTACTGAGGCTGTGCGCGGGAGTGCTCGCAAAGCCTCCTGCGGGTCCCTCGGGATTGCCCGTTGTTCTGCGGTGGCGATAGCCGCGATCAGCGGCTCCATTTGCTTCAAAAGGTAGGCCGTACCCCAATCCAGTCGCGCTTCTTCGCGGATCCTTCTGATCGTCGCGTGATATCGCTGGCCCATGTCAAAGGCGACTGCTTGGCCCGCTGGGATCGATCCGAAGAGCGCCCTGAAGTTATTCGCGGGATCGACCAGGGCAGTCAGGCATCCCAGGTACTGACGCAGTCCCTGCAAACGGGAGCGCATCACCCTCCGCTGCTGGGCGCAGGTGCGTGTTTTGCCGGTGCTGCTGACAATCGCGGTCATGCCGAAGACGATCATGCGCGCGGGCAGCAGCGCGCCTTGCTTCGCACAAAGCCTCCAAATAGGCGGCGCCCTTACCGGCCTGACGGTGCCGGCTTGCGCCGACAAGTTGACCGTGGAGGTAGCCGCCTTCCAGACCCGTGCAGCCTCCAAGCGCGGCGACCCTACAGGGTCACTCGGGCGGCCCCTCGAATGCCCTTGGGTGCAGCTCCGGCGACCCGGTGGCCGGCGGTGCCCCGGCGGTGGCCTAGCGGGTGAACCTGGGGCCCCTCTTTTGCGCCTGGCTGGGGCCCATGGGGGGATTGGGCGCGAGTCCGACCATCGAGACCCCTTTGGATTCTTCTGCAGGAATCGGCCGGAACGGGGGCTGGTACGATCCAGGGGCCCGCAGTCCTCGCGCGGGTCACAAGGGGAGAACCAAATGCCACTCTGCAAGGTTTGCGGTCAGCAGGTCGCGAAGCTCATCCGGTGCCATATCTATCCCGATTCCCTCACAAAAGAGGCTGCCGGCGAAGAGCGGAAGTTGGTCGGCATGTCCCTCACCAACGGCCCGCGCGCGTCCTATGCAATGGCAGGCCTGTTCGACGACAACCTGGCGTGTCTGGACTGCGAACGCCTGTTCGGTCGGGCTGATGACTACGCCATCATGTTCAGGCGTCGTGCGCTGGCGTTGTCGCTTCCTACGGTTCGCTGGGGTGCGGCCAGTTTGCCCACGTTTGAAGGCGATCCGGCGAGGCTGCACTCGTTCGCGATGAACACGCTTTTGCGCGCTCACCTCAGCGACCGCTGGGAGTTGAACGCCGTTAACGAACCGGAGATTGCCCAGGAGGCACTGCAGGCCCTCCACGGTGGCCAATCGACCATCGACGGGGGGCGCGAGGTTTCTATCGTGGTGACCCGCAGTGCTCTCGCGGGTCTCTACGCGACCCCTCACCGGCGCGACTTTGGCGGACATCCGGTCTTCGTGATCCAACTGCCGAACATGATGTTCTTCGTGGCCCTGTCCACTGCTGGTGTTGGGCCGGCCTTCTCCCACATGGCACTGCGGCCTGGGCGTGAAGTGACCGTGTGGCGGCGACGCAATCCGATCCCGCAGGAGTTGGTCGATGCGCGGGACATGTTCGAGGCGCTGGGGGACCGAGTTGACCGCATGTTCAAGGCGAAGTGATTCGGTCAGCGTTTGGAATGGGTGATCGCGGATCGCGTCCGGTGCCGTGGCCCCGAGCGCACCCCGCAGAGGCCAGGAACTCAACTTGGGCCTCTTGCAGCCCCGTCAGGAACGCTTTATGGATGACGGTCACTCATGTGCCGCTTCCGCCTCGTAATCCTCGGGCGGCCGGTAGGCGATGGGAAACCTTTCGACATGTTCGGGAAACCGGTCAATCATGAAGAAGTCGCGACGGAAGGTGTCGAAGAAGTAGCGATTCTTATCTCTGTAGAGCTGTGCAATGTCCTCAGGCGTAATGTGACCAGGTAACTCTGCTCCGCGCTGTCGAAACAGTTCTTCGGCTCGGAGCAGTCTCCCTTCGGGTGATTCCGCAGTCCTTTGCTGGTGATCCCATACGAACTCGAAGATCATTTCTGCACTGCGATACACGTAAGTGTCCGGGCGAGTGGCGCGGAGCGCCGCGAAGGTTTGCGAGGCACTGCGTGTTTCGAAGAGCGTGCTGTAGAACTCTAGGTAGCAGTGTTCAATCTCTTCGGGAAGCAGCCGACACGTAGCACCGATTAGCGCGAAGAGCGGGGCGGTATCCGTCAGTTGGACCGTTTGAGTCAACTGATGGCCGTCACATGAAGCCATGACTACAAGGAGATTCATGGCGGAAGCCACATTCAACTGAACAAGGCTTGGTTTCAGGTCCGTCCACGAACAATCGGACCCGTCCGCGAATCGGACGCCATCCTCACCTCCATGGCATTCGAAATGAAGCACTGGAATGTCCCCTGGCGCCGTAATCCTGTCGGCAACCTGAGACAGGTAGCCCAGAGCATCGACCCGGTTTTCGACTCGGTGATAGAGGACCTCGGGGGTCGGTCCGAAGATGTCGGATCGAATCAAAAGATCGTCGCGCAGTCGGAGAGCGGTATTCCGCTCGCCCGCCGGAATGGTGTCCAAGATTAGTATCTGATTGAAGCGCATCGATCGTCCTTGTATTCGAGGCGGATAGGTCAAGCAGCCGCTTTGTGTTCGTAGAACGGGTGGGCTTTGTCATCGAAGATGGAATACATGGCTGCCAGGTTCGCCGAGTCAGGATTGAGCCAGGCGTCTACGTGTTCGGGCTTGATGTTGATGATTGTTCGGTCATGCCCGGCCTCGGCCACCTCGGGCTCCGGATCGTCGGTGATCGCGGCGAAGCTGTAGAGGTCCGGCTCGATGCCCTTAGGGTCCTGCCAGTGCGACCACAGGCACGCAACCAGCATCGGCGACTTATCGCGGGGCTGGACTGCACCACAACATTCTTCCCGTCTATCTCGACGTTCTCATAGAACCGGCCGACCACAATCAGACCGTGCCGGTAGCCGAATAGGTCTTTCCAGGCGCGCTCGAGGTTGTCTCGGCGGGCGTTGTAGGTGCCTGGGTAGTCCCTGTCATAGCTGCTGGGTGCCTTCGGTGGCCGGCACTGGTAGCGCATGGGGCGGATGATCCGCTGCCCGTTCTCCGACACGATGACGGGGGCATACCAGCCAGGGAAGATGCGGTAATCCTTGGACTTCGGTTCCTTCCGCCGCAGGTCGGATAGCCATCCCTCGACCTGGGCTTGCTTCCTGCCGGCACGCTCCAGCTCGGTCTGCGCAGTCTTGGTGGGCTTGGTCGCCAGCTTCCGTTCCGCGTCGGCGATGCGGCGGCGCTGGGTGAAGAGGTCAGCCTCCCATGCCTGGGCGCCCAGCAGGTCCCACGCGGCTATCTCTTTGGCGATCAACCCTAGCGCACCCTCGCCACCCTCGCGGAATGCATCGTCCATCGCCTTCGGTGTCTTCGGCCTCTTTTCCGTCCTGTTCTGGCGCAGCCACAGCTTCGCGAAGGCGTCCAGGTCCATGATCGCCCCGAACTGGCGGACAAGCTTTTTGTAGTCGGCTTGTATTTCAGCGGAGTAGCACATGGGGTGGACCTCGGCGGACTCTGGGGGGGGCAGCCTATGCCGGCCTATGTTCACCACTTGAGACGATCGCCTCACCCGGTCGCGAGCTCCAGCGTGCGCCATGGGTCCGCGAAGAAGGTTCGTGCGAACGGGCTGTGCAGTAGGGCGGGGTGGAACTCGCGAACCAGGTCGAACATTTCCGACGACTTCGGTTTGGCGTAGATCAGCAGCCACAGCTCGTCGCAGCCCATCATCTTGTACGCGTCCATCTTCTTGGCCTTCCGATCGATGACAGGTTGCAAGGTCTCGGCAGTGATCCCCTGTACCCATGACGCCATGGGGGCCTGCCAATGTGTCGCCTTGGCCCCTCCACCGGGAACGCCGTGATGCGTGTGATGATGCCCGCCAGATCGCCCGGCAGGCGGTCGCTATCGATCACTGTGGTGACCTCTCGATTCAGCCAAAGCTCCGTCATTGCCTCGCCCAGCTTCTCGCCAAGTGCTTTTGCGAACTTGCCGGCCGTGGTGAACCTGGGGCGAAGCGATACCATGACGCCTCCAGGCATCCCTCCGAGACTCTCGTGGCGCTCTTTGGCACCTTCGAGTAGTCCAGCGGCAAAGGTGTCGTAGACGGCTTGCTTGCTGTCAGGGGCACCGGTCATCTCGATCCCGACGCGCTTGCCTTCGAAATGGACGCACACGTCAGGGCGGCTGTTTGGCGGCAGCGGCTCGAACGGTGGGACGTGGCCGAAGTGACGGGAAAAGAAGTTGGGAGCGTACTGCAGTTCTTCCGCGCGCTGGGCTGCTTCGCGGGTCACTGCCGGGGAGCCAAAGCCGGATGCTGCAGCAGCATCTTCCGCATGGCGGCGAGCTTCGCCCGCCCCACCTCTGTCTCAGCATCATTGCGCAGGACCAGATAGACCAAGTCGAATCGAGCCCCGGCGTCTCGTCTTCCCCAATAAGGATCGGCAGAAAGTCGATCCAGCATGGGGGCCATGAATGGGCGGGCGAAGGAGACAATGTCTTCCTCCGGCGGCTTGGAGTTTCTGGGCCGGTACTCAAACCAATCTGTCTGGACGAGTCCCATGCTCCGGCGCATGTGTGCATCGGCCTTTCGCGACGCCCAAGCGCTAAACAGCTTCGTCAACATCGCGTCTCTCCCTTGAGGACTTCGATTCTGCGCCACGTCGCGGTCTATTGCTCTGGGATCAGTCCCAAAGCACCTTGGCGGCCCCGCGAAATGCGTCGATTATAGCCTCCGCATCTTCGGGATCCGCCGTTCTGGCGTAGCCATAACTTGAGAATCCATGAATGTCTATGACCGCTCCGAACTCACGGACGAGCCTTTCGTGGTCAGCTTGGATTTCGGCGGCGTAGCACATGGGGTTGACCTTTGGACTGGGCGGCGCTTGATTGTTAGTATCGCCAAACAGGGGGGGGGTATGATCAATACGCTGGCAGTATCAGAGGTTCTCTATATACATCGGGTCTTAACCGATGATTTTGCCGAGACCGACGATCCCATATCACCACCTGGTGTGCGAGAAGATGGGCGCCTGGTCCAGTCGGCAGTTGACCGCCAACATGTTGGTTTTCAAGGTAAGCTGAAGTACGACGACGCTGTCTCAAACGCCGCGACGCTGTGCTTTGGGGTTTGTAGGAACCATGGGTTCCACAACGGGAACAAGCGGGCTGCGCTCGTGAGTCTGCTCTGCCATCTAGATAAGAATGGCATGACCATTAGGGGGAACGTAGATCAGGGGGAGCTGTACACCCTGATGCTTAGGATCGCTTCGAGGCATTTTGCTCCGAAGAATCAAAAGTTTGATGCGTCCGATGTGGAGGTTCAAGCAATCGCGTCTTGGTTGAGAACGCGGACGCGCAATGCGGAGCACGGCGAGAAGGTGATTACGTTTCGAGAGCTTCGCAGAATCCTAAGGCGATTCGATGTGGAGCTGGAGAATCCTCGCGGAAACTTTATTGATGTCGTTCGCTATTCGAAGAAGCGAGCATTCCTAGGTTTTGGCAGGGAAGAGGTCATCGCAAAGCGCGTGGCGCATATCCCATATCCTCGGGAAGGTGCTGTTGTAGGGCGTAACGTCCTTAGAGCGGTAAGGGAGCGTTGCGGACTAGATGAGCGCAGTGGATGCGATTCTAAGAACTTCTATGGCGACGACATTGCCGTGGATCAGTTCATCACCAACTATAAGAAGACGCTGAAGAGGCTTGCAAAAATATGATTGACGCCAGGGACGGGGCTCTGCACAAGGGCGACTATACGATCCTTATGGATGAGCGATGGTCGATGAGGGACCTATATGTGTTCCCTCATCTCTACGAGCAGTGCTACTTGTTCATGCACTTTTTTGGTCGCCAGGATTCTGGTCGAGCAAGCACTGTTTCATACGCGCTGAAAAACTACCCTTTCATGGGTGGCCATTCCATCGTCAACCTGTATAGGTATATGGGTTCGGCTGCCCCCGAGGGTTCTAGGCCGATCATTGCCCAGATTAGGTATGCATCACCAGGCTGGATGGACCTCTACCTCAACGTGCATACCGCAGTGCAGTTGGCTATGCATGTTTCTGCTTACACTATCGGCGCCGCAAGTACCGCGAAAGCAGTTCGTTCGCTTCAGAAGACGATCTATGAGATTCGCGAAGAAGCCCGTCGACAGAAGAAGAGGCCTTTGGAGCTGGCCGCAGACTATGCTGAAGAGCTGAACCGGCTGGCCGAAGAGGTTGCTCGTAGCATGGGGTACGAAGGTTACGGCGCGCTTGTCTCAGCATCTCGCGACCCGCTAGTTGGCGCTCAGATTCTGCTCGCGCATGAAAGACGCATGCGACAGCTAGTTGAGTACGTGAAGCAGGGCAAGGCTACGCTGCCGCTGCTTCCTACAAGTCCTCGCTTCAATGTCGGGGATTTAAACGGGAGGGAGAGGCAAGATTAGTCTGTCGTGAATTCTTCTCGCGCAGGCCTCCTGCGCTTTTTGGCACTTGAAGGTTTGGGGCCTGCGACGAGAAGGTGGTAAAGGATTTCGAGCGCTTCTCGCTTTTCATTCAAATAGTCGTGGCGGTCATAGTGGCGTGCCTGTACGCCGCCCAGGCCGTGGGATTGCAGTTGGCCGCGCACTTCGAGCGATACCCCCAGAGCAGCCAGGCGAGTCTCAACGGTTCGCCGCAGATCCCCGACGGTGAACGGACCGTCAGGCAGTTCTCCTGCGGCCTGCATGGCAGATACCACCGGAAGGAGGCGCTTTCGCAGTGTGCCTGGGTCGGCACCCGACGCACCGGCCGTAACGGTAAATAGGTATTCTCCGACCCGATTGGGAGCCATGTCCCGAAGCGCCTCGAGCGCTGCAGGGATGAGGGGGGCCATGTGCTTTCGCGGAGTCGTCCGTCGACCTTTAGTGTCCCAGAGCCGCACAGCACGTGCGTCATGATCTAAGTCGGAAGTTGTGGCGTGGCCAAGCTGTTCCATGCGTTGCCCGCCAGTCAGTAGATGGAATCTCAGCGCGGCCCCGTCGTGGTCCGGAAGTGCGGCAATCCGTTTCCAGTAGCACCTCAGCTCCGCCTCGCTGAGCGCGCGATCCTTGGGTTGGGATGAGCCCGCGACAGTGAGCAGGTCCCTGGCAGGATTTGTGGTCACCTTCAGTGACCGTAGGGCGGGGCTGCTACCTGCAGACTGCCGTGCGCGGATGCCGGCATTGTATGCGGCCTGCAAGTATGTACGGAGCTTTGCCGCTTCGCGCAGTTTGTCTGCGTCGGCCACACGCGCGACGACTTCTAGCAGGTCGTCTCCGGTTCCTGACGTTGCGCCGCTGGTGCCGGGGCCCGAAGCTTTCCGCGCCGATATCTTCGCTCCCTCCAAGGCGGGCACGCGGATGCGCCCACCGCCCGAACGCTTCCGGGCTAAATCACTCATTACTGTCCAGCAGATCGTCCGCGATTTCGGAAGGCTCGCCGGTCTGTGGCCGCCGGGCTACACCGACGACCCTTGCCCCGCCATTCGGCGGGCAGCGGAGTCCGCGTCCGCTGCCGATCCAACGGATCGCGAGCGTCAGTTGATAGCCGATGCGGTCCTCGTCAGGCAGCGCTTCTGCATGTGATCTCGCCGGAGTTGACGAATCTACCTACTAGTAGGTAGATTGATTGTCCCGCCTCTTAGAGTCCCGTCCATGCTCGGCATCTCCCCCCTAGGCTGGCTGCACACCCTCGGCAGCCTCCCCGCCATCCCCTTGGCCGCGTACATGCTCCTGCGCCACGGGCGCATCACCCCGCGCTCCCCGGCGGGCCACGCGTACTTCTGGTTCATGCTCATCGGCGCCTCGTCCGTATTCCTCATCGCACACCAGCCGGTGAGCGTGGTCATCGGCGCCGTTACCCTGGCGATGCTCTTCATCGGCTACGGCGCACACCGCCTGCCACTGTCGCCGCGCGCGAGCCGCTACGTGGAGACCATCGCCCTGAGCTTCAGCGTGTTCCTGCTCATGCTGCCCACCGTGTCCGAAACCCTGCGCCGCTTGCCGGCCGGCCATCCGTTCGTGACCGACCTCAAAGACCCGCTGCTGCTCGGCACCCAGGGCGGCCTGCTGGTCGCGCTGGTGCTCGGGCTAACATGGCAGATCGTTCTGCTGCGGCGTCGCCCCGTCGCCTGATCCCCGGAGAATCCATGATCGAGTCCGCCACGGACGCGATGCCCGCGTTGTCCCCCAAGGCCGAGGAAATCGTCCGCCGCGCCACCGAGTTCCTCGCCGTCGGGGGCTACAACGGCTTCAGCTATGCCGACATCGCGCAGGTCGTCGGCATCAGCAAGCCCAGCATCCATCACCATTTCGCGAGCAAGGCCGCGCTGGTGCAGCAGGTGGTGGCGCGTTACCGCGCCGAGGCCGCGCTGGGCATGGCCGCGCTGTCGGCGAACGTGGCCGATCCCTACGCACGCCTGGAAGGCTATTGCCGCTACTGGGCCGACTGCATCGCCTCGGCGCAGCACCCGATCTGCATCTGCGCGCTGCTGGCCGGCGAACTGGCGGCATTGCCGGAGGAAGTGGCGCAGGAGGTGCGTGGCCACTTCGCCGATCTCACCGGCTGGCTGCGCTCGGTTATCGACGATGGCGTGGCGCAGGGCGTGATGGCGCCCGCCGATACCGCCGAGTCCGAAGCCCGGACGTTCATGGCGACCGTGCATGGGGCCATGCTGGCGGCGCGTGCGTTCGGAGAGCCCGCGATGTTTCCCCGCATCGCCGAGACCGCGCTACATCGTCTGCGCTGCGCGTGAATCAGGCCGGTTGGCGCGCATAACGCGCATGCACGATCACCCGGTCATCCCGATCCGAAGCAAACGCCGCACAGCCTTGTTCGCGTGACCACGCCTCGGCGGCCCGCAGCAGCTGCTGGGTCACGCCGGACGCGCGGTGCGAGGTTTCCACGAACAGCCCCTCGATGTAGCCGGTGCGCACGCCCACCAGTCCTTCGACGTCCTCGCGCAGCGACAACTCGATATGCGCCACCGCCACGCCCGCCGCATCGAGCGCCAGCAGCACCTCATTCGGCTCTTCCGCTTCGCCGTCGAAGTAGGCGGCGATCTCGCCGCAGTGGTCATCGCCTTCCCACAGCTGCTCGCGCAGGCGCTCCCAGGCCGCGGCGTCACGCGGTTGCGCAGGTCGGATGAGGTAGGGTGTGCGCGGCATCGGTCCGGCCTCGAAGGATGGCGGTCGATCCTACCGGCGCATGGCGCCACGCCGCCATCCCACCCGCGCGCCGCGTCGCCTCACCGGTTCCCCGGCAACGGCGCCACGTCGAACAGCGGCACGTCCGGCACCTGCAGCTGCTGCTTGGTCATCCCGTTGATGACCAGCTGGTAGTTCCCCGGCGCGGTGGTCAGGTAGTACATCCCATCGGCGCCGGTGACGCCCTGCGCCACGCATGCCCCCGGCGCCGTGCATAGCGCGACGTTGGCGTTCACCATCGGGAACACCCCGGACGGCCCGTAGAAATCCACCCGTCCGCGCACCTGCGCGCTCCACGCGTCGCCAGCCAGCAGCCACAGCCCGAGCGCCGCCGCGCCCATCCAGAAGATCCGCTTCATTGCCCCGTCCCCGTCGTGACCGGCGGCGTCGCCAGACCCGCCACGGTCGTCGCCGCCGGCGCGATCGCGGGGGCGGGCGCCGGCACCGGTCCCACCACCGGCACGCCACCCGTGGTCGCGTTGTACGGCGCCAGCAACGTGATCGTCGCCGGCTGCACCACGATGCGGTTGCCGTCCTGCACCTGGGCGATGCTGGTGTCGTTGAGGTCCACCACCTTCGGCGGCGTGCCGGAGACCTCCAGGTTCAGGGCAGGGAAGGCGCCATCCTGCCGCGTCACCCACAGCGACAGCTTGTTCGCACGCAATACCGAATACGGCGTCACCGAGGCCTTGATCTGGCTGTACTCGTAGCTGCCCGGTGCGATCTCCTTGCCGCTGGCATCCTTCATCAACACCGGCACCTGTACCAGCCAGGCGTCCTGCTTGTCCTTGTCGCGCTCGTGCCGGTCCAGCGCCTCCATGTGCAGGAACAGGAAGGTCGCGAAGCCCAGCAGGGTGAGGTAGGTCGCGGTCGAGCCGGCGGCCTCGAAGCTCATCTTGAAGCCGAGCACGTCGAACACGCCGCTGGCCAGGCCGGGGGCGCGGTCCTTCAGGCGCTCCTGGCGCGTCTTGAGCAGGTAGAAGATCGCCGAGGCCGGCAGCAACGGCAGCAGCAGCATCAGGCCGACGACGGCCACCATCAGGAACTGGGACATGGCACTTCTCCTTGGCGATTCCGTGCTCCTTGCGACGCACGCATCCCGCCTCCACGGGGCCGTCCGTCGCTCACACCCACGCCAACGCGGCCGCGCCGGCAAAGCGGCCAGTTTCCGGGCCCCGGAAATGAAGCGCCCGGCCAATGGCCGGGCGCGGGAACGGGCTGCGTTTTACCGCGGTGCTATGCGGCCCTGGCGGTGCGCTTGCGCTTGAACAGGTAGCCGATGCCCAGGAGCAGGAACCACACCGGGCTCGCCAGCAGCGCCTGCAGCGTGTCCGGCTGCAGGGTCAGCAGCACGATCACGAAGGCGAAGAACGCCAGCACCACGTAGCACATCAGCACGCCACCGGGCAGCTTGAACTTCGAGGTGGCGTGGCGCTCCGGGCGCTTGCGCCGGTAGGCGATGTAGGCGCACAGGATCAGCGACCACACGAACATGAAGAGCACCGCCGACAGCGTGGTGACCAGGGTGAAGGCGGTCACCAGGTTCGGCACTACGTACACCAGCATCGCGCCGAGCAGCAGGCAGATGCAGGAGAACAGCAGGCCGCGTGCCGGCACCGCCGCGCGCGAGAGCTTGGAGAACGCCTTCGGCGCGTGGTCTTCCTCGGCCAGGCCGTACAGCATGCGGCTGGTGGAGAAGATGCCGCTGTTGGCCGAGGAGGTGGCCGAGGTCAGCACCACGAAGTTGATCAGGCTGGCCGCGGCCGGCACGCCGGCCAGCACGAACAGCTGCACGAACGGGCTCTTGTCCGGCACCACTTCGCGCCACGGGGTGACGCACATGATCGCGGCCAGCGCGAGCACGTAGAAGATGATGATGCGCACCGGGATCGAGTTGATCGCCTTGGGCAGGTTGCGCTCCGGGTCGGCGGTCTCGGCGGCGGTGGTGCCCACCAGCTCGATGCCGACGAAGGCGAATACCGCGATCTGGAAGCCGGCGAAGAAGCCGCCGATGCCCATCGGGAACCAGCCACCGTCATTCCACAGGTTGGCCACCGAGGCGACGCTGCCGTTCGGCGACTGGAAGCCCCAGGCCACCAGCCCCACGCCGGTGACGATCAGCGCGACGATGGCGACGATCTTGATCAGCGCGAACCAGAACTCCATCTCGCCGAACAGCTTCACCGTGGCCAGGTTGAGCGTGAGCAGCAGCAGCACGCACAGCACGGCGGGTATCCATGGCGCCAGCCCCGGGAACCAGAACTGCGCGTAGGCGGCGATGGCGATGACGTCGGCGATGGCGGTGATGATCCAGCAGAACCAGTAGGTCCAGCCGCAGAAGAAGCCGGCCCAGGGGCCGAGCAGGTCGGTGGAGAAGTCGATGAACGACTTGTACTCCAGGTTCGACAGCAGCAGCTCGCCCATCGCGCGCATCACGAAGAACAGCATCGCGCCGATGATGAGATAGACGAAGAGGATGGACGGGCCGGCGAGGCTGATGGTCTTGCCCGAGCCCATGAACAACCCGGTGCCGATGGCGCCGCCGATCGCGATCAGCTGCAGGTGGCGGTTGGCGAGACTGCGCTGTAGATGGTCAGGCATGTGGGCTACCGGAACTGGACTGCCGAACGTTACGGGATGTGAAGTCGGCGCACCAGCCCCGGCGTCCGGCCGCTGTCCGCGCTGTCCGCCACGCGGACACGACCTCCTGCATATTCCGGCCGCCGTCGCGGCCCGATAGCCTTCCTCCCACACGCAAGCCAGCAAGGGAGACAGGCATGGGCAAGCATTGGGTGATCGGATTGATGGCGTTGCTGTGCGGTTCGTTGCAGGCGGCCGAGTCGTGCCCGGATACCACGGCGCAGTACGGCAAGGCGCGGGCGATCGTTGCCGACCTGGGGCGCATCACCACGCCGAACGGCGTGCAGGAATCCTGGGCCGAGCAGGCGGGGGGCATCGCGCAGTGGGTCACCGCGCGCGGGCAGGACCGCGACAACCCGGTGGTGCTGTTCGTCCACGGCGGCCCCGCCTCGCCGCTGACACCCACGCTGTGGCAGTTCCAGCGGCCGCTGGAGGAATACTTCACGATGGTCACCTACGACCAGCGTGCCGCCGGGCGCACGTTTGCCGACAACCCGCCCGACGCGGTGGCCGACACCCTGCAGATCGACCGCTACGTGGACGACGCCATCGCCATCGCCGAGGCGGTGCGCCAGCGCTACCACAAGCCCAAGGTGATCCTGATGGGGCACAGCTGGGGCACCATCGTCTCGATGCGCGCCGCGCTCAAGCGCCCGGACCTGTTCTATGCGTATGTCGGCGTCGGCCAGGTCATCAACGTCCGCGAGAACGAGCGCATCAGCTACGACTACGCGGTGGCGCAGGCCAAGGCGCATCACAATGTGGAGGCGGAACGGGAGCTGGCGTCGATCGCGCCGTATCCGGGCAACACGCCGATCACCCGCGAGCGCATCGTCAGTGCCCGCCGCTGGGCGCAGTACTACGGCGGCATGACCGCCTACCGCGATACCTCAGACTACTTCTTCAACGGCCCGCTGCTGTCGCCGGACTATCGCGATGCCGACCGCTGCGCGATCGACGCCAGCAATGTGTTCACGCTGGGGCGGGTGCTGCCGGAATTCCTGGCGGTGGACTTCACCGGTGTGCAGCAGTTCCCGATCCCGGTGCTGATGTTCATGGGGCGCCACGACTACACCACGCCGTCCGAGCCCACCGCGCAGTGGCTGGCGAAGGTGCGCGCGCCGATGAAGCAGGGCGTGTGGTTCGAGCACTCGGCGCACATGATGCCGTGGGAGGAGCCGGGCAAGCTGCTGGTCAGCCTGCTGACCTATGTGCGGCCGCTGGCGGTGTCGGCGCCGGGCAAGTGAGGCCAGGCCTTGCCGGCGCTGAACGGGCGGTGGCGGGAGGTGCGCCGCCGCGCTGCCAGCGCGGCAAGATGGCGCCAGTTCCCTGCGAGGTGCCGGCAATGAAGCGAGTCCTGTCCCTGGCGGTGCTGGCCGCCACGTTTGCCGCCGGCCTGGCCGGCTGCGCCACCGATCGCATCAGCGACGACGAACGGCTGGCGCTGTACCGCGCGCATGCCGGCGCGCCGGTGCGGGATTTCCAGTATTTCAACAGCCTCAACGGCTGGACCAACCTGGGCGACAGCGCGCTGGCGGTGTGGACCAAGCCGGGCACGGCGTACCTGCTGGAGTTCGCCGGCGCGTGCAACGACCTGGACTACGCGCCGGCGATCTCGATCACCAACATGATGGGGCGGGTGTCGGCGAAGTTTGATGATGTGATCGTGCTGGGAGGCACGCGGTCGATCCGGCTGCCGTGCCGGATCCAGACAATCCGGCCGCTGGACGTGAAGGCGTTGAAGGTGTCCGAGCAGCAGCTGCGCGAGGCGAAGGTGGAGGAGCGCACGCAGAAGCAGGAGGGTGAGGGGCGCTGAGGCGTGGTGGGTGGTGTCGTGATCTGCCGGATGGCAGTCGCGGCTGAAGCCGCTCCTACAATGGGGTGGGGCAGGGCGCTCTTCTGTAGGAGGGGCTTCAGCCCCGACCTCGCCATGTCAGAAGCACCTCCTTGTGGGAGGGGCTTCAGCCCCGACGAGTGGCGTCGCGATCTGTCAGATGGCAGTCGCGGCTGAAGCCGCTCCCACAATGTGGTGGGGCAGGGGCGCGCTTCTGTAGGAGGGGCTTCAGCCCCGACCTCGCCATGTCAGAAGCACCTCGTTGTGTGAGGGGCTTCAGCCCCGACGAGTGGCGTCGCGATCTGTCAGATGGCGGTCGCGGCTGAAGCCGCTCCTACAGTGGGGGCGCGCAGTGGGGTGCGCGCGGTGGGATTAGTGCAGGGGGGTACACGCAGCGAGATAACCCAGCCGAAATCCACCACACCAAACCCCGCAGCCTCAGTTCCCCGCCGCCACATCCTCATCCTGCAGGCTCACGAACGCCACGAACGCCACCCCCTCGTTCGCCCACGCCAGCGCACCCTCGTCCAGGATGTCCAGCAGCACATGGAAATCCTCCGGCGCGCCCGTGCGCAGCGCATCCACCGCTTCCAGCAGCAACGCATAGCCCTGCGCCGGCAGCCACGACAGGTCGCGCAGGTTGTCCGACAACGCATCCCAGTTCATCCCGCTGCCATGCGGGAAGTCCAGCTGCGTCGCCAGCCGCGCCAACAGCGTGCGCTTGCTCGCGCACCCCGCCAGGTCCACGCGCAGGATCCGCAGGCCGGCATCGCGCGCCAGCGCGGCCATCGTGTCCAGGGCCTCCGGGGCGATCCGGTACACCCCCGACTGCCCGGGATCGCCCAGATCCAGATCGAAATGCGCGCCCATCAGTTCCCCCGCGCCGGTACGCTGAAACTGCGGAAGGTCTCGTAGTGGTCGTCGCTGTAGTACCAGATCTCCACCGGCTCGCCGCCGGTCACGATCCGCCGCGTGCCGCGATGCGACAGCCCCGGCGTGTCCACCGTGTATTCGTGGTAATAGCCGCGCGGACGTTGCGGCAGCCGGCCCTCGCGGTTGCCGAACACGCTGCCGTCCTGGCGGTGCGGATACGGGCCGCCGCGCTGGATCAGCGCGATGGTCTGCCGCGCTTCGTCGGTCAGGAACGGCGGCAGGCCGTCGATGGCACGGGCGGCTTGCGGCGGCGGGATCGCCGCCGGCGCGGCCTCGCCGGTGATCGATGGCGCGAACTGCGGGTGCGGCTGCTGCGCCTGGCGCAGCCACCACAGCCCTCCGATCAGCACGAGCAGGGCCACGACCAGCAGGGCGGGTTTGCGCATCATCTTCGAACGGCTTCCTGCACTCGGGTCGGCAAGAGTATGCGCATCCGGGGGCGCCGGGTGGACACCCGCACGACATCGGTTCACGCCGGGGTAACCGGGGAGTGGGGCATCGTGGCGTCCCTCGCGGCGGTGCCGGCGGGCCGGTGGGACGATCCCTCCCAACGCCCGCACTTGGTAACCGCGCGCCGCATCTTTAACATTGTCACCGCAACGTCCGCGGCCGCGGATGAAACGATTCAAGGAGATCCACCATGGCCTATACCCTCCCCAAGCTGTCCTACGCCTACGACGCGCTCGAACCGAACATCGACGCGCAGACGATGGAAATCCATCACACCAAGCACCACCAGACCTACATCAACAACGTCAACGCCGCGCTGGAAGGCACCGAGTACGCCGACCTGCCGGTCGAGGAACTGGTCTCGCGCCTGAAGTCGCTGCCGGAGAACTTGCAGGGCCCGGTGCGCAACAACGGTGGCGGCCACGCCAACCACTCGCTGTTCTGGACCGTGATGTCGCCCAAGGGCGGCGGCGAGCCGGTTGGTGAAGTGGCCAAGGCCATCGAGCGTGACGTCGGCGGTTTCGAGAAGTTCAAGGAAGCCTTCACCAAGGCCGCCATCAGCCGCTTCGGCTCGGGCTGGGCGTGGCTGAGCGTCACCCCGGACAAGAAGGTCGTGGTCGAAAGCACCGCCAACCAGGACAGCCCGCTGATGGAGGGCAACACGCCGATCCTGGGCCTGGACGTGTGGGAACACGC
>DJAN01000149.1:19704-19961 GCA_002429615.1 Lysobacteraceae bacterium UBA6001
CCTGGACGTGTGGGAACACGCCTACTACCTGAAGTACCAGAACCGTCGCCCGGAATACATCGGCGCGTTCTACAACGTCGTCGACTGGAACGAGGTCGAGCGTCGTTACCAGGCCGCGATCGCCTGATCGTCGCCACATCGGCAGCACACGAAGGCCGGGCTTGCCCGGCCTTTCGTTTTTCTACGGCGCCGCCACCGGCCGCAGCAGCTGTACCGTGGCGACCAGGCCGCGCGCGGCCGGGCCGTCGGCCCCGGGC
>DJAN01000009.1:0-4895 GCA_002429615.1 Lysobacteraceae bacterium UBA6001
CGGCGTGTCCCGAAAGGGCCCTGCCCCCGCTGTCCCCGCGGGATCCCCGCGAGCCGATCAACATCGAAGGCCAAGAACAAACAAGCCAGGCACAAACAAAAAGGGCGGCCCACAGGCCGCCCCCTTCGCAAAGCAAACCCAGCAGATCAGCCCAGCTTCCCGCGAATCGTCTCGCGCAATGCCTGCAGGTCCTTGGCGAACGTATCGATGCCGGTGGACAGCTTCTCGGTCGCCATCGGATCAGCCGCCAGATCCTTCGCGAACTGGGCCGCATCGATCGCCACCACGGCAGCGCCATCGGCGGTCACCGGCGACAGCTTGCGCGGCAGCTCGCCGTGATCGGCATCGAGCTTCTCGAGCAGGTCCGGCGAGATGGTCAGGCGGTCGCAGCCGGCCAGCGCCTCGATCTGTGCGGTGGAGCGGAACGAAGCGCCCATCACCACGGTGGACGAACCGCGCTTCTTGAACTCGGTATAGACCCCGCGCACGAATTTCACGCCCGGATCCTCGTCGATGTTCGCCGGCGTCTGCCCGTTGGCCACGAACCAGTCGAGGATGCGGCCCACGAACGGCGAGATCAGGAACACGCCCGCCTCCGCGCACGCCAGCGCCTGGGTCTGGTTGAAGATCAGCGTCAGGTTGCAGTCGATGCCGTCCTTCTGCAGCTGGCGCGCCGCCTCCACGCCTTCCCAGGTCGCCGCCACCTTGATCAGAATCTTCTCGCGCGGCACGCCGCGCTCGGCGTACATCTGGATGAACTTGTGCGCCTTGGCGATCGTCGCCGCCGTATCGTGCGCCAGGTCCGCATCCACCTCGGTGGACACCCGGCCCGGCACCAGCGCCGCCAGCATCGTGCCCACGCCGATCGTGAGGCGGTCGGCCACCTCATTGACCACGTCCTCGCCGCCGCCCTGCTGCTTGCCCCAGGCCAGCTCGCGCTCGATCAGCTCGGCGTAGACCGGCAGGTCCAGGGCTTTCTTCACCAGGGTCGGGTTGGTGGTGCAGTCCACCGGCTTGAGGCGCTTGATCGCATCGTAGTCGCCGGTATCGGCCACCACCACGGAGAGGTCACGGAGCTGGGCCAGCTTGGAAGGTTGCGAAGTCATCATCGGTTCTCGCGAAACGGAGGAATACGGAAAGGAAAACGGAGCAACGGGGGCGCTACGTTAGCGCGCCTAGCGATGGAAGTCGCCCGCCGCCTCCGGCTGGTAATGCACGGCGCGCACGCGCAGCCGCAGCGGACGGCCACCCGGGGCCTGCCAGTCGATCGACTGGCCCACCGACAGGCCCAGCAGCGCGCTGCCGACCGGCGCCAGCACCGACACGCGGCCGCGCTCCACGTCCGCCTCATGCGGATAGACCAGGGTGAGGGTATGCGGTTCGTCGTGAAGCTCGTCGATGCATTCCACACGCGAATGCATGGTCACGACGCCGGAAGGAATCTGTTCGGGCGGCAGTACCTGGGCGCGGCCCAGTTCGCCGGAAAGCGCGATCGCGGCCGGCAGCCGGCTCAGCGCGGGGGATTCAAGCAGGGCCTCGAGACGGGCCAGGTCGCGGCTGGACACGATGATCGAAGGCGGCAGGCCGCTGTTGTGCAGGGTGTTCAAGGGATTCTCCTGGGAATGAAAAACGGGCGGCCCAGTGGGGCCGCCCGGTCCATTGTCGGAAGAATCGTGCACGGAAGGAACCGTGGCCGCCGGCCAGGTTCAGCTGTTCGCCAGCGCCCGTGTCGATGGCTTGTCCGCCATGGCCGCGGCCGCGCCGTTGACCGCCTCGCGATCCTCGCCCGCGATCCCGTCCAGGCGCAGCAGATGCGGAGGCAGAGCCTGGAACAGCTGCGCCAGCCGCTCCAGGAACTCGCCCATCGCCGAACTGCGGCGCCAGACCATGGCGATGCGGCGGCTGGGCGGACGCTCCGCATCGAAGCCGATCAGCTGCACGTTCTCCGAACGCGCCACCGGCGGTTTGACCGCCAGCAGCGGCAGCAAGGTCACGCCGACATTGGCGGCCACCATCTGTCGCAGTGTTTCCAGGCTGGTGGCCTGGAACTCGGACTTCTCCAGCGCGCCGGCCAGATGGCACACATCCAGCGCCTGGTCGCGCAGGCAGTGCCCATCCTCCAGCAGCAGCAGCCGCTGCTCGGACAGCTCGTCCAGGCTCAGCGAACGTCGCCGCGACAACGGATGGCTGTCGGGCACCGCCAGCACGAACGGCTCCTCGAACAGGAATTCGGCGTGCAGCTGGTCGTCGTGGATCGGCAGCGCCAGCACCGCCGCGTCCAGCCGCCCCTCGCGCAGCTGGCGCAGCAGCTGGTCGCTCTTTTCCTCGATCAGCAACAGCTCCAGCTGCGGAAAACGCTCGCGGATGCGCGGCACCACATGCGGCAGCAGGTAGGGGCCCAGGGTGGGGAAGATGCCCAGCCGCACCGTGCCCGCTTCCGGGTCCTGGCTGCGGCGCGCCGCTTCCTTCATCTGCTCGACCTCGGCCACGATGCCGCGCGCGCGGCTGGCCGCTTCGCGGCCTGCCGGCGTCAGCATCACCTTGCGCGGCGCGCGTTCGACCAGCGGCACGCCGAGCTCGTCCTCCAGCTTCTTGATCTGGGTCGACAGCGTCGGCTGGCTGACGAAGCACGCCGCCGCCGCACGCCCGAAATGCTTGTGATCGGCCAGGGCGACCAGGTACTTGAGATCACGCAGGTTCATCTGCAGAGCCTCTGGGAGTAGGGTGTGGAGCGGCGGATGGCGGCCACGCCCAAGGGCAGCTTACGCTCCCGTGCACCGTGGCGGCCAGCGACACGCGGTCGCGGGTCCGCCCGGTGGGCGAGGCTCAGGCCGCTTCGGCCACCGCGCCGCTGGCCTTCGGTGCGGTGCTGCGGATCAGGTGGTCGAATGCGCCCAGCGCGGCGGTCGCGCCCTGGCCCATCGCGATGATGATCTGCTTGTACGGCACCGTGGTGGCGTCACCGGCGGCGAACACGCCCGGCACGTTGGTCTGGCCGCGATCGTCGATGAGGATCTCGCCGCGCGGCGACAGGTCGACCACGCCCTTCAGCCATTCGGTGTTCGGCAGCAGGCCGATCTGCACGAAGATGCCTTCCAGCTCCACGCGATGCGAATCGCCGCCGACGCGGTCCTTGTAGACCAGCCCGGTGACCCGGTTGCCGTCGCCCAGCACTTCGGTGGTCTGCGCACTGGTCAGCACGCGCACGTTGCCGAGGCTGCGCAGCTTGCGCTGCAGGACCTCGTCGGCGCGCAGCTTGTCATCGAACTCGACCAGGGTGACGTGCGAGACGATGCCGGCCAGGTCGATCGCTGCTTCCACGCCGGAATTGCCGCCGCCGATCACCGCCACGCGCTTGCCCTTGAACAGCGGGCCATCGCAGTGCGGGCAGTAGGCCACGCCCTTGTTGCGGTACTCGTTTTCGCCGGGCACGTTCATCTGCCGCCAGCGCGCACCGGTGGACAGCACCACCGTGCGCGACTTCAGCACCGCGCCGTTGGCCAGCTTCACCTGCACCAGGCCGTCATCGCCAGCCGGCACCAGCGCTTCGGCGCGCTGCAGGTTCATCACGTCGACGTCGTAGTGGCGCACGTGCTGTTCCAGCGCGGCGGCCATCTTCGGGCCTTCGGTCTCGGTGACCGAGATGAAGTTCTCGATCGCCATGGTGTCCAGCACCTGCCCGCCGAAGCGCTCGGCGGCCACGCCGGTGCGGATGCCCTTGCGCGCGGCATACACCGCCGCCGCCGCGCCAGCCGGGCCACCGCCCACCACCAGCACGTCGAACGGCGACTTGGCGTTGATCTTCTCCGCATCGCGCTGGCCGGCGTTGGTGTCGAGCTTGGCGACGATCTGCTCCAGGTTCATGCGGCCCTGGTCGAACACCTGGCCGTTGAGGAACACGGTCGGCACCGACATGATCTGGCGCGACTCGACTTCGTCCTGGAACAGCGCGCCGTCGATGGCGACGTGCTTGATGTTCGGGTTCAGCACCGCGGCCAGGTTCAGCGCCTGCACCACGTCCGGGCAGTTCTGGCACGACAGCGAGAAATAGGTTTCGAAGACGTAGTCGCCCTCCAGGTTCTTCACCTGTTCGATCACTTCCGGCGTCGCCTTGGACGGATGCCCGCCCACCTGCAGCAGCGCCAGCACCAGCGAGGTGAACTCGTGGCCCATCGGCAGGCCGGCGAAGGTCAGCGAAATCTCCTGGCCCGGGCTGTTGAGGCTGAAGCTCGGCTTGCGCGCCTCGGCGTCGCGCCGCACTTCCAGGCCGATCACGTTGCTCAGCGCCTTGATCTCGTTGAGCATCTCCAGCATTTCCTGCGACTTCTCGCCGTCATCGACCTGCGCGGTGATATGCACCGGACGGGTCAGGCGTTCCAGGTACGACTTCAACTGGGTCTGCAGATTGGTGTCCAACATGATTTCAGCTCCTGTCGATCGGCAAGGGGAGGGCGGGGCGTCGATGCCGGACGGCATACGCCAACGTGGGGAGGGAGGGGGTGAACCGCAACCGGCGACGTGCCGGCAGGACGGGAGAGAGAGCGCCGTGCCGGCGCGCACCGGTTCCGGTTCACCTCCTCCCCTGCGGGCAGGGGAGGGGTGGGGCGGCGTTAGATCTTGCCGACCAGGTCCAGCGACGGCGCGAGGGTCTTCTCGCCTTCCTTCCACTTGGCCGGGCACACCTCGCCCGGGTGGGCGGCGACGTACAGGGCGGCCTTGACCTTGCGCAGCAGTTCCTTGGCATCACGGCCGATGCCCTCGGCGGTGATTTCCACGGCCTGGATGACGCCGGCCGGGTCGATGATGAAGGTGCCGCGGTCGGCCAGGCCGACGCCCGGGCGCATCACCTCGAAGTTGTTGGTGACGGTGCCGGTCGGGTCGCCGATCATCGCGTA
>DJAN01000009.1:5116-5268 GCA_002429615.1 Lysobacteraceae bacterium UBA6001
CGGGTCGCCGATCATCGCGTACTTGATCTTGCCGATCGCCGGCGAGCTGTCGTGCCACGCCTTGTGCGAGAAATGGGTGTCGGTCGAGACCGAGTAGATCTCCACGCCCAGCTTCTGGAATTCAGCGTGGTTGTCGGCCAGGTCTTCCAGCT
>DJAN01000009.1:5534-5875 GCA_002429615.1 Lysobacteraceae bacterium UBA6001
GACTTCGATGAATTCACCATTCTGGTAGGCGGTGGCCTTGAACGGCTTGATTTCGGTATTGATCACGGACATTGAACTTCCTCTTTGTTGCCAATGGTCTGGGGGAGTGGAACGGCGATCATCTTAGGCAGGATCGATAGATTGCTCAAATCGATTGATGGAATTGTATAGATAGGCTATGCCTATCAAAAAACCAGGGCCGGCCTTTCAGTCCGTGGGCATGCCCTGTCTCACGGGATAATGGCGACCCCGTGTTTCCCAAGAGTGACCCGATGTCGCACCTGCCCGAGGCGCTGCTGCGCGAAGCGATCGAGCGCATCGATCGCGCCGACGCCGAGGCC
>DJAN01000179.1:0-388 GCA_002429615.1 Lysobacteraceae bacterium UBA6001
CGGCCGAAGCCGCGCCCGCCGAAGAGCCCGCGCCGACCGTCGACAAGGGCGACGTGGCGTGGATGCTCACTTCCACCCTGCTGGTGCTGCTGATGGTGGTGCCCGGCCTGGCGCTGTTCTACGGCGGCATGGTGCGCGCCAAGAACGTGCTGTCGGTGCTGATCCAGGTCGCGGTGGTGTTCTCCGTGATCGCCGTGCTGTGGGTGATCTACGGCTACAGCCTGGCGTTCTCGGGCGAAGGTCCGTGGATTGGCAACCTCGACAAGGCGCTGCTCAAGGGCGTGGACATCACCACGCTGGCGGCCACCTTCACCAAGGGCGTGGCGCTGCCGGAATACGTGTTCGTCGGCTTCCAGCTGACCTTCGCCGGCATCACCGGCGCGCTGAT
>DJAN01000179.1:601-67734 GCA_002429615.1 Lysobacteraceae bacterium UBA6001
GCATCACCGGCGCGCTGATCGTCGGCGCGTTCGCCGAACGCGCGCGTTTCGCCGCGGTGCTGCTGTTCTCGGTGCTGTGGTTCACCTTCGGCTACCTGCCGATGGCGCACATGGTCTGGGCGACCGGCGGCTTCCTGTTCGAGAAGGGCGCGCTGGACTTCGCCGGCGGCACCGTGGTGCATATCAATGCCGGTATCGCCGGCCTGGTGGGCGCCTACTTCGTCGGCAAGCGCACCGGCTTCGGGCGCGAGGCGATCAAGCCGCATAACGTCACCCTGACCTTCGTCGGTGCCTCGCTGCTGTGGGTGGGCTGGTTCGGCTTCAACGCCGGCTCCAACCTGGAAGCCAACGCCGGCGCCGCGCTGGCCTTCCTCAACACGCTGCTGGCCACCGCCGCCGCGGTGCTGGGCTGGTCGCTGACCGAGAAGATCATCAAGGGCAAGTCCTCCGCGCTGGGCGTGGCCTCGGGCATGGTCGCCGGCCTGGTCGGCATTACCCCGGCCTGCGGCACCGTCGGTCCGTTCGGTGCGATCGCCATCGGCTTCATCGCCGGCGTGCTGTGCGTGTGGGGCGTTACCGGCCTCAAGCGCCTGCTCAAGGCCGACGACAGCCTGGACGTGTTCGGCGTGCATGGCCTGGGCGGCATCATCGGCGCCATCCTCACCGGCGTGTTCAGCGCTGCCTCGCTGGGCGGCCAGAAGGGCGATGACTACGACATGCTGGGCCAGGTGTGGATCCAGACCGAAGGCGTGCTGATCACGCTGGTGTGGGTCGGCTTGGTCTCGGTGGTCTCGTTCCTGATCGCCAAGATGGTGTTCGGCCTGCGCGTGAGCGAAGAGTCCGAGCGCGAAGGCCTGGACATCACCGCGCACGGCGAGTCCGCCTACGAGTCCTGATGGGAAATACCGGCCCGCGCCATGCGCGCGGGCCGGGGTATCCGCCGGGCCGCTGGCCCGGCGGCGTTTGGAACGGATGCGCTCCCGGGGGCAGGGCCATCCCGCACCGCATGATGTCGAGGTCGATATGCGCCACCGCCCCTGCGAGCCGTCTTATTCCCGCGCGCCGCGTGGCTTGCATTGCCGGGCCGCTGCCGTTGCAATGGGGCATGACCCGCGCGCTCCGCATCCTGCTGCTTCCGTGCCTGGCCCTGCTGCTGTCTGCTTGCGCGCATGCGCCGCGCAACCCGATGGCGCAGTGGGTGCCTTCGTCGAATTTCAACGCGCGCCAGCCGGTGCTGATCGTGATCCACCACACCGAGCAGGACTCGGTGCAGCAAAGTCTGGACACGCTGCGCACGCGCAACAGCGGCGGGCAGGTCAGCGCGCACTATCTGGTGGGCAAGGACGGTTCGCTGTACCAGCTGGTCTCCGAAGCCGATCGCGCCTGGCATGCCGGCGCCGGGCACTGGGGCACGATCAGCGACGTCAACTCCGCCTCCATCGGCATCGAGCTGGACAATGACGGGCGCTCGCCTTTCCCGCCCGGCCAGGTCGCCACGCTGCTGCGCCTGCTCGACGACCTGTGCACCCGCCTGCGCATCCCGCGCAGCCAGGTCATCGGCCACGCCGACCTGGCGCCGTCGCGCAAGGTCGATCCGAGCCGCTGGTTCCCGTGGCAGCAGCTGGCCGCGGCCGGCTATGGCGAATGGCCCGACCCGGCCGACACCGCCGCGCCTGCCGGATTCGACCCCTGGCTCGGCCTGCAGGCCGTGGGCTATCCGCTGGACAGCCCGGCCGACGCCGCGCGCGCCTTCCACCGCCACTTCCGTGGCCGCGACGACCTGGGCGACCAGCTCGACGCCGAGGACGCCCGCATCCTGTATTCCCTGCTGCGGCAGCGCCGCCAGCCCTGAGGTCCGCCCGACGGCAGGTGCGACAAGCGGTTCATCCGCGCGTCGCCGCGTTTGCACTACATTGGTGCAATGCTGATGAGCGCCTCCGCCCCCCTGCTGGAAAGCCTGGCCACGCCGGTCGCCTGGGCCGGCGCCCAGGGCCGCGTGCTCGGCGTCAATGCCGCCTTCGCCCGCTGGCTGGGCATCAGCGCCCGCCGTTTCCTCGACCAGCCGCTGGCCGCGCTGGAGATCGAGGGCGACGCGCTGGCGCGCTTCATCGACAACGACGAACGCGACGTGCTGCGCCTGCACCGCGTGGCGATCGGCCTGCCGGGCGAGACGCCGCACTTCGCAGAGGGCTGGCTGTCGCGCCTGGACGATGGTGGCTGGCTGCTGGAAGCGCATCCGGTCGACGAATTCCCCTCGCCCGACCCCACCCACGCGCTGCCCAGCGCGCTCAGCGCCGCGCTCAAGGGCCTGGCGCACGAGCTGCGCAACCCGCTGGCCGGGCTGAAGGGCGCCGCGCAGCTGCTGGCGCGGCGCGCGGTGAACCGCGACGAGGACGAGCGCGAGCTGATCGAGCTGATCGGCGCGGAGATCGAACGCCTCAACACGCTGCTGGAGCGCCTGCTTTCACCCGCGCCGGCCGGCCCGCACGACCACCTCAACATCCACGCCGTGCTGGAGCGCGTACTGCGCCTGGCCGAGAGCGAAGCCGGCTGGTCGGTGCGCCTGCAACGCGACTACGACCCGAGCATCCCGGAAATCCTCGGCGATGCCGACCGCCTGACGCAGGCGGTCTGGAACCTGGTGCGCAATGCGATCCAGGCCGGCGCCAGCACCGTGAGCCTGCGCACGCGCGTGGAGCACGGCCAGCGCATCCGCGACCACGTGCACGCGATGGCGCTGCGCCTGGAGATCGTCGATGACGGCAGCGGCGTGCCGGACGAACTGGCCGAGCACCTGTTCCTGCCGCTGGTCAGTGGCCGCGCCGATGGCAGCGGCCTGGGACTGGCGCTGGCGCAGCAGGTAGCGCGGGAGCACCACGGCTCGCTGACTTACCGCTCGCGTCCGGGCCATACCGTTTTCACTTTGTTGTTGCCGCAGCCGGTATTGGAAACCGGCAAGGAGCCTGGCCATGTCTGACCCCGCCTCGCAACGGATCTGGGTGGTCGACGACGATCGTTCGGTGCGTTTCGTGCTCTCCACCGCATTGCGCGATGCCGGCTACCAGGTCGATGGCTTCGACAGCGCCGCGGCGGCGCTGTCGGCCCTGCGCGAGCGCCCGGCACCGGACCTGCTGTTCACCGACGTGCGCATGCCCGGGGAAGACGGCCTGGTCCTGCTCGACAAGCTCAAGGCCGCGCATCCGCAGTTGCCGGTGATCGTGATGTCGGCCTACACCGACGTCGCCAGCACCGCCGGCGCATTCCGCGGCGGCGCGCATGAATTCCTGTCCAAGCCGTTCGACCTGGACGATGCCGTCGCCCTGGCCGCGCGTGCATTGCCGGATGAAAGCGCCAGCACGCCGATGCCGGCCAGCGTGTCCGGCACCCCGCAGCTGATCGGTGATACCCCGGCCATGCGCGCGCTGTTCCGGGCCATCGGCCGTCTCGCCCAGGCGCCTTTGTCGGTGCTGGTCAACGGCGAGACCGGCACCGGCAAGGAGCTGGTGGCGCGCGCGCTGCACCAGGAATCGCCGCGCGCGCGTGCGCCGTTCGTCGCGCTCAACACCGCTGCCATTCCGGCCGAACTGCTGGAGAGCGAACTGTTCGGCCACGAGGCCGGCGCGTTCACCGGCGCGGCCAAGCGCCATATCGGCCGCTTCGAGCAGGCCAATGGCGGCACCCTGTTCCTCGACGAGATCGGCGACATGCCGCTGCCGCTGCAGACGCGTCTGCTGCGCGTGCTGGCGGAGAACGAATTCTTCCGCGTCGGTGGCCGCGAGCTGATCCGCGTCGATGTGCGCGTGGTCGCGGCTACCCACCAGAACCTGGAAGCCCTGGTCGAACAGGGGCGCTTCCGCGCCGACCTGCTGCATCGCCTCGACGTGGTGCGCCTGCACCTGCCGCCGTTGCGCGAGCGCCGCGCCGACGTCGCGCAACTGGCCGACAACTTCCTTGCCATGGCCGCGGGCCGCCTCGATACGCCGCCCAAGCGGCTGACGGCCAAGGCGCTCGAAGCGCTGCGCGCGCACGACTGGCCGGGCAACGTGCGCGAACTGGAGAACGTGTGCTGGCGCCTGGCGGCGCTTACCGTCACCGACACCATCTCGGCCGATGACGTCGAGGCCGCGCTGTCGCGTGGCACGCGGCGCGGCACCGCCCCGGTGGCGGCCGGCGATGGCGGCGACTGGGACGCGCATCTGTCCGAGTGGGCGCGCCAGCGCCTGGGCGCAGGCGCCGAGGGCCTGCATGCGGAAGCACGCGAACGTTTCGACAAAGCCTTGCTGGAAGTGGCTTTGCAGTTCACCCAGGGCCGTCGCGCCGAAGCCGCCGCGCGGCTGGGCGTGGGTCGCAACACCGTGACCCGTAAACTGGGGCCTGGACGCCGGCGGCGCTGAAGCCGCAGCGGGGCATTCATGGCCCCTGCACGCCGGTCCCTCTAGCGTGCCGACTGCCCGAAGGAATCCCGTGCCCGTGAACTTCCGCGTTCTTTCCGTCCTTGCGCTGCTGGCGCTCACCGCCTGCAGCAGCGCGCCGCCGAGCAAGCCGCTGCCGTCGCTGCCACCGGCGGTGGTGAGCCATGTGCGTCAGGCCGAAGCGGCGCTGGCGTCCGCGTCCGGCAGCCTGGTGAGTGGACGCATCGTGCTGCTGCCGGTGCCGCAGGGCGTGCGCCTGACCGGCACGGTGGGCGGCCTGCGCGCGGGCGGCAGCTTCGGTTTCCATGTCCATGAACGCGGCGACTGCAGCGCGGTGGATGCCAGCAGTGCCGGCGCGCACTTCAATCCCACCGCGAGCGCACACGGACGCAACGGCGGTGGCCCGCACCACCTGGGCGACATGGACAACCTCGTCGCCGATGCCGAGGGCGTGGTCCACCTGGACTTGGTGCTCGGCGGCGTCGCGCTGGGCACCGGCGCGGGCAACGACATCCTTGGCCGGGCGCTCATCGTCCACGCCGACCCCGACGATTACCGCAGCCAGCCCAGCGGCAATGCCGGCGCACGCCTTGCGTGCGGCGTCATCCGCGCCAGCCGATGACCCCAGCCGGCGATGACCGGCACCACATTGCCCGATGGGCGAGAGGAGGAAGCACCATGCGCATGATCCCGACCGCGTTGTTCATTGCCACCACGTTGGCACTGGGCGCCTGCAAGCGCGAAGCACCGGCGACCGACGCCACCACCGAAGCACCGGCCGACCACGCCGGCCATGACGCGGCCGCACCCGAAGCCCCCGCCGCACCGACCGCGCCGGAAGCGCCCAGTGCACCGGCACCGAGCGCCACCGCCGAGATCAAGCCGACCCAGGGCAATGACGTCAAAGGCAGTGTGACGTTCAAGGTGGTCGATGGCGCATTGCGGGTCAGTGGCCAGCTGAGCGGCCTGAAGCCGAACAGCGAACACGGCTTCCATATCCACGAGAAGGGCGACTGCAGCGCGCCGGATGGCAGCAGCGCCGGCGGCCACTTCAACCCGGCACAGAGCCAGCACGGCAACATCAGCGCTGATCCACACCATGGCGGCGACATGCCGAACATCACCGCCGATGCACAGGGCAACGCGACCATCGACGGGCCGGTATCGAGCAACGTGAACATCGGCAAGGGCGATAACTTCGACATCACCGGCCATGCGGTGATCGTCCATGCCGATCCGGATGACTACAAGACGCAGCCGACCGGCAATGCGGGTGGACGTCTGGCGTGTGGCGTGATCACCACGGCGCCGGCGGCGAATTGATCGCCTGAGTGATCGTGGGGGCGGTGGGTAGGTCGCGTCGCGGCTGAAGCCGCTCCTACCACGAGCAGCGAGCCCCGCTGTCTGTGTGACAGCCGCGGAGGTATCGGGTGCAGCGAGCCCCGCTGTTTCTGTGTGACAGCCGCGGAGGTATCGGGCGCCCGGTGGGCCAGCCCCATCGGGACCGTAGGCGACATGGATGTCGCCTTCGAGCCTCCATGGAGGGATTCACGGCGTGTCCCGATGGGGCTGGCTCACCGGGTGCCGCGCGACGCACGCTCCGGTCGCGCGCTTCTAGCCCTCAAGCCCTCAAGCTTCCAGCGCAGCACGCGCATCCTGACCCGGCTCGATATGCACGTAGAGCACCGGCACGCCGTGCGCTTCCAGCACCGCGGCCATCTGCCGCTGCCGCGCCAGGTACTGCTCGTAGACCAGCTTCAGGCTCTCGCAGTCGGCGCGGTCGTGGTTGTAGTACGCACACCAGCCGGCGGGATCGAACAGCGCCATGCGCGCCTCGCCGCCGACATAACGCACCAGCGGCTCGGGCGCTTCGCTCAGCCATTCGCTGGACTGCGGCGCCAGCAGCGCGGTCTCCAGCAACGGCCACAGCGGCGCCAGGCCCAGGTTGTCGTACTGCATCGAGGTCATCGCGACGAGGTCGTGCACGGTCAGGTAGCGGGCATGCTCGATCTGCGCACCGAAGGCTTCCTGCGCCAGCAGCGCGGTGTCGGCCTGGGCCATGCCCTGTGCCAGCAGCACGTCCTCCAGCGCCGCGGCGACCTCGGTGACGATCCGTGGATCGCCCGCCAGCAGGAACGGCACTACACGCAGGTTGCCGCCGGTCAGGCCGGAATCGGCCCGGAAAGGCAGCGGCACGTCGCCCTGCGCATCGGTGCCGAAGGCGAGCAGCCGCGGGCCCTCGTCGCGACCCGGCGCGCGTGCGCGCAGCTCGTCCAGGCGGCGGTGCAGCGGCCAGCCGGGACGCAGCGCCTCGGCCGGATCGAAATGCGCGCCGGCCAGGCTCAGCTCCAGCTCGCGTACCTGCGGCACCCACTGCGCCAGGTCACGGCCGACCCGTTCGGCCAGCACGCCGGCCTGCTCGGAGGACAGCGCCGCGCGCGACGGCACGGTGCCGCCTGCCAGTTCCAGTGCCAGGACGCCGAGGGCGGTCACGCCGTGTTCGGAATTGCTCATGGGATCGCGGTTGGCCCGTCACGGGGCGGCAGCTACACTGCGCACATTATGCCTGCCTGCCTTGTGCAGGCGATGTCCCCGACCCCCCTCCAACCCAGGCCAACCCATGTCCGTCGCCCGTCCCGTCGCCATTCTCGGTGGTGTCCGCATTCCGTTCTGTCGCCAGAACACCGCTTATTCGGATGTCGGCAATCTCGGGATGTCGGTCCGCACGCTGGGCGCACTGGTCGAGCGTTTCGGCCTGCACGGGCAGCAGCTGGGCGAAGTGGCGATGGGCGCGGTGATCAAGCATTCCAGCGACTGGAACCTGGCGCGCGAAGCGGCGCTGTCTTCCGGCCTGTCGCCGCTGACGCCGGGCATCACGCTGCAGCGCGCCTGCGGCACCTCGCTCGATACCATCGTGCATATCGGCAACAAGATCGCGCTGGGGCAGATCGACTCGGGCATCGGCGGCGGCTCGGACACCACCTCCGACGTGCCGATCGTCTATGGCAAGAAGCTGCGCGCGCGCCTGCTGGCCGCCAACCGCGCCAAGACCACCGGCGACAAGATCAAGGCGATGGTCAGCGGTTTCCGCCTGAGCGAGCTGAAGCCGGAATTCCCGGGCGTGGCCGAGCCGCGCACCGGCAAGAGCATGGGCGACCACTGCGAGGACATGGCCAAGGAGTGGAACATCTCGCGCGACTCGCAGGACGAGTGGGCGGTGTCCTCGCACAAGAAGCTGGCCGCCGCCTATGAGCGCGGCTTCTTCGATGACCTGATCGCGCCGTTCCGTGGCGTGAGCCGCGACAACATCCTGCGCCCGGATACCTCGCTGGAGAAGCTGGCGACGCTGAAGCCGGCGTTCGACCGCATTTCCGGCCGCGGCACGCTGACCGCCGCCAATTCCACCCCGCTCACCGATGGCGCCGCCGCCGTGCTGCTGGCCAGCGACGAATGGGCGCGTGCGCATGGCCACGAGCCGCTGGCCTATCTGCGCGACGCGCAGGTCGCCGCGGTGGACTTCGTGCATGGCGAGGGCCTGCTGATGGCGCCGACCGTGGCCGTGCCGGAGATGCTCAAGCGTCATGGCCTGACCCTGCAGGACTTCGACATCTACGAAATCCACGAGGCCTTCGCCGCGCAGGTGCTGTGCACGCTGCGCGCGTGGGAGAGCGAGGATTACTGCCGCAACCGCCTCGGCCTGGATGCGCCAATGGGTCGCATCGATCCGGCCAAGATCAACCCGCTGGGGTCGTCGCTGGCCACCGGCCATCCGTTCGCCGCGACCGGTGCGCGCATCGTGGCGACGGTGGCGAAGGAGTTGAAGGAACGTGGTGGTGGCCGCGCGCTGGTGTCGATCTGCACCGCGGGTGGCATGGGCGTCGTTGCGATCATCGAGCGCTGAGGCGCGCGCAGGTAAATGTCCTGCGCTGATGGATCGATACTGTAGGAGCGGCTTCAGCCGCGACCGCGATCTGTCAGCGCACGGTCGCGGCTGAAGCCGCTCCTACACACGGGGGCGAGCGTCCAAGGCTCAGCGTCCCGTCAAACCCCGCAGCAGCGGCACGACCTTGCGCTCCAGCAGCTCGACCAGCGCCGGGTCCATAAAGTCGTAGTCGTCCGGGATATCCAGGCACACCACCCGCACGCCGCGCAGGTGTGGCGCAAAGCGCTGCTTGAGGCGGCGCAGATGCGCACGCTCCATCACGCACACCAGGTCGCAGCCTTCCAGCTGGTCCGCCGACAGCGGCACCTCGGCGTCATCGGCCAGGCCGGCCGAGTCGGTCTCCACGCCGGGCCAATCCGCGAACACCCGCTCGGCCGTCGGGCTGCGCAGGCGGTTGCGACTACACAGGAACAGGACGCGCGCCAGCGGGCTTACCGGTTCTCGCGCAGGAAACGCGCCATCGACGAGACACCCGGCACCGCCGGTTCGAACTGCCCGGCGACATCGACGAAACCACGCATGATCGCGATCTCGCGCGGGGTGCGGTTCAAGCCATCGCGACGGTCCGGGTCGGCGCCAGCGCGCAGCAGGCGCTGTACCAGCGCCGGCAGGCCATGCAGCGCCGCCAGGTGCAGCGGGCCGAAACCGCGTGGATCCTGCACGTCCAGCGAGACGCCTTCATCCAGCAGGCGCTCGACACCCGCCAGCACCACCTGCTCGTCGCAGCGCGTGCCCGGCTCGGCGCGCGCGCCCAGCAACAGCAGCAGCGGGCTGACCTTGCCGGCGGCGACCTTCTCCGGATCGGCGCCGGCCAGCAGCAGCGTATCCAGCAGCGCCAGCAGGCGCGAGCGATCGCGCGCGGTGAAGCCATACAGCGCCGCGCAATGCAGCGGCGCCAGATCCTGCGCATCGCCGGCATGCACGTCGGCACCCGCGGCCAGCAGCCGCGCGGTGATGTCCGGCAGGCCCAGCGCGGCGGACAGCATCAGCACGGTCACCCCGCCAGGCAGGCGATGTTCGATCTGCGCGCCGGCATCGAGCAGGGCCACCACGATATCGGTCTGGCGCATGCTCACCGCCGCCGACAGCGGCGTCGCGCCACTGCTGGCGGCATGCTGCGGATCGGCGCCCCGCGCCAGGCACAGGTCGACCACCGCGGCATGCCCGCTACCGGCGGCACGCAGCAGCGCGGTGCAGCCCTGGGCATCGACGGCATCGACCGGCAGGCCCAGTTCGATCAGGCGACGCACGGCATCGGCGTCGCCACGGGTGGCGGCCGCCGGCACATCGGCGGCACGCAGCGGCCGGCGCGGCAGCTGCCACACGCGCCAGTCCAGCCAATCGGCGAGGTCGCGGCGGCCGATCGACAGCGCCACGCCCAGCGGGGTCTGGCCATCGGCGGCGCGCGCGTCGGGCGAGGCGCCCTGCATCACCAGCAACTTCAGCGAAGCTTCGCGGCCCAGCGCGGTGGCCAGGTGCAGCGCGGTCATGCCGTGGCTGTCGCGGGCCTCGCGGTCGACACCGCGTTCCAGCAGCACCTGCTGCAGGCGCAGCCAGCCCAGCCGCACCGCCAGCGACAACGGCGGATCGCCAGCGCCAGCCTGGGCGAAGGGATCGGCGCCGCGTTCCAGCAGTTCCAGCGCGACCTGCTCCAGGCCGCGCGAGCCGCTGTCGTGCTGCACGCAGGCGGCGAGGAAGCGGCTCAGGCCACCCGCGCCCGAAGGCGATACGCCATGGCGCAGCAGCACCTGCAGCGTCGGCACCGCATCCAGCCCCCGCGAGAGCAGCGCGAACACCGGCACGTCGCCGCAGGCGTCACGCACTTCGGTATCGGCACCATGGCGCAGCAGCCAGTCCACCGCGTCGGGGTTCAGCGCCAGATGCGCGTCATGCAGCAGTTCGCCCAGTTCCTGCGGCGCGCACAGCCGCGCCAGCGCGGCCAGGCCATCGCCGCGACCGAGCTGCAGGCCTTCGCGCAGCAGCACCAGCGGCGGCCGGTCGAGCACCGGCGGCGGCGTGCCGGGCTCGGCATCGATACGGGTGTCGGTGACTGCGGACGGCAGCGGATATTCGGGATCCAGCAGGGCCACGATGCTCCAGCGGCCCGCTTCGGCGGCGATGTCCACCGCGCGGCGGCCGCTGTGATCGGCCTGGTCGGCGGGCAGGCCGAGATCGAGCAGACGCTGCAGCAGGGCCGGCGAGGACTGTTCAGCGGCGGCGGCCAGCACGACGGCATTACGGCCATCGCTGTCGACGGCGGTGAAGTCGGCCTTGCGCGCGAGCAGCTGCTCCAGCACCGCGGCCCTGCCCTGCCGGGCGGCTTCCAGGAACGGGGTGCGGCCGAGCAGGTCGCGCGCGTCCAGGTTGGCGCCGGCGCCGAGCAGGACCTCGACGATCTCGGCATGGCCGGCCAGCGCGGCTTCGTGCAGCGCGCTGCGGCGCTGCCGGTCGCGGGCGTCGATGCGCGCCTTGTGCTTGAGCAGCAGCTGCACGCCGGCCGGGTCGTCCTCCTCGGTACCGGCGGCGGCCAGCAGCACCGGGCTGCCTTCGGCCGGCTCCGGCTTGGCACCACGCTCCAGCAGGAAGCGCGCCAGCCGCCAGTTGCCGGCCTGGCAGGCGGCGGCCAGCGGCGAATGGCCTTCCTGGTTGAGGGCGTCGATCTCGGCGGCGGCGTCGCGCAGCAGCGCGGCCACGCCCGGATCGGAACTGCGCACGGCGTGGTGCAGCGGGGTATTGCCCTCGCCGTCGGTCACGCGCGGGTCGGCGCCGTTGGCCAGCAGGGTCATCACCGCGTCGGGGCGGCCATGCCAGCTGTCACGGGTGGCCGCGAGCAAGGGGGTCATGCCGCGATGCGGCTGGTTGATGTCGACCCGGCGCACGATCAGTTCGCGCAGCAGGCGCAGGTCCGGCAACACCGCGGCCAACACCGCCAGGCTGCGCTGGTCGCGCCAGGATTCCTCGGGCAGCGCGTGCGGGTCGGCACCGGCTTCGAGCAGCTGCAGGGCCCGATCGACCCGGCCGCCGCGCGCGGCGTCGTACATGGCCGGCACCCATTCGTGGCGCGGCAGGGTTTCCAGCGGCGCCGCCTCGGCGACGGCGGCAAGCAGTTCGCGCGCCTGCGGCGCACCGGTGGCGGTGGTCACCAGCGCGGTGGCGGGCATGCGCTGCAGCAGCAGGTGCAGGGCTGGCGCGACCAGCGCCATCGCCCCGGCCACTCCCCAGCGCGCACCCGGGGCAAGCAGCCCCGGCCAGGCCAGGACCAGGCCGGCGCCGCAGACCAGCAGCACCGCCGCAGCCACCACCAGGCCCTGCCAGGCATGCAGCTCGCGCCCGCCCAGGTGCTGCCAGCCGCTGCGCAGGTCACCGCCCTCGCGTTCGAGCTCATGCCACAACGGCCAGGTCCGCCACAGCCCCAACAGGGTCGCGGCGACGGCGATGCTCAAGGCCAGCGCGGCCGACAGGCTGCCGCTGTCACGCAGGGCCGCCAATGGCCAGGCCACCAGCAGCGCCAGCAGCGCGCCGCCGCCGGCCCACAGGCCAAGCAGGGGCAACGCCCCGCGCAACGCGGCCTGGAGACTGGCCGGACGCGGACGGGTACCGCGCGCCCACGACACGCCCAAGGCGAATGCCGGCTGCGCCAGGCACACGCCCAGCGCGGCCACCAGCCCACCGACACCGGCCAGCAGGCTCAGCAGCAGGCCCGCCGCGAAGGCGGCCGGCAGCAGGCGTGCGCGCGGCAGGCCGTCAGCCATCGGCACGCTCCACACCCGGGAACGTCGGCGGCATCTGCAGATAGAAGCCACGGCTGGCCAATGCCTCGCGCACCTGGGCGGCGTCGGCCTGGGCCAGCTTGCGCTGGGCGTCCAGTGTCACCTCCAGCACGAAGCTCAGCGGGCCCAACTGGGCAAGCAGCGCGGCTGGCACGGCGTCGAACGCATCGCGTCCGGCGAGGTAGACATAGGTGTCCTGTTTGCGTTGGCTCTTGTAGACGTAGGCTTGCATGCGCGCGGGCCACGCCCAGCGGAGAGAAAAACCAGCGGGAATTGTGTCGGAAATACGGCACTGGCGAAAGGTTCGCCAGCGTGCTTCGCCTCCGACGCTGTTCATTATCCCGAGGCCGGGGAAGGACGCGGTGAAAAAGCGAAGGCCCGCCACACGCCGCCGCCGGAGCTTCCGGTGGCGACGCGCAGCGGGCCCGCAGGGCCACGCGAGGGCTTACTTCACCTTGGCGTAGGTGCCCTTCAGCGCCATGCCGGCCAGGATCGCGCCGGCGTAGCACTCATAGTTCGTCGGGCTGCTGAATTCCTTGGCCTTGTAGAAGCTGACCACGTCGATCACGGCGTTGCCGCCCTTGGCCTTGGCACCATCCTGCAGCGCCTTGAGCACGGACAGGGTCACCCAGCGGCAGGCGGCCTCGTCGCTCTTGTTGGCGGCGTTGGTCTTGCGGTTGGAGACGTCGCTGCCGAAGGACTCGATCACCGCCGGGTGACTCTGCCCGGCGAGATAGAACTTCACACTGCCGTCGATGCCGGCGTCCTTGGCTTCCTGCGAGTTCAGCAGCTCCTGCAGCGACTGCTCCACGCGGGTTTCGCGGGCGAAGGCATTCGGGGCGGCGACGACGAGGGCCAGGCAGGCGGCGGCGAGAATTCGTTTCATGGTGTTGCTCCTTGTGGGTGAACGACGGTCAATGCGGCCAACGGCGGAAGATCAACGAGGTGTTGATCCCACCGAAAGCGAAATTGTTGCTGGCGACGTAGTCGGTTTCGAGCGTGCGACCTTCGCCGGTGACGTAGTCGAGCGCGGCGCAGCGCGGATCGACCTGGTCCAGGTTCACGGTGGGGGCGAACCAGCCTTCGCGCATCATCTCGATGCTCAACCAGGCTTCGAAGGCACCACAGGCGCCGAGCATGTGGCCGACATAGCTCTTCAGCGAGCTGATCGGCACGCCGCCGCCGAACACCTGCGCGGTGGCCTGCGTCTCGGCGATGTCGCCGTGGTCGGTCGCGGTGCCATGCGCGTTCACGTAGCCGATCCGCGCCGCGTCCAGGCCGGCGTCGGCGAGTGCCAGGCGCATCGCCTGCGCCATGGTGTCGGCGCTGGGCTGGGTGACGTGCTGGCCGTCGCTGTTGGTGCCGTAGCCGACGATCTCGGCCAGGATGTTCGCGCCGCGTGCCTGCGCGTGTTCAAGCTCCTCCAGCACCAGGGTGCAGGCGCCCTCGCCCAGCACCAGGCCGTCGCGGTTGGCGTCGAACGGGCGCGGCGTGGTCTCCGGCGCGTCGTTGCGCACGCTGGTGGCGAACAGGGTGTCGAACACCGCCGCGGCGGTGGCGTCGAGCTGCTCGGCACCGCCGCACAGCATCACCGTCTGCTTGCCGCTGCGGATCGCCTCGTAGCCCGAGCCCACGCCCTGGCTGCCGGAGGTACAGGCGCTGGAGGTGGTGATGACGCGGCCGGTGAGGCCGAAGAACACGCCGATGTTCACCGGCGCGGTGTGGCTCATCATCTTCAGGTAGGTGGTGGCGCTGATGCCGGCCGTGGTGTGCTCGTTGAGCATGCGGCCGAATTCGGCGGTGGCGTCATGCGCGCCCGAGGAGGAGCCATACGACACGCCGGCCATGCCACTGCGCAGCACCGGATGGCCGAGCAGGCCGGCTGCTTCCAGCGCCAGTTCGGTGGCGCGCACCGACATCACCGCGACCCGCCCCATGCTGCGGGTGGTCTTGCGGTTGTAGTGCGGCGGCAGCTCGAACGGCTGCGCCGGCGCGGCCAGGCGCGTGTTCAGCCCTTCATAGACGTCCCATTCCGGCAGCCGCCGCACGGCGTTGCGGCACTCGCGCAGGTGCAGGTGGATGCTCGGCCAGTCGTGGCCCAGCGGGCTGATCGCGCCTGCGCCGGTGACCACCACGCGCTTGTCGTTGCTGCTCATCCCACCAGTCCTCCGTTGACCGAAATCACCTGCCGGGTGATGTACCCGGCGTCCTCCGACAGCAGGAAGGTCACCGCGGCGGCGACTTCCTCCGGGCGGCCGAGGCGACGCGCCGGCACCAGCGGCAGCGCATGCTCGACCACTTCGGCGTCCAGCATCTCGGTGTCGATCAGCCCGGGGGCGACGCAGTTCACCGTGATCGCACGGCTCGCCAGCTCCAGCGCCAGCGCCTTGGTCGCGCCGATGATGCCGGCCTTGGCCGCGCTGTAGTTGGTCTGCCCGCGATTGCCCACCAGCCCCGACACCGAGGACAGGGTGACGATGCGGCCGGGCTTGCGCCGGCGCACCATCGGCATCACCAGCGGATTGAGCACGTTGAAGAAGCCATCCAGGTTGGTATGCACGACCGCATCCCAGTCCTCGCCGCTCATCGCCGGGAAGGCGTTGTCGCGGGCGATGCCGGCATTGCACACCACGCCGTAGTAGGCGCCGTGCGCCTCCACGTCGGCGAGCAGCGCCGCGGCGCTGGCGGCGCGATCGGCCACATCGAAACTGAGCACGCGCGCCTGCCGGCCCAGCGCGTTGATCTGCGCGGCCACTGCCTCGGCGTCCTCGATGCGGCTGCGGCAATGCACCACCACGTCATGGCCGGCCTCGGCCACGCGCAGGGCGATCGCCCGCCCGATGCCGCGACTGGCCCCGGTCACCAGGACCGTCGTCTCCCCCTTCATCCCTCACCACTCTCCAGATAAGCCGCCGCATCCGGCGGCTCGAAAACCGAAATATTCGCTGTCGCCAGCACTGCATCGTCCTGCAGGATGCGGCAGGCGAACATGCCCAGGCCATTGTCGCCCAACAGTTCGCATCTTGCCTCCACCCGCAGGAGGGCGCCGGCGTCGAAGCGCGGCGTATGCGCCTGGTAGCGGCGCGTGCCGAGCAGGAAACCGATCGACGGCTCCTGGCCACGGCCACGGGCGCGATGCCCGGCCCAGGCGGCGACCGTCTGCGCCATGTACTCCACGCCCATCCACGCCGGCACGCCGAGTGCGTCGCCGAACAGCGCATCGGCCGGCACGCGCACCTGGGCGCTGACGCTTTCTTCGTCGCAGGCCAGCAGGCGGTCGATCAACCGCATCATGCCGCGGTGCGGGATGACCTGTTCGATGTCGTAGTGCGGGGTCATCCGGATCAATCCCTGGAAAAAGCCAGCACGGCGTTGCTGCCGCCGAAGGCGAAGGAATGGCTGAGCAGGTGGCGCGGAACGCGCGCGGCGCTTTCGCCCGGGGCGACCAGCGCCAGCGCGGGCAGCTCGGGGTCGGCCTCGCCATCCCACCAGTGCGGGGGCAGCAGCCCGGCCGGGTTGCGCGCCAGCGTCAGCCAGCACAGCGCGGCCTCGATCGCGCCGGCCGCGCCCAGGGTGTGGCCGGTCAACGGCTTGGTCGCGCTGGCCGGCACCGGGGCGCCGAACACCGCCTGCATCGCACGGCTCTCCATCGCATCGTTCTGGCGGGTGGCGGTGCCGTGCAGGTTCACGTAGTCGATCTGCGCCGGCGACAGGCCGGCGCGCGCCAGCGCCTGCTGGATGGCGGCGATGGCACCGGTGCCCGCCGGATCCGGCGCGGACAGATGATGTGCGTCGGAGGTTTCGCTCCAGCCGGACAATCGCACCGCGCCGGGCGCACGGGTCATCAGGAACAGCGCCGCGCCCTCGCCGATGTTGATGCCGTCGCGATGGCGCGAGAACGGATTGCAGCGCCGCGCGGACACCGATTCCAGCGCGCTGAAGCCTTCCACGGTGAAGCGGCACAGCGAATCGGCGCCGCCGGCGATCACCGCGTCGACGATGCCGGCGCGCAGCAGGCGGGCGGCGGACATCATCGCCTTGGCACTGGAGGAACAGGCGGTGGACACCGTCCATGCCGGCCCACGCGCGCCGCTGAGCGCACGCACGAAACGCGCAGGCGTGCCCATCTCCTGCTGCGCATAGTGGAAGCCGGACGGCCATGGCTGGCCGAGCGCGCGCTGGTGCAGCGCATGCTCCGCCTCGCCGATGCCCGAGGTGCTGGTGCCGAGCACCACCGCGACGCGCGACGCGCCGTGCTGGTCGATCGCCGCGGCCACCGCCGGGGCGATCTGCGCGTAGGCCTGGCGCAACAGCGCGTTGTTGCGCCCGCGAAGCGCGACCGGCTGGTCATCCATCGCCGGCAGCGCTGACAGCACCCGGCCCAGCACCAGCGGTCGGCCCGGCGTCACCGCATCGGTGGCGGCATTGGCCGGTGCGGCGGTGTCGAACAGGGCGCGACCGACCGCGTCGGCGTCGCCGCCGAGCGCACAGACCACGCCCATTTCATTCAGAAAAACATCGTTCACTGCGGACTCGATTCCAGCGGGGCCGATTCGATTTCCAGGGCATAGCCCTCGGCCAGGTTGCGCAGGGTCTGGTGATTGGCATCGCGGCGCTCCAGCACCAGCCAGGGTTGGCCCTCGTGTTCGAGCTGGCGCGTGCCGGCCTGCTCGACCAGGGTCCAGCCATCGGGCAATGCCTTGCGCACCGCGTCCGCCGGCCACAACGCGAACTGCAGGTCGTCGAGCACGCGCTCGCCGCGCACCTGCGGCGGCAACCATGGCGCGCGCTGCTGTTCCAGCGTATGGCCATCCCAGCGCAGGGTCACGCCGGTCTGGCCCAGCGCCTGCACCGCCAGCCGCACTTCGTCCGCGTCGGCTTCGAGCAGCGCGTCGAGCGTGCTGCGATGAGTGCCGTAGCTGAACACCAGGCGCTGCTGCAGTGCCAACGCCTGACCAAGGTCCGCCGGCGCCAGCCGCAACGGCGGCAGCGCGATGGCCGGCGCGCGGACACGCGCACCGGCGCAGGCGGCGAGCAGCAGCACGCCGGCCAGCAGCAGGGCGTGGGCGATCAGGCGCCGCACAGTTCCTCCAGCACGCGCAGGCGGCGACCGCTGGGGTCGGCCACATAGGGGTTGTTTCGATCCCAGGCGTAGCCGGCGAGGATGGAGCAGATCATGCCGCGGATGTCCGGCTGCTGTTCGGGATGGAAGATGATCTTCTGGAAACCGCCGGCATACCAGGATTCGACAAAGCGGCGGAACGCCTTCACGCCGTAGCGCAGCGGCTCGTCGAAGTCGGCGGCCCAGTCCACGTGCTGGCCGGCATAGCGGCGCGCGAGGCAGTCCGCGGCCAGCTGCGCGGACTTGAAGGCGATGGTGACGCCGGAGGAGAACACCGGGTCGAGGAACTCGCCGGCGTTGCCGAGCAGCGCATAGCCTTCGCCATGCAGCGCGCTGACGTTGGCCGAGTAGCCGGTGATGCGGCGTACCGGCAGCACCGCCCATTCGGCCTTGGCGAGCAGGCGGGTCAGGTTCGGATCCTCGCCCACAATGGCCTGCAGCTTCTGCAGGTCGTCGCCCGGGTAGCGCTCGAAGAACGAAGGCTCGGCGACCACGCCCAGCGAGCAGCAGCCGTTGGAGAACGGAATCGTCCAGTACCACACGTCCACGTGTTCGGGATGGGTGGTGATCAGGATCTTGTTGCGGTCGAAGCCCGCTTCCGGCGCGATGTGGTCGCGCACGTGGGTGAAGATCGCACCGCGCACCGGGAAGTTGGACGGCGATTCGAGCTGCAGCAGGCGCGGCAGCAGACGGCCGAAGCCGCTGGCATCGAGCACGAAGTCCGCTTCCAGGGTGTACTCGCGGCCGTCCGGATCGCGCACGTCCACGCTCGGCTGCGCGCCTGGCCGCATCGCCAGCACCTCGTGGCCGAAACGCAGGTCGGCGCCTTGGCGCTGCGCGCCCTTGGCCAGCACGTGGTCGAAGTCAGCGCGCTGTACCTGGTAGGTGGTGCCCCAGCCGGGAGAGAACTTGTCGCGGAAGTCGAACTGGGTGGTGCGCTCGCCACGCACGAACGCCGCGCCATTCTTGTACTGGAAGCCGGCCTGCACGACATCCTGCAGCAGGCCGGCCTGCTCGATGTACTCCATGCTCTGCGGCAGCAGGCTCTCGCCGATGGAGAAGCGCGGGAACTGCTCGCGCTCGATCATCACCACCTGGCGGCCCTGCCGGCGCAGCAGCGCGGCGGCGACCGAACCGGCGGGGCCGGCGCCAACGATGAGGATTTCAGTTCTTTCCGTAGAACGGGTCATGCGAGAGGCCTTCGTGGGAGGAGGAAGTCAGGCGTGCGGCGCGGGCCGGAACAGCGGGGTGATCAGCCACACCAGGCCGATGCCGAACAGCAGGGTCAGGCCGAACGCGCGCAGCGCCGGCGTGGACGACAGTGCCAGCAGGCCGAACGACAGCCAGGTGCTGGCCGCGCCGACGCACACCGACAACCACGCGCTGCGGTCGCCGCGGTGTTCGAGCAGGAAGATGCCGTAGTCGATGCCCATGCCGAGCAGCAGCAGGAGCGCCAGCACGTTGAACAGCAGCAGCGGCTGGCCGAACCAGCCCAGCAGCGCGACGGTGAGCAGGCCGGCCAGCAACGTGGGCGTGATCACCCGCCAGGACTGGCCGCGATAGCGCCAGGCCAGCACGCCGAACACCAGCACCACGCCGGCCAGCAGCAATGCGCCCATCATCCGGCGGTAGTGGCCGAGCAGCTGCGAGAAATCCGCGGTGCGGTCGACCCAGCGCACGCCGTCCAGGCCATCGGCCTGCGCGCGCAGCGCGGCCAGCGCGTCGGCGCGGGAGAGATCGTCGACCATCACCACCGAGGCCCGGCCGTTGCCGAGCTTGCCCAGCCACAGGTGGCGGAACGGCAACGAGACCGGATCGTGCAGGAAGGTCTCGATGCCAGCCGGCGCGGCATAGGCCGGACGGGCCAGCGTCTCGCCGGTGGCCGCGCCGACCTGCGCCAGCACGCTGCTTTCGATGCGCGCGGTCAGCGCGGCATCGGCCTGCTGGCGGGACTGCGCCGGCCACCAGTCGCTGATCGCCTGGTGCCCGCCGATGCGGCCCTGCGCTTCAAGTGCGTCGAGCTTGCCGACCAGCGCCTGTTCGCGCTGCAGCACCTGTTCGGCATCGGCGCCCTGCACCAGGAAGAACTGCGCCGGGCTCGGCATGCCGAGCAGCCGGCCGACCTCGATCTGCTGCGCCATCAGCGCCGGCGGCGAGGATTGCAGGCTGCGCAGATCGTCGTTGGGCTGCACGCGCAGCAGGCCGCCGACGATCACCACCAGCGCCACCACGCCCAGTACCGCGGCGACCTTGCCCCTGCCCCGTCCCAGCCGCGGCCAGCGATCGAGCGTGCCGCCGAGCCAATGCGCGAAGCGGGTCTCGCGCACGCGGCCCTTGTCGAGCAGCGGGAACCACGCGATCACGGTGAGGAATGCGGCGGCCAGGCCCACCACCGAGAACAGCGCCATCTGGCGCAGGCCCGGGAACGGCGCCAGTCCCAACGCCAGATAGGCCAGCGCGCTGGTCAGCAGCGCCAGCCACAACCCGGGCAGCAGGTGCCGCAGCAGCTGCCAGCGGCTGGTATCCGGTTCGGCCTGTCGCGAGCCGAACCAGTGGATGCCGTAGTCCTCGGCCACGCCGACCAGGCTGGCGCCGAACACCAGGGTCAGCAGATGCACCTTGCCGAACACCAGCGCGGTGACCGATAGCGCGGTCGCGCAGCCGATCAGCAGCGACATCGCCACCAGCAGGATCGGGCGCAGCGAACGGAACGCCAGCCATACCAGCAGCAGCACCGCCGCCAGCGACCCCCAGCCGATGGTGTTGATCTCGAAGTTGGCCTGCGCGGCGGCGGCTTCGGCATGCAGCGGGACACCGGCGCGCAGTTCGTGCAGGTCCGGTACGGCGGTGCGCGCGGCCGCGGCGGCGGCATCCAGCGCCTGGCCGATGCGCTGCTCGCCGTCGAGGCGGAACGCCGAATCGCGGGTCTGGAACTGCATCAGCGCCCAGTAACGGCCATCGGCCTGCAGCAGGCCGTCGTCGCCCACGCGCAGGCCGGTGCCGGCGGCGCGCGCCTGCCACCACTGCGACCACAGCCCGAGCGGATCGCGGTTCCACTCGGTCAAGCGCGGCGCGCCGAGAGGGCCATACAGCGCGGCCAGCGCCTGCTGGCCCAGCGCGGCTTCGTCGCCGCCCTGCAGACGCGCGCGCTGCGCGTCGGTGAGCAGGCGGTCGCGATAGGGCGCGTAGAAGGCGCGTGCCTGGTCGAACCAGCCCTGTACGGAGGCGTTCTCCTCCAGCGGCAGCGTGCCGGCGCGATCCGCGTCATGGAAGGCGCGCGAGTACGCGGCCTGCGCGGCCTTGGCGCCCTCGGCGCTGTCGCTGCCGAGCAGCACCACGACCTGGCGGGCGCTGTTGTCGGCGATCAGGCGGGTGGCGTCGGACAGCAGGCGGTCGTTGGCATCCTGCGGCAGCAGCGCCAGCACGTCGCTGTCGACATGCGCGCCGCGCCAGAAACTCCACTGGTGCACGGCCACCGCCGCGACCACCAGCAGCCACGCGATGCCTACCCAACGCCAATGGCGGTGCAGGCGGGCGTCCACGCCCGCCGCGTGCGGCGGCAACTCAGTCAAGGCTGTGTTCCTCGTCGGCATCCAGCGGCGGTGCCAGGCGGAAGTTGTCGAATGTCAGCCGCGTGCGGTCGTGATTGGCTTCCTCGATCTCGACCTTGCGCACGTACTTGTCGCCTTCCAGCTGCAGCGAGGCGAAAGCCTTGGCCAGCATCGGCGAGCGCGGCGTGAGGTGCAGCCGCCAGCCGTTGTCCGGCAGCAGCTCGGCGCGTACCTCGAAGCTGGCCGACATCGCCTGCACGTCGCCGCTCATCAGCGCGAACATCATCGCGTTGATCGCGCGCATCGCCGGCTGCTGGCGGCCATCGACCTCGACCTGCACGCTGCCATCGGCCTGGCGGCTGAGGATGCGGTCACGGGTCAGCACCACGTCGGACGGGAACGGCTTGAGCGTGCGCCAGATCACCCCGCGCTCCTGCGCCAGCACGAACTGGCCCTGCGAACGCAGCGGGTTGCGGAAGCCGGCGACCTGCTTCTCCTGGACGAAATCGGCGCGCAGCAGCGCCGGGCGCGCGACCCGCTGCTGCACCTGCGCCAGTTCCGGCGCGGGCGCGGCGAAGACGGGCAGCGCCGGCAGCACGGCCAGCGCGAGGATCAGGACGAACGGCTTCATTGCGGATGCACTCCCAGCCGCTCCCACAGCACGGGAGGACAGACGTATTGCAGTTCGCCGGTGGCGGCCAGCACGGCGACCTGGATCGTATGCGCGCGGGTCAGCACCTGGCCGGTGCCGGCGTCGCGGATTTCATAGTCGAACCGCAGCCGGTTCTCGTACTCGCTGATGCGCGCGGAGACTTTCAGCGGCTGCGCGTACAGCAGCGGGCGGATGTATTTCACGCGGGTATCGACCACCGGCCACAGATAGCCCGATTCCTGCATCTGCGGGTAGTCGTAGCCATGCCGCGCCAGCAGCGCGCAGCGCGCGATCTCGAAATACTTGAAGTAGTTGCCGTGCCAGACCACGTGCATCGCATCGCAGTCATGGAAGGCCGGGCTCAGTTCGATCTCGAGGGAGAGGTCAGTCGACATACAACGCCCACTGCTCCTGGCGGATGTCGTCAACCAGCGCGCGCAGCTCGCGGTCCAGCGCGCGGTCCTCCTCGATCAGCGCGATGCGCCCGCACAGGTCCTGGTGCATCGCCTCGGCATCGGCCCCCAGCGCGGCACGCTCCTGCACGCGCTCGCGCAGGGTGATGCCCTGGCGCGCGGCGATCAGCATCGCGGCGACGACCTGCTCGGCCAGCGTCAGCACGCGCAGGCAGTCGCGCGCGGCGATGGTACCCATGCTGACCTTGTCCTGGTTGTGGCATTCGGTCGAGCGCGAGAACACCGAGGCCGGCATGGTCAGCTTCAACGCCTCGGCGGTCCACGCCGATACGCTGATCTGCAATGCCTTCAGGCCGTGGTTGATCGGCGCGCGCTCGCCGGACACGCCGGACAGGTTGGCCGGCAGGCCATGGTTGTAGCGGCTGTCGACCAGCAGCGCGAGCTGGCGGTCGAGCAGGTCGGCGATGTTGGCCACCGCGTTCTTCAGCGTGTCCATCGCCAGGGCGATGTGGCCGCCGTAGAAATGGCCGCCGTGCAGGATGCGCTCGCCGTCCGGGTCGATCAGCGGGTTGTCGTTGGCGCTGTTGAGCTCGGTCTCGATCAGCTGGCGCAGGAACGGCAGCGCGTCTTCGAGCACGCCGATCACGTGCGGCGCACAGCGTAGCGAATAGCGGTCCTGCAGGCGCTGGTCGTTGCGGCTGGGGCGATCACTGTGCAGGTCCTCGCGCAGGCGCGCGGCGATGCGCGACTGGCCCGGATGCGGCTTGGCCCCGAACAGCACCTCGTCGAAGTGGTGGGCGTTGCCGTTGCTGGCCAGCACGTTGAACGCGGTCAGGCGGGTGGCCAGGCGCGACAGGTAGTCGGCACGGCGCCAGGCCAGGCAGGCCAGCGCGGTCATCACCGCGGTGCCGTTCATGATCGCCAGGCCTTCCTTCGGCCGCAGCTTCAACGGCGTCATGCCGATCTCCGCCAGCACCTCGGCAGCGGGGCGGCATTCGCCCTGGTACATCACTTCGCGCTCGCCGCAGAGCACGGCGGCGACGTAGGACAACGGCGTCAGGTCGCCGCTGGCGCCGACCGAACCTTCGGCCGGGATCATCGGCAGCACGTCGTGGCGCAGCAGCGTCGCCAGCCCTTCCAGCAGCGGCAGGCTCACCCCCGACATGCCACGGCTCAGCGAAGCCAGCCGCGCGGCGAGCACGGCGCGGGTCTCCTCCTCGTCGAGGAAGCGGCCCAGGCCACAGCCGTGGTAGGTGTAGAGGTGATGCGGCAGTTCGGCCACCAGGCGCGGCGGGATGTTCACCGTGCAGGAGTCGCCGTAGCCCGTGGTGACGCCGTAGATCACGCCGTCCTCGGCCAGCAGGCGGTCGAGGAAATCCGCGCCGCGGCGGATGCGCGAGCGGAAGGCCTCGTCGTCGCTCAACACGGCGACATGGGTGCGGCGGGCCAGGCCCACCACCGATTCGATCACCAGCGGCGCGGTGCCGAAGGGCTGCACGGGCAGCTCATTGTCCATCTTCATGCGGAACCTGATCCCAGAAGGGGAAGAAATTGAACCAGTCGTAAGGGGCGGCGACCACCTGCGTCTCCAGCCACGCGGCCAGGCGCGTGGCCTGTTCGGCGATGGCGGCGTCGCGCGAGCCGCGCGGCAGCACGATGCGCTCGGCGAAGGCGGCGAACGACACGCGATAGCCGTGGCCGTCATGCAGGCACGACATCGTGAACACCGGGCAGGCCAGCACCGAGGCCAGCACATAGGCGCCGATCGGCAGCGGCGCCGGATGGCCGAGGAACGGCACGCGCACGCTGCGCCCGCCGCCGACCGGCACGCGGTCACCGGCGATGGCGACGAATTCACCCGCCGCCACGCGCTCGGCAAGCAGCGCAGCCGTTCCCGGGCCCATGTCGGTGACCTGCAGCAGCTCGACCCGATGCCCCGGGTCGAGGCGGCGCATCATGCGGTTGATACGCTGCGCATGCGCGGTGTGCACCAGCACGGTGATGCGGAAGCCCGGCACGGATTCGGCCAGCGCCTGGCATAGCTCCAGGCAGCCGATATGCGCGGTGATGATGAGTCCGCCGCGTCGCTCGCGCACCAGCGCCAGCACCTGGTCGCGATGCAGGGCGACGCGCTCGGCCGGATAGCGGCGCCCGGCGGCGAGCAGCTTGTCCAGCACGGTTTCGGCGAAGCAGGCGAAATGGCGCAGGCTCTGCCAGCGCCCGGGCCGGCGCGCGAACACGCCGGCATGCGCGGCATGCAGGCGGCGCAGGTATTCCAGCGACGCGCGGCGCGCGGTGCCGTGCAGCAGCCAGTGCACCAGCACCACCGGATACAGGCACAGCCGGAACGGCCAGCGGCCCAGCCAGCGATGCACGCCACACAGGAACGCGATGCCGGCCGCCGAGGTGGTCTCGCCGATCTCGGCCCAGTGCGGCGTGCGCGCGGCACTGTTCACGCCGACGCTCCACGCAGGCGGCGCCACAGCAGGCGCGGCGAGCGCCGCAGCATGCCGAAGAACAGGCGGGTGTGCATGCGGCTGATGCGCACGTTGTCGCGCCATACGTCGAAGTGCGAAACGCCGTCGCGCGGATAGGTGACGCGGGTGGGCAGGTTGATGACGCCGATGCCGCGCCAGAACAGGCGCACGATCATGTCGGTATCGAAATCCATGCGGCGGCCGATGGGCTCTTCTTCCATCAGGCGCAGCACCGGCGGCAGCGGGTAGACGCGGAAGCCGCACATCGAGTCGCGGATCTGCAGCGACCAGGTGTTGATCCACACCCAGATGTGGGTGGCATAGCGGCCGTACAGACGACCCTTGGGCACGCTCTGGTCGTACTGCGGGACACCCGAGACGATGTGCGAGGGCGCCTGCCGTGCGTGATCGAGGAAGCGCGGGATATCGGCCGGATCATGCTGGCCGTCGGCGTCGATCTGCAGCACATGGCTGTAGCCCAGGCGCGCGGCCTCGGCAAAGCCGGCCAGCACCGCCCCGCCCTTTCCCTGGTTGCACGGCAGGCGCAGCAGGCGCACGCGCGGCGCATGCGCGCTGGCCAGCGTGTCGAGCACGGCGGCGCAGGAAGCACGCGAACCGTCGTCCACCAGCAGGCAGTCTTCGCCGCTGGCAAGCACGCCCTCGACCATGCCGCCAATGGCATGCTCGTGGTCGTAGACCGGAATCAGCACCAGCGGGCGAAAGGCGTCAGGCATCGCCGAACACCACCTTGCCGCTAGCATGCGGGCCGTGGCCCGACACCAGGCGGAACGCCAGCGTCTGCTGCGTGGCATTCCACTGCAGCGACATGCGCACGTTGTCGCCCGGACGCAGCACGCGCTGGAACTTCAGAATGTCCATGCGCTGGAACGGCGCGTCGATGGCGAACGCCTCGCGCCCGAAATGGATGGCCCAGTCCAGCTGCGCGACGCCCGGCAGGATGGCGGCCTGCGGGAAATGGCCATCGAAGGCGGCCAGGTTGGCATCAAGCAGGATGTCCAGCTCCGCCGCCTCGGCCGCGCGCAGCTGCCACTGCGGCTGCGGATAGACCGGGCGGAACAGCGTGACCAGCGCCGGTTCGGTGACCTTGCCCTGCGCGTTGAGCGGCAGTGCTTCGACAAAGCGCCAGCGGCGTGGGCGGGTGACGGCGTCATGGCTGTCGGCCAGGTGCGCGGACAAGCGTCGCGAGAATTCGCGACGTCCGTGTTCGCGCAACACCTGCCAGCCTTCGGCGCTGGGCACCACGACCGCGCCCAGCACGCTGCGCGCGCCAGCCAGCACCAGCACGCGCGAATCGGCCACGCCGGGGTAGCGCGCCAGCTGCTGCTGGAGCGCATCGAGCGACACCCGGCGTTCCTCGATCTTGACGATGCGGTCCGCGCGACCGAGCAGACGGAAGCCACCGCCGGCCAGCGCTTCGGCGCGATCCTCGCTGCGCCACCAATGCGGCTGCGCCAGGTGCGGCGAGTTCACTTCCAGCTGGCCGGCGTCGTCGATGCGCCACTGCACGTTCGGCAACGGGGTCCAGTGCGGTGCCTCGACCTCCCAGCGTCGCCAGGCGATGCCGCCGGTCTCGCTGCTGCCGAACACTTCGGTGGGTGCCACGCCCAGGCGTTGGCGCACGTCGTGCGCGGACTCGGCCGGCAACGGACCACCGGAGGAGAACACCGCGCGCAGGCGTCCCTGCAGCACCGCCCAGTCCAGCTGTTCGGGAATGCGCTTGAGATGGGCCGGCGTGGCCACCAGCACGGCGTCGTGCCCGGCCATCGCCGCGACCATGTCCTCGTGGAAGAACGCGCGCGGCATCGTCGTGCGCCCGGCCGCCAGCGGCCACAGCACGCGGAACAGCAGGCCATAGATGTGCTGGTGCGAGACCGTGCCGTGCACGCGCGCGCCTTCGGCCAGTTCGCCGAAGGCGGCCTGCAGCGCTTCGACTTCGCGCGCGAGCTGGCGCAGGCACTTGGCGATCGCCGCCGGCTCGCCGGTGCTGCCGGAGGTGAACATCACCACCTGCGCGGCGTCTTCGTCGAGCGCGTTCAATGCGGCGGGATGGCCGTTGCCCGGCGCGGCGCGCAGCGGGCGCAGCGTGGCCGGCAGATCGCCGGCGAAGCCGTGCACGCGCGCGGCCAGGCGTTCCAGCGTGCCGGGCAGGTCGTCCCCCGGCAGGTAGACGCGCTTGCCGGCGTGCCAGGCACCGAACAACGCGGCGGAAAATTCCGCCTCGTCGGCCAGATACAGGGCCCAGTCTTCGCCTTCGGCGGCCGCGAAGGCGGCATACCAGTCGGCGACGCGCTGGCGCCAGGCGATGTGGTCGAGTACGGGGCTTACCGGGCGGCCGCTGACATCGGCCAGCGCCAGTCGATCCAGCGCGATCCACTCAGCCATGACCGTGCGCCGCCCGTACCCGCTGCCGCACGCACCACTCCACCGCGAACAACACACCCATCATCACGTAAGCCAACAGTCCGTTGTAAAGCGCCCAGATCCGCTCCGGCGCCCACAACGCAGTGGCGAGCGCGAGCGTGCCGTTGAGCACGAAGAAGCCACACCATACCTGGGTGACCCGGCGGGTATAGGCCACCGCCTGGGGTGGCAGGTCCGGTTCGCTGAGGCGCGCGATGCGCTCCACCGCGCTGGGCGGAAAGCGCAGGCTGACCGAAAACACCGCCAGCATCACCACGTTCACCAGCGCCGGATACAGCTTCAGCGGCAGCGCCTGGTTGAACACGGTGGCCAGCAGGGCCAGCACGCCGGCACCGGCGGAGGCCGCCAGCCACACCGGCTGCCGCGTGGCGACCGCGCGCAGCAGCGCCAGCGCGAACAGCAGCAGCGCCAGCCAACGCGGCTCGAATCGCCCCATCGCCAGGTAGACCAGCACGGGGTAGGCCAGCGACAGCAACAGCAGCGCGGCCGCGCGCAGACGGTTCACGGCCGCGTCCCGGGGTCAGGCAGCCTGGTCGCGCAGCAGCCCGTGCAGCACGTCGATGATGTCCTGCACGGTACGCACCGACTTGAAGGCATCCGGCTGCAGGCTGCGGCCGAGCAGCGGCTTGAGCTGCACGATCAGGTCCACCGCGTCGATGCTGTCGATGTCCAGATCCTCGTACAGCCGGGTTTCCAGCTGGATCCGCGAAGGATCGATCTCGAAGCTCTCATGCAGGATCGCCACGATGCGGTCGAAAAGTTCGTTCTTGGTCATGCTCTTCAATCTCTGCTCAGGCGCTCACGCCGGCTGGTGCGAGGCCACGAATTCGGCCAGCGCACGCACGCTGGCGAAGTGCTTGCGGGTTTCCTGCGAATCGGCGGACAGGCTCACGTTGTAACGCTTCTGCAGCGCCAGGCCGAGTTCGAGCGCGTCGATCGAATCCAGGCCCAGCCCTTCCACGAACAGCGGCGCCGTCGGATCGATGTCCTCGGGGGTGATGTCTTCCAGCGACAGCGATGAAATGATCAATTCCTTGATCTCGTGCTCAAGTGCCTGCACGCGCGGTTTCTCCCGAAAAGTATTGGCAAAGATGATCGTTGAGGCGTCTTACCGCCAGGACTTCACCCCCTGGCGTGGCCGCGACTCCGTCCACGAACGGCGCGATCGGCAGGTCATCCCCGACCTCGATCGACATGTGAAATCGCCGTGAAGGCACACGATACCATTTCTGGCCCTTGACCAAGGTCGGCGGGGCGCAGGAAATCTTGACCGGTGTGATGTTCAGGCGGCCACGCACGGCGATGTTCGCCGCGCCCCGCTGCAGGCGCATCGGCTGCCCCGGCTCGCTGCGGGTGCCCTCCGGGAAAATCACCAGGTTGCCGCCGCCGCGCACCGCGGCGATGCAGTCCTCGACCAGCCCGGCGCCCTCGTCGTTGGCGATGTAGCCGGCGGCGCGAACCGGTGCGCGCATGAACGGGTTGCGCGCCACGCCGACCTTCACCACGCAGTCGGCGTCGGGCAGCAGGGAAATCAGGAACACCACGTCGATCAGCGTGGGATGGTTGGCGAGGATGAGCAGGCCGCGACGCTGAAGCCGTTCACGTCCGCGGATCTCATAGGTCAGCACGCCCAGCGTATGCATCAGCCAGACGTGGCCGGCGAAGCTGCGTTGGATCCAGCGCCGCGCCAGCTTGCGGCGGCGCGCCGGGTCGCGCACGCCGAGCTGCAGCAGCGGAAACACGCATAGCCGCAGCACCAGCCCACCGATGCCGAAGGCGAGAAAGCTCAGCCCGGTACCGACCACGCGCCAGGCATGGTCCAGCCGCGCTGGCAGCGTCCGCTCACCCATGGCGACGCCAGCGCCAGCGCTGGTCTTCGACCGCCACATCCAGCGCGGCGTCACCCTTCAGCAGGAAGCGGTGCACCGCCAGGCCGTGCTGCAGCACCGGGTCCGGCGCCGCGGCCGGCGCATCGGCCTCCCAGCACAGGCTCAGCCGCTCGCCGGGCTGGTCCGGCGCGGCCAGGCGCCAGCACCAGGCATAGGGGTGGGCGGGTTCGTCGGCGAAATCCGCATAAACTTCCGGCAAAGGGCCGTCATAGCAGACCAGCAGCACTTCCGGCGCACCATCCGCCAGCAGTGCGGCAGCCTCGACGCAGGCGTTCTCCACCGACGCGGTACCGGCGGCCAGGGCGAGGTAGTTGCCATGCCGCTTGCGCACGATCGAATACAGCGCCGCCACCGCGTTATGGACCGAGAGACTGAAGGCGGTCGGCGACAACGGCTCGGCCTGGCCCAGCGCGCGCAGCAGTTCGACCGAGCCGGCCACGTCGCCATGACGGGATACGAAGACCAGCGGAATCTGCTCCCGGGCGGGCGAAATATCGCAATCGTCGGTGGCGCTGATCGCCATCCGGCCCAGGCGGTCGATTCTTCGCCGCATCACCGGCGGCACATCGGCCAGGGGCGGTGCCCCTTCGCCGACCGGGGCGGTCGCCTCGCCTTGCGCCCAGGCCAGCCAGTCTTGCGCCAGGGGCAACCCCGGCGCCCAGGCCGACCAACCGGTGACAGAGAATTCGATCATGGCGGGAGCAGCGGCCTTGTTCCGGAAAATGAATGATTCCGGAACACCCGGCATTCGATGGCGGGGATCGTGCCAGCGGGCGTTCCGGCACGTCAATGCGCGAAGCGCAGTGCCGATGTGACGGCGCGCTATGATGCCGCGCCCGGCAACACCCCACTGGAACGCGCTTGTCCCACCCGATCCACCTGCATTGTGCTTTCATCAGCGCCGAGGCGGCCGCCGAACAGCTGCACGATCCGCGCGTGCTGGCCGCGGTGGATTTCTCGCTGCAACCGCTGACGGCGGAACAGGCTGCCGACCCACGCCGGCTGCGCGTGCCGTTGGAACCGTTGGGGACCGGCGTGGTGGAGATCTGGCGCGGCGACACCGCGGTCCAGCACGGCCGTGAAGGCGACATCGCCTGGGCCGAGAACGCCGAGCTGCAGTTCGGCGCCCTGGTGCTGCACGAGGACGACGAGCTCGACCTGGAAGCCGCCAGCGCGCGCGCCTACGCCCGCATGAACCAGTTCATCGCCGAGCGTGGCTATCCGCACGTGCTGCGCATCTGGAACTACCTCGACGGCCTGACCGAAGGCGATGACGACGCCGAACGCTACCGGCGCTTCTGCGTCGGCCGGGTGCGCGGGCTGGAGCGGGTCGAAGAGGCCCGCCTGCCGGCGGCGACCTGCATCGGCAGCTTCGGCGGCCCGCGCCAGCTGCTGGTGTACTGGCTGGCCGCGCGCAGTCCCGGCGTGGCGCTGGAAAACCCGCGCCAGGTCAGCGCCTACCGCTACCCGCGCCAGTACGGCCCGCAGTCGCCGAGCTTCGCCCGGGCGATGCTGCCGCCGCCGGGCAGCCAGGCGCCGCTGCTGCTGTCGGGTACCGCCAGCATCGTCGGCCATGCCACCGCGCACCTGGGCGACGTCGGTGCGCAGCTGGACGAGATCTTCGTCAACATCGAGGCGCTGCGCGGCGCGGCGGCCGATCGCAGCGACGGCATGCCGCCCGGCATCGACGACGCCGGCACCCTGCTCAAGGTCTATGTGCGCGACCGCGAGGCGCTGCCGCAGGTGGCCGCGGCACTGGACGCGCGCTTCGGGGCGCGGGTGCCGCGCCTGCTGCTGCATGCCGAGGTCTGCCGGCGCGAGCTGGCGGTGGAGATCGAAGGCGTGCTGGGCAACCCGGCGATCTGAGCGGTTTTCCCGCCGGGCCATGACCTGTGGCCCAGCCGCCGGGCGGACGGCCACTGGTAGGCTTGCGCATCTTTGTCCCGGCCTGCCTCCTCCATGCCCAAGCTGCTGCCGCTGTCCCTGCTGTTGCTCGCCGCCTCCGCGAGCGCCCAGACCCCTCCCGCACCGCTGACCATCGAGCAGGTGATGGCCGATCCGGACTGGATCGGACCCGGCGTCGACAACGCCTGGTGGCAATGGGACGGCCAGCAGGTCCAGTACCAGCTCAAGCGCGACGGCAGCCCGGTGCGCGACACCTTCCGCCAGCCGGTCAACGGCGCCGCGGCGCAGCGCGTGGGCGACAACGAGCGCGCCGGCCTGGACGCCGCCAACCCGGCCTATGACACGCAGCGCCAGCGCATGGTGTTCGCCCGCAACGGCGACATCTTCCTGCGCGACCTGCGCAGCGGCGCGCTGACCCAACTGACCCGCAGCAACGAGACCGAGTCGCGGCCGCAGTTCGCCAGCGACGGCGGGGTGATCTGGCGCGCCGGCAACGACTGGTACCACTGGGCCGCGGGTGGCGGCACCAGCCAGGTCGCGGTGGTGAAGGCCGCGCGCGATCCCAATGCCAAGCCGAAGGCCGACGTGCTGCGCGAGCAGCAGCTGGCCACGCTGGCCACGCTGCGCAAGGACAAGGAACAGCGCGACGCGCTGCGCAGCCAGGAAGACGCCTGGCGCAAGGCCGACCCGACCCGCGCCGCCGGCCCGGTCTACCTGGGCGATGACGTCGAAATCGTCGACAGCGCGCTGTCGCCGGATGGCCGCCACCTGCTGGTGGTGACCTCGGCCAAGGGCGCCGACGAGGGCCAGGCCGGCAAGATGCCCAAGTACGTGACCGAATCCGGTTACGAGGAATTCCAGGAAGTACGCACCCGCGTGGGTCGCAACAACCCGGTGCCGCATTCGCTGTGGCTGGTCGACACCCAGGCTGGCACCGCGACCGCGCTGGCGTTCGACCCGCTGCCGGGCATCGCCACCGACCCGCTGGCCGCGATGCGCAAGGCCGCCAAGCGCGACCCGCTGAAGGGCAACCGCGCTGTGCGCATCGAAAGCGACGGCGACGGCAGCGGCCCGGCCATCCACTGGAGCGACGACGGCCGCAACGCCGCGGTGGAAATCCGCGCGGTGGACAACAAGGACCGCTGGATCGCCAGCGTCGACCTGGACAAGGCGCAGCTGGTGCCCCGTCATCGCCTGACCGACGGCGCGTGGATCAACTGGGGCTTCAACGACTTCGGCTGGCTGCCGGACAACCGCACGCTGTGGCTGCTGTCGGAAGAGTCCGGCTACTCGCAGCTGTACACCGTGGCCGAAGGCGGCAAGCCGCGCCAGCGCACCCGTGGCAAGTGGGAAGTCTCCGCGCCGGTGCCGACCGCTGATGGCCAGGGCTTCTTCTTCGTCTGCAACCAGAAGTGGCCGGGCGACTACGAGGTCTGCAAGCTCGACCTGGGCAATGACCAGGTCAGCGAAGTGACCTCGCTCAACGGCGTGGAGGACTTCAGCGTCTCGCCGAACGGCCAGCAGCTGCTGGTGCGTTACTCCGGCAGCTACCTGCCGCCGCAGCTGGCGGTGGTCCCGGCCAGCGGTGGCCAGGCGCGCGTGCTCACCGACACCCGCACCGCGGCGTTCAAGGCGCAGAACTGGGTGCAGCCGCAGTACGTGCAGGTGCCGTCCAAGCACGGCGCCGGGGTGATCTGGGGCAAGTACTACGGCCCGCAGAACCCGGAAGCCGGCAAGCAGTATCCGATCGTGATGTTCGTGCACGGCGCCGGCTACCTGCAGAACGTCTCCGAGCGCTACACCCCTTACTTCCGCGAGCAGATGTTCCACAACCTGCTGGTGCAGAAGGGCTACATCGTCCTCGACCTGGACTACCGCGCGTCGGAAGGCTACGGCCGCGACTGGCGCACGGCGATCTACCGCAACATGGGCCACCCGGAACTCGAGGACTACCTGGACGGCCTGGACTGGCTGGTGGCCAACAAGCAGGGTGACCGCGCGCGCGCCGGCATCTACGGCGGCTCCTACGGCGGCTTCATGACCTACATGGCGCTGTTCCGTGCCCCGGGCACCTTCAAGGCGGGCGCGGCGTTGCGTCCGGTCGGCGACTGGATGCAGTACAACCACGAGTACACCTCCAACATCCTCAACACCCCGGAGCTGGACCCGGAGGCGTACAAGACCTCCTCGCCGATCAGCTACGCCGACGGCCTGCGCGACCACCTGCTGATCGCCCACGGCATGGTCGACGACAACGTGTTCTTCAAGGACTCGGTCGACATGACCCAGAAGCTGATCGAGCTGCACAAGGACAACTGGGAGATCGCGCCGTATCCGCTGGAGCGCCACGGCTTCACCCGTGCCGACTCGTGGCTGGACGAGTACAAGCGCATCCTCAAGCTGTTCGAAGAGCAGGTGAAGTAAGCTCGCCCGCAGCGACCCCTACAGACGCCGGCGCCCGCCGGCGTCTGTTTTTGTGCCCCACACAGGAACCCGCGCATGCCCGTGTCCCCTCGCCTGCCCGCTCCGCGCAGCAGCTTCGTCACCGTGATGGCCTGGCTGAGCCTGGCGGTGGCATTGGTGAGCGCCGCGGGCAGCGCGTTGCAGGCGTTGATCGCGTTGCTGCTGCCCAGGCTGACCGGCTTCAGCATGCTGTTGCCGCCGGATACGCCGGTGCCGCCCTCGCTGGCCTGGCTGGGCGCGCATCTGGTGGGCCTGTCGGTGCTTGCCACGCTGGCATCGTTGGCGGTGGCCTGGATTTCCTGGGCGCTGCTGCAGCGCCGGGAATGGGCGCGGCTGGCCTTCATCGTGCAGCTGGTGCTGGTGCCGCTGGCGAACCTCGCCACCATCCCGCTGGCCGATATGGTGGTCGCGATGTTCCTGGACAGCCTGGGCTCGATGCCGGGCGCCGACGCCACGGCGCAGCTGGTCGGCGCCGGCGCGCCGATGGCCGCCGCGATGCGGCTGATGGCGTGGATCAGCTCGCTGGCCATCGCCGTGGTGCATGGCGGCATCATCTGGCAGCTGTGCCGGCCGTCGATCCGCGCCGAGTTCCAGCCCTGAGCGAAGGGCGTGGCCGCCTCGCTAGAATGGCGGCATGGACGACTTCCACCGTGTACGCGACTACCTGACCGGTCTGCAGGACCGCATCTGCCAAGCCATCGAGGCCGCGGACGGCCAAGCCACCTTCCATGAGGATGCCTGGCAGCGTGCCGAAGGCGGCGGCGGCCGGACCCGGGTGCTGCGCGAAGGCGCGGTGTTCGAACAGGCCGGTATCGGCTTCTCCGATGTGTGCGGCTCGAAACTGCCGCCGTCGGCCAGCGCCCACCGGCCCGAGCTGGCCGGCGCCACCTGGCGCGCTACCGGCGTCTCGCTGGTGTTCCACCCGCGCAACCCCTACCTGCCGACCACCCACGCCAACGTGCGCTATTTCCGCGCCGAGCGTGACGGCCAGGCGGTCGCGGCCTGGTTCGGCGGCGGCTTCGACCTCACCCCGTTCTATCCCTTCGACGAGGACGTGCTGCACTGGCACCGCACCGCGCGGCAGCTGTGCGCGCCGTTCGGCGAGGACCGCTACGCCGCGCACAAGCGCTGGTGCGACGAGTACTTCTTCCTGCGCCATCGCAACGAGACGCGCGGCGTGGGCGGCCTGTTCTTCGACGACCTGCATGGCGACTTCGAACAGGACTTCGCCTACCTGCGCGCAGTCGGCGACGGCTTCCTCGACGCCTACCTGCCGATCGTGTCGCGCCGCAAGGACACGCCCTACGGCGAGCGCGAACGCGCGTTCCTGGAATATCGCCGTGGGCGCTACGTCGAGTTCAACCTGGTCTATGACCGCGGCACCCTGTTCGGCCTGCAGAGCGGCGGACGCGCCGAGAGCATCCTGATGAGCCTCCCGCCACGGGTACGGTGGGAATACGGCTATCAACCGGAAGCCGGCAGCCCCGAGGCGCGCCTCGCCGACTATCTGATGCCGCGTGACTGGCTTGGCTGAATAGCGTCAGGAAGCTGTCGCATAAACAGTGACGCAGCCCGCTTAAATCCAACGTATTCAGCCATTAACCGCGTCAACTGAATGACGTCCGTTTATTTTGGTGAAACAGGGCACGGTTCGCGTTCAGCGAACCGGTCAAAATATCGGCGTTCGGAAAATAAAAAGCCCCGCAGACCAGGGGGAGGTCAGCGGGGCCAGGGAACGGAAACTTGGGGAGGAGTTGCCGTTCCAGAGATCTGCTCCAGGGGATGGGAGAGATCCGCGACAGGCGTTGCGCCTGTCGAGGGCTATAACACCATTTCGGACATTGATAGATCGTGAAGATTTGGGTTAAGAATTCGTCGGATTAAGGACGGATTCATTGATTCCTGACGTTTTCACGTTGTGTTTTCTGATGCATTGCGCCGCACTTTCTCACGGGGGTGGAAAGTGCGGCGCATTCATCAATGCGCTTCGTCCCAGTTTTCGCCGATACCGGCGTCGACCACCAGCGGGACGCGCAATTCAGCGGCACCGGCCATCAGCGTCGTCGCCTGCGTGCGCAGTTCGTCGATGAAATCCACATCGGCTTCGAACACCAGTTCGTCGTGCACCTGCAGGATCATCAGCGCGCGCTCGCGGTGCGCGGCCAACCAGCCATCCACCGCCACCATCGCGCGCTTGATGATGTCCGCCGCGGTGCCCTGCATCGGCGCGTTGATCGCGGCGCGCTCGGCGCCGGCACGCTGGCCCTGGCTGCCGCTGTTGATGTACTCCAGATACAGGCGGCGGCCGAACACGGTTTCGACATAGCCCTTCTCGCGCGCCTGCTGGCGCGTGCTTTCCATGAAGTCACGCACGCCGGGATAACGGCTGAAGTACAGCGCGATGTAATCCTGCGCCTCGCCACGGCCGATGCCGAGCTGGCGCGCCAGTCCGAACGCGCTCATGCCGTACATCAGGCCGAAGTTGATCGCCTTGGCGGCGCGGCGCTCGTTGCTGGTGACCTGGTCGATCGAACGCCCGAACACTTCGGCCGCGGTGGCGCGATGCACGTCGGCGCCGGACTCGAACGCGCCGACCAGGCCCTTGTCCTCGGACAGGTGGGCCATGATGCGCAGCTCGATCTGCGAGTAGTCGCAGGCCAGCAGCTGCCGGCCGGGCGGTGCGACGAAGGCGCGGCGGATGCGGCGGCCATCGTCGGTGCGGATCGGGATGTTCTGCAGGTTCGGGTCGGTCGAGGACAAGCGCCCGGTCGCCGCACCGGCCTGGTGGTAGCTGGTGTGCACGCGCCCGCTGTCCGGGTTGATCATCTCCGGCAGCTTGTCGGTATAGGTGCTGCGTAGCTTCGCCAGGCCGCGGTACTCGAGGATCACCCGCGGCAGCTCATGCTGGTCGGCAATGGCCTCCAGCGCTTCCTCGTTGGTCGAGGGCTGGCCCTTCGGGGTCTTCACCACGGCCGGCAGGCCGAGTTCGTCGAACAGCAGCGCCTGCAGCTGCTTGGGCGAATCGAGGTTGAACGTGCGGCCGGCCAGCTCGGTGGCCTTCTGCTGCGCGGCGAGCATGCGCTTGGACAGGTCCGCGCTCTGCCGGCGCAGTTCGTCGGCATCCACGCGCACGCCGTTGGCTTCGATGCGCTCCAGCACCGGCACCAGCGGCATCTCGATCTCGCGGTAGACCTTTTCCAGCGCCGGATCGGCGGCCAGCTGCGGCGCCAGCACGCGATGCAGGCGCAGGGTGATGTCGGCATCCTCGGCGGCGTAGGTCGTCGCGTCGTCGATGGCGACGTGCGAGAACGGAATCTGCTTGGCGCCCTTGCCGGCGACATCCTCGTACTTGATCGTGTCGTAGCCGAGGTAACGCTTGGCCAGGCTGTCCATGTCATGGCGCGCGATGCCGGAGTTGAGCACGAAGCTCTCCAACAGGGTGTCGTCGGCGTAGCCGGCCAGCGCGATGCCATGGCGGCGCATCACGTGCAGGTCGTACTTGCCGTGCTGGCCCAGCTTGCGCACGGCCGGGTCGGCCAGCAGCGGGCGCAGCAGGTCCAGTGCCTGCGCCATCGGCAGCTGCGCCGGCGCGCCCGGGTAGTCGTGGGCCAGCGGCAGGTAGGCGCCCTGCTCCGGGGTGTCGCTGAAGCTCAGGCCGACCAGGCGTGCCTGCATCGGGTCCAGGCTGTCGGTCTCGGTGTCGAAGGCGAACTGGCCGGCCGCGCGCAGGCGCGAGATCCAGGCCTGCAGCTGCTCGACGCTGGTGATCGTCTCGTAGCTGCCCTTGGCCGCCAGGGCCGGGTCCAGCCCGGCGGCAGGGGCCGGCGATGCCGCGCTGGCAAAGCCGCGTCCGCGCGCCTGCCCGGGTTCCTTCTCGGCCAGCACCGCGCCCACGCCGGCACCGCCTTCCAGTTCCTTCAGCGCCTGGGTGAAGCCATAACGGCGATACAGCGCCGCCAGCGGCTCGGTATCCGGCTCGCGCAGCGCCAGCGTGCGCGGACCCCCGGGCAGCGGCACGTCGGTCTTGATCGTCACCAGGGTGCGATTGAGCGGCAGGCGCGGCAGCGCGGCGCGCAGGTTCTCGCCGATCTTGCCCTTGATGCCATCGGCCTGGGCCATCACCGCATCCAGCGTGCCGTACTCGCCCAGCCACTTGGCCGCGGTCTTGGGGCCGCACTTCTCCACGCCGGGCACGTTGTCGACGGTGTCGCCCATCAGCGCGAGCAGGTCGACGATCTGGTCGGCGCGCACGCCGAACTTCGCCATCACCGCCTCGTCCGAATCCATCTGGCTGCCGGTCATGGTGTTGACCAGGCGCACGCCGGGACGGACCAGCTGGGCGAAGTCCTTGTCGCCGGTGGAAATGGTCACCTCCAGCCCATCGGCGGCGCCCTGCAGGGCGAGCGTGCCGATCACGTCGTCGGCCTCCACGCCGTCCTCGCGCAGGATCGGGATGCCCAGCGCCTGCACGATCTCGCACATCGGCAGCACCTGCGCGCGCAGGTCGTCCGGCATCGCGGCGCGGTTGGCCTTGTACTCGGGATAGAGGTCGTCGCGGAAGGTCTTGCCGGGGGCATCGACCACGAAGGCGACATACTCCGGCCGTTCCTTGAGGGTGGCCCGCAGCATGTTGACCACGCCGAACAACGCGCCGGTCGGCTCGCCATCGGCATTGGTCAGCGGCGGCAGCGCGTGGAAGGCGCGGTACAGGTAACTGGAACCGTCGATAAGGACTAGTCTGCTCATCGCACGATTCTACGCTCCCGTCCCGGGCGCCTCGCGCATAATCGGTTTCCCGGTTCCAGGAACGCCCCGATGAAGAAGACCGCCGTTTTGCTTGCCAGCCTGCTGGCCACGTCTCTTGCCGGCTGCGCCAGCAGCGGTGGCATGGTCGGCCCGGATGGCGCGCCGCTGGACCTGCGCAACGCCGACGTCACCAGCAAGACCATGGACAACGGCGACCGCATCGACGAGTACCGCGTCGCCGGCCAGGTGCGCATGGTGAAGATCACCCCGGCGCGCGGTGCGACGTACTACCTGTACGACCGCGATGGCGATGGGCACATGGACAACGACAAGGACGGCGTGTCGCCGGTGTACTGGAAGATCTACAGCTGGTGAGGCGTTGGAGGCCTTGAAGGCCTGCCTCGTAGGAGCGGCTTCAGCCGCGACCCGACCTGCCGGCGGTCGCGGCTGAAGCCGCTCCTACAAAGTGGGATTCCTGCGTTGCCAACTGCCGCTGCTCAGCGGATCACCAGCACCGGCACGCCGCTGTGGGTCAGCACTTCGGTGGTCTGGCTGCCGAGCAGTACGCGGGTCATGCCACGGCGGCCGTGCGAGGTCATCACGATCAGGTCGCTGCCGCATTCCTTGGCCGTGTCGATGATGCCCTCGGCCGCGTAGCGGTCCAGCACGTGGCGCGGCGTGGCCTGCACGCCCAGGGCCTTGGCCGCCTCCAGTGCCGGCTGCAGGATCGCCTGGGCGCCCTCCTCGCGTTCCTTGCGGTATTCCGGGCTGGCCTCATAGCCCACGCTCCAGCCCATGGCGTCGTACATGCCCATCGCCCACGGCTCGGATACCGTCACCACGTCGACCTGCGCACCAGTCGCCTTGGCCAGGGCCAGGCCGTGCTGCAGGCCACGCTGGGCCAGTTCGGAACCATCGAGGGCAATCAGAATGCGCTGGTACATGGGGTCGCTCCTGTGCGTCCGTCCGGCGACGGGTTCGGGATGATTTCACCACTTCCACGACCCATGGTGCGTTGATCCGGATCAACGCGATGTGGCGAACGCTCCCGGTCTCAGACCACCGTGAGGTTGGCGTACGCCAGCACCAGCCATTTGGCGCCAACTTCGTCGAACTGCACCTGCACGCGGGCGTGGGCGCCACTTCCCTCGTAGTCGGTGATCACGCCGCCGCCGAACTTCGGATGGGTGACGTTCGCGCCGAGGGCGATCAACGGCGCCTCGATGGCCACCGCGGCCGACGCGCGCCCGGCGCCGATCGAGGACGGGCGCGAGATCTGCACCCGCGGGCGCACCTCGTTGAGCAGCGGACGCGGAATCTCGCGCAGGAAGCGCGAGGGCACATTGTAGTTGTCCTGGCCGTGGATGCGCCGGGACTCGGCGTAGCACAGCAGCAGCTTCTGGCGTGCGCGGGTGATGCCCACGTATGCCAGGCGGCGCTCTTCCTCCAGCCGTCCGCTTTCCTCCAGCGACCGGGCGCTGGGGAACAGGCCGTCCTCCATGCCCGCCAGGCACACCAGCGGGAATTCCAGGCCCTTGGCCGAATGCAGGGTCATCAGCTGCACGCCGTCCTCGCCGGCCTGGGCCTGGCCTTCACCGGCTTCCAGCGAGGCATAGGCAAGGAAGGCGACCAGTTCGGTCATGCCCTGCGCGGCTTCGTCGTCCTCGTCGGGACGCACGAAGCGCGAGGCGACCGAGACCAGTTCGTCGAGGTTCTCGGTGCGCGATTCCGAATCCAGGCCACCGCGGCTTTCCTTGGCCCAGTACTCACGCAGGCCCGAGCGCAGCAGCACATGGTCGATGCGTTCCTTCAGCTCCATCCCACCGGTCTCGGAGGACAGCTGCTGGATCAGGTTGAGGAACCCGGCCAAGGCATTGCGGGCGCGCGCGGTCAGCTCGCCGGACTGGCTGCTGAGCATCGACGCTTCCCACAACGACAGCGCGCGGGCGCGGGCCAGGCGCCGCACTTCGTCCAGCGTGCGGTCGCCGATGCCACGCGTGGGCGTGTTGACCGCGCGTTCAAAGGCGGCATCGTCGTCGCGGTTGGCCAGCAGGCGCAGGTAGGCCAGTGCATCACGGATTTCCGCGCGCTCGAAGAAGCGCATGCCGCCATAGACCCGGTACGGCACCTGCTCGGCAATCAGCGCTTCTTCGAAGGCGCGCGACTGCGCGTTGCTGCGATAGAGCACCGCCACGTCGCCATAGCTGCCGCCGTCGCGCACCCACTGGCGGGCGCGCTCGACCACGTAGCGGGCTTCGTCGGACTCGTTGTAGGCGGCGTAGAGGTCGATCGGATCGCCGTCACCGCTGTCGGTCCACAGCTGCTTGCCGATGCGGTCCGGGTTGTGCGCGATCACCGCATTGGCGGCGCCAAGGATGTTGGCGGTGGAACGGTAGTTCTGTTCCAGGCGGATGGTCTGCGCACCGGGGAAATCGCGCAGGAAGCGCTGCACGTTCTCGACCTTGGCGCCGCGCCAGCCGTAGATGGCCTGGTCGTCGTCGCCGACCACGAACACGTGGCCGGATTCGCCGGCCAGCACGCGCACGAAGGCGTACTGGATGGCGTTGGTGTCCTGGAACTCGTCGACCAGGATCTCGCGGAAGCGGGCGCGGTAGTGCGCCAGCAGCGCCGGGTTGTCACGCAGCAGTTCGTGCGCGCGCAGCAGCAGCTCGGCGAAGTCGACCAGGCCGGCACGATCGCAGCGCGCCTGGTAGTCGGCGTAGGCCTGGCGCAGGGTTTCGGTCCAGTCGTCGCGCGGCTCGGGCTGGATGTGCTGCGGCCGGCGGCCTTCGTCCTTCTGCTGGTTGATCCACCACACGATCTGCTTGGGCGGATAGCGGGTTTCGTCCAGTTCCAGGCCCTGCACCACGCGCTTGACCAGGCGCAGCTGGTCGTCCGAATCCATCACCTGGAAGCCTTCCGGCAGCTTGGCGTCCTGCCAGTGCAGGCGCAGCAGGCGGTGGGCCAGCCCATGGAAGGTGCCGATCCACATGCCGCGGCTGCCGTTACGCAGCTGCAGGTCGGCGCGATGGCGCATCTCGCCGGCGGCCTTGTTGGTGAAGGTCACCGCGAAAATGCCGTGCGCAGGCACGCCCTGGACTTCATTGAGCCAGGCGATGCGATGGGTCAGCACGCGGGTCTTGCCGGAGCCGGCGCCGGCCAGCACCAGATAGTGGCCGGGCGGCGCGGAGACGGCCTCGCGCTGGGCGGGGTTCAGGTGATCGAGCAGGTGAGAGACATCCACCCCGACATTTTAGCGGCTTGGCGCCGCTCGCGTGTCAGTGCGTGGCGAGCAGTGCCGTCGCCAGCGCGGCCGCCTGCGCACGCAGCTCCGGCACCGCCAGGCTCTCCCACAACGTGCCGATGCGCAGGCTGCCGATGACGTGCAGCCGCCGGTCCGCGTGGCCATCGGCGTCCAGGACCTGGCCGGCGTCATCACTGTCCAGGCCGATACCGTGCGGCCCCCGCGCGGCCAATCCCTCACCGACCAGCTGCTGCAGCAGCGGATTGCGCATGGCCTGCACCCGCATCTCCACGCCGGTGGCGTTGATCACGCGCTGTACCTCCAGCTGCAACGGCGCACCATCGTGTTCGCGGCCCTCGATGCGCGCGCAGGCGCCGGCCGCCCAGGTCGCATCGAGCCGGGCACGATGCAGGCGCAGCTGGCCGTTGTCGCGCAGCGCCTGCAGGCGCGCATGGACCTGCGGGTCGATGCGGTGACGATGGACGTCCCAGTAACGCACGACATGGCGCAGGAAGCGCTGCTGGTCCGGCCATGACAGGCTGCGCCACAACGACTGGCCCAGCGGGCGGATACGCTCCATCACCGCCTGCCAGGGCTGGCCCTGGGCCTGCGCGCGTGCGACCTCCTCGCGCAGTGCGCGCATGCGCGCACGCAATGGCAGTGACAGCAGCGGCGTCGGATCGAAATCGAACGGTGCGGCAGCGGCATGCGGCAACGGCAGCAGGCCATGGCGGGAGATCACGTGGATCGCGCCGCGATGTGCCTGCTCGGCCAGGGTGATGACGGCATCGACCATGCTCAGGCCTGAGCCGACGATGGCCACACCCGCGTCCGCCGGGATCGCGGCGACGGCCTCGGTATCCCAGGCCTCCGCGCGATGCGATGCGGCCAGTGCGGTGGCGCCACGCAGCGGCAGCGGGCGCAGCGCGTTGCCGACCGCCAGCACCACGTGCGCGGCAACCACGCGGTTGCCATCTCGCAGCTGCAGCAGGTGGTTCTCGCGCTGCGGCGACAGACCATCGACGGCGGTCGTGAACACCTCCAGCGTCGCCGGACTGCCAGCCCTGGCCTGCGCCAGCCGCTCACGCAGGTAGGCGCCGTAGTGCAGGCGCGACACATACAACGGCGCAAGCGCTTCGGCGGCAAGATCGAACGCGCCCGACGCACGCAGGTAGTCGACGAAGTCACCAGGCAGATCGGGGAACGCGCTCATCTTGCCGGCGGGCACGTTGAGCAGGTGTTCCGGGCGGCGCGTGGCGTAGGCGACGCCATCGGCCAGCGTCGGCTGCGGTTCGACCAGCGCGATGCGCAACGGCCCGGTGGCCCGGCGCAACAGCTGGATGACCGCCATCACCCCACTGGCGCCGCCGCCGATCACGGCGATGTCATGGGTCTGCGGGGACGGCGGCATGTTCACCCGCCAATTGTAGGGCAAGCGCCCAGCGCGTCCGGTTACATCAAGGCATCGGCCAGCCGGGCGATGCCTTCGCGGCTGCGCCGCCAGGTCGGGCGCTGGCGCCAGCCCGGCAGCGCCAGCGCGCGCGCGTCGGACAGGTAGTCCTGCTCGATCCGGCGCAGCTGCGCGACGATGCCTCGGTCGTAGCAGAGCAGGCCGATCTCGGCGTTGAGCGCGAAGGAACGGATGTCGAGGTTGATCGACCCCAGCACGGCGATGTCCTCGTCCACGCTCAGGTGCTTGGCGTGCAGGAAATGCGGGCGATACAGCGAAATCTTCACCCCCGCGCGCAGCAGCTCGTCGTAGTAGGCCTCCTGGGCCCACGCGGTGAGCCGCTGGTTGTTGCTCTCCGACAGGATCAGCTGCACCTCCACGCCGGACACGGCGGCGATGCGCAGCGCGCTGAGCGTGGCCTCGTCCGGGACGAAATACGGCGTGACCAGCACGACCTTGCGCCGCGCGAGATGGATCAGCGCGTTCACCGCGTCGCGCGCGTTCTCGTAGGGATAGGCGGGGCCACTGGGCAGCACCTGGGTGGCGACGTCGCCGGCATCGCCGGGCGCGTCGGCGATGACTTCCAGGCGTTCGCCGGTCTCGACGAACCAGTCGCTGGCGAACACCGCCTCCAGATGATTCACCACCGGGCCGCGCACGCGCGCGACGAGTTCGCGGTTGGGATGGCCGGGCACGAAATCCGGCTCGGCCAGGTTCTGCGAGCCGATGTAGCCGAGGCGGTTGTCGATCACCGCGATCTTGCGATGGTTGCGCAGGTCCATGCGCCCGCTGCGGCGCCAGCGCAGGCCACCGGGCAACAACGCCTGTACGTTCACGCCCCCCTTGAGCAGGCGACGGCGATAGCGGCGCAGCGCGCGCTTGGCGCCGACCGCATCCAGCAACAGGCGGCACTGCACGCCCCGCGCCGCGGCACGCAGCAGCGCCTCGACCACGGCCTCGCCCACCGCATCGTCGAACATCAGGTAATACAGCAGGTGCACGCGTTCGCGCGCGCCGTCGATGTCGGCGATCAGCGCGGCCAGCGAAGCGCGGTAGTCGTCGAGCAGTTCCACGCCGTTGCCGCGGGTCGGCATGAAGTCGCCCTGGCGCTCGACCAGCGGCGCGATCTCGTCGCTGGCGGTATCGACCTGGGGCCTCCAGCGCAGTGCGGTGAGCTGCGCCTGCTGTTCACGGATGACCTGCGAGGCCTGGGCCTGGCGGGCGATGCGTTGCCGCGACAACCAGGGATGGCCGAACAGCAGGTACAGCGGCAGGCCCAGCAACGGCACGAAGCCGACCAGCAGAAGCCAGCTGCGCGCCGCGCCCGGGGTGGTGCGGGCGGGAATCCAGCACAACGCGCCGAGCCGGATCAGCCAGTCCAGGGCCAACAGCCAGGTGCCTTCCAACCATTCGGGCAGCATGCGCGATCCTCCGGAGCGTGGATCGATTCTGCCGCAAGCGCGCCGCCGCGCGCGGCACGGGCGTGCGCGAATCGCCCCCGGAAACGACGAAGCCCGCCGGAGGGCGGGCTTCGCGGGAACGCGGATCAGGTGGCGGTCGAGCGCTCGGGGCGCCCGGCTCGCATCACTTGATCTTGCCTTCCTTGTACATCACATGCTTGCGCACGACCGGATCGTACTTGAGGAACTCCATCTTGTTCGGAGTGTTCTTCTTGTTCTTGTCGGTCGTGTAGAAGTGGCCGGTACCGGCCGAGGAAATCATACGGACCTTGTCACGCTTGCCTGCCATGATGCTTTACTCCTCAGACCTTTTCGCCGCGCGCACGCAGCTCAGCCAGAACGACATCGATGCCGTTCTTGTCGATGGTGCGCAGCGCGTGCGCGGAAACACGAAGCTTGACCCAGCGGTTCTCGCTGGCCACCCAGAAGCGGCGCTCGTGCAGGTTGGGCAGGAAACGACGGCGGGTCTTGTTGTTGGCGTGGGAGACGTTGTTACCCGTCTGGACACGCTTGCCGGAAACTTGGCATACGCGGGACATTGCGCACCTCGAAAAGTATTGGGTCACCCATAGCCCGGGAGACGGCGGCCCCGGCGGCTTTCGCCACCACACGTCAAGGGAATCAAACAGTTACGCTGTTTCAGGCAGGCCAGGGGACGTACTTCCGGCCACTACGCCGGTGGAACCGGGCACAGCGAGCCGCGCATTATGCCCGGGTTGGGGATGGGTGGCAAGAGTTATCCACATCCCCGCCCGGGCCGCGGCTCAGTGGCTCGCCGCCTTGCCCTTCGCCGGCGCGGCCTTGCTGTCGGCGATGAACTGCCGCACCTGCTGCTCCAGCACCGGCAGCGGCACCGAACCCTGGCGCAGCACAGCATCGTGGAAGGTCCGCACGTCGAAGCGGTCGCCCAGCGCCTGCTCGGCCTCGCCACGCAGCTTGACGATGGTGATCTCGCCCAGCTTGTAGCTCAGCGCCTGCGCCGGCCAGGAGATGTAGCGGTCGACCTCGGTGGTGACTTCGTGCTCGCTCAGCGCGGTGCGGTCGCGCAGGTAGGCCAGCGCCTGCTCGCGGCTCCAGCCGTAGTGGTGGACGCCGGTGTCGATGACCAGGCGGCAGGCACGCCACATTTCATAGGTCAGCTTGCCGAATTCCTCGTAAGGGGTTTCGTAGATGCCCATCTCGTCGCCCAGCTTCTCGGTGTACAGCGCCCAGCCCTCGCCATAGGCGGAGATGTAGTTCTCGCGGCGGAACGCCGGCTGGTCGCCCTGCTCCTCGGCCAACGCGCCCTGCAGCGAATGGCCTGGCGAGGATTCGTGCAGGGTCAGTGCCGGCAGGTTGTACAGCGGACGCGACGGCAGGTTGTAGGTGTTCACCCAATAGGTACCGACGCCGCCACGGCCGGCAGTCCAGAACGGCGCGATATCCGGCGGCACCGGCTTGATGGTGAAGCGACCACGCGGCAGCGTGCCGATGAACTTGCCGACCTGCCCGTCCACGCGCTTGGAGATCCATGCGGCGCGGTCGAGCAGCTCCTGCGGGGTCTTGGCGTAGAACTGCGGATCGGTGCGCAGGAACTGCAGGAACGCGGCGAAGTCACCCTTGAAGCCGACTTCCTTGATGATCGCGTCCATCTGCTGCTGGATGCGCGCCACTTCCTGCAGGCCGATCTGGTGGATCTGCTCCGGGCTCAGGTCCAGCGTGGTGTATTCGCGGATCTGCTGCTGGTAGAACGCCTTGCCGTCCGGCAGCGCTTCGGCGGCCAGGGTGGTGCGGGCCTTCGGGGTGTATTCCTCGCGGAAGAACGTCAGCAGCTTGCCGTAGGCCGGCAGCAGCTTGCCGGCGATCGCCGCCTTGGCCTCGGCACGCAGCTTGTCCTGTTCGGCGGCGGGAATCTGCGACGGCAGCTGCTTGAACGGTGCGTAGAAGGTGGACTCGGTGGGGTCCTTGACGTCGGCGATGGTGGCGATGGAGACATCGCGGCCCGCGAGCACGGCCTGCGGCACGGTGAAGCCACGGGCCAGGCCGGCGCGCATGTTCTCGGTCTGCTGGTCGAAATAGCGCGGCACGTCATTCAGGCGCGCGATGTAGGCGCGCAGCTCGGCCGGCGTGCGCATCTGTCGCTGCGCCATGAAGCCGAGGTTGGACCAGAACGAGCTGTCCGAGTTGAACGGCATCTCGTAGAGCTTGAAGCGGACCTCGGCGGCGAGGTTGTCGACCTGCGGGCGATAGATGGCCAGGTTGACCTGGTTGGCCGGGGACAGCTTGCTGGCGTCGAGTTTGTCGAGCTGGGCGAGCACGTCGTCCCACACCTTGAGCCGGGCCTGCTGCGCGCCCGGGGAGACGTCGGGCAGGCGCGGGTTGTCGCCGGTGGTATCGCTGTCCTCGTCGGCCTGGCCGGTCTCGGCCTGGCGCCACTTCCACTCCTTCTCGTAGATCGCGCGGAACTGCGCGTCGGCCTTGCTCTCGGCGGCCAGGGTGGCCGGCGGGGCGGCGGGCGCGGCCAGCACGGGGGCGACGGCGCCCAGCAGCAGGGACAAGGTCAGGGCGGAGACGAGCGTCGTTTTCACGGGACGGCAGCCTGGGAGGAAGGAAGCCTCCGATGATGGCAGCGTCCGGCCGGGGGTTCATCGGTCGAAAGTCCTGCCGCGTCAGGCGGCGGACCGGTGACCGAGCCAGAGCGCATCCCAGTATGGGTAATCGACGGCGCGGCGCACGATGCCCGCCCGCACCGGGTTCTGCACGATATAGCGGGCAGCGGTGGCGGCATCTTCATCGCGACGCAGCGCGCGATCCCAGTAGCCCGGCTCCCATATCGCGCCACCGCGCCCCCGGGCGAGATTGGCCGCACGCGCCGATGCACCCTTGGCCGAGCGCATCAAGGCCGACAGGTTGGCGCCGTCGTCCAGCCGGATGAGCCCGTGCCAGTGGTCCGGCATCAAGACCCAGCACAACAGCTGGGCGTCCTGCCAATGCGCGGGCGCGCCGAGCGTGGCGCTGGCTGCCCATGCACAGCGCCAGTCCGCGAACAGCGGTTGCCGATACGCGGTGACGGCGGTGAGGAGATACAAGCGCCCGGGTTCCGAGTAACGGCCGCGACGCAGCGCGCGGTGACCGCTTGGAGGTCTTTGGGTTTCCATGCATGCAGTTTGAAAATGCATGCGATCGATACATATCGGGCGTTGCCGCGCGTATGGGCATCCGACCTTCCGAAAGCCCTGTAGGAGCGGCTTCAGCCGCGACCCGATGGACTCTCCCGAGCACTGACCCCGCGCGGTCGCGGCTGAAGCCGCTCCTACAGGGACGGTCCACGGAGGGGCGGCGTCATGCGCCCCTCAATGCGTCGCGCGATCCCGCTTCCAGCCGCGATGCTTGATGTCCAGGTACAGGCTGTAGAGCGCGGTGAACGCCGGGAACAGGTTCTGCAGCACGCCCACCGAGTCCTGCTTGGCCGAGAACAGGAAGTAGCTCAGCGTCATCAGGCTGCCGATCACGCTCATGTACCAGAACAACCGCGGAATCACCGGCTTGCCCGCACGCTTGGACGCCACGAACTGCACCAGCCAGCGCCCGCCGAACATCAACGCGCCGACATAGCCGATCAGCTTCCAGCCGGTGACATGCAACCCCGTCCAGTACAGCCACGTCAGCGGCTGGTCGAGCCAGTGCAGTTCCATCTCAACGCTCCTGCACGTCGGTGCGGCGGCTGCGCGCGATCAGCCACGCCACGCCGCGCAGGTCGCGGATGCCGACCAGCGCACGGTTGAGATTGTTGTACTTGGACACGCCTGCAGTACGGTGGCGGTGATTGACCGGCACGCTGATGGTCTTCCAGCCGGCACGCTGCATCAGCGCGGGCAGGAAACGGTGCATGTGATCGAAATACGGCAGGTCCAGGAACGCGGCGCGCTCGAACAGCTTGATGCCGCAGCCGGTGTCCGGCGTGTCGTCGCGCAGCATGCGCGCGCGGATCGCGTTGGCCCACTTCGAGGCCCAGCGCTTGGAGCCGGAATCCTGCCGGTTGACCCGCCAGCCGGCAAACAGTTTGACCTGGGTCGGCGCGGTCGCACGCGCGGCCAGCATCTTCGGGATGTCCGCCGGATCGTTCTGGCCATCGCCATCCAGCGTGGCGATCCACGGCGCACGTGCCGCCTTGATGCCGTTGCGCACCGCCGTGCTCTGCCCGCTCTGCTGCACATGGTGCAGCACGCGCAGCTCCGGGTGGGTGAGCTTGAGCGACTCCAGCACCGCCAGGGTGTCATCCCGGGAGTTGTCGTCGACGTAGACGATCTCGAAGTCCACCTGGCCGCGCAGCGCGGCGACGATCTCGCCGACCAGCGGGGCGACGTTGTCGCGCTCGTTGAACACCGGGACGACGACGGAGAGTTGGGGTTCGCTCATTGGAATCAGGCCGTTCGTTCGCACTGCACGCAAAAGGGACCGCGCATTTTCACCCGGGCATCTGACCCGGGCATGAAAGTCAGGCTCGGGCGCCGAAATACTCGCGGCACCACTGCACCACCGGCGGCAGGCCGGCTTCGATCGGGGTGGACGGGTCGAAACCGAAGGCCGCCTGCGCGCGCCGGGTGTCGGCCATGGTGCGGACCATGTCGCCCGGCTGCATCGGCTTGTAGACCTTCTGCGCCGGGCGGCCGGCGGCCTGCTCGATCACCGTGATGAAATGCTCCAGCTCCACCGGGGTGTGGTTGCCCAGGTTGAACACGCGATGCGGCGTGGCCTCCGCCGAAGGATGGTCGAGCGCACCCAGCACGCCGGCGACGATGTCGCTGACATGGGTGAAGTCGCGCTGCATCCGCCCCTCGTTGAACACGTCGATCGGCCGGCCCGCCAGCACCGCGCGCGAGAACAGCAGCGGCGCCATGTCCGGGCGGCCCCAGGGGCCGTACACGGTGAAGAAACGCAGGCCCGTGGCCGGCAGCTGGTAGAGCTGGGCATAGGTGTAGGCCATCAGCTCGTTGGCGGCCTTGGTGGCCGCATACAGCGAGCGCGGCTGGTCGACACGCTGGTCCTCGGAGAACGGCGGGGTCGCCGAATCGCCGTAGACCGAGCTGCTGGAGGCGTAGACCAGGTGCGCGATGCCGCGGTGGCGGCACAGCTCCAGCATGTTGACGAAGCCGACCAGGTTGCTGTCGACATAGGCATACGGGTTCTGCAGCGAATAACGCACGCCGGCCTGCGCGGCCAGGTGCACCACGCGGTCCGGCTTGACCTCCTCGAACAGCGCTTCGAGCGCGGCACGGTCGGTCAGGTCGATGGCGCGGATGTCGATGTCCGGACACAGCGCGGCAACCCGGTCGCGCTTGATCTGCGGGTCGTAGTAGTCGTTGTAGTTGTCCAGACCCACCACCTGCTCACCCCGCGCGGCGAGCGCGCGGCAGGTGTAGGCGCCGATGAAGCCGGCCGCGCCGGTGACCAGGACGGTCATGCGCCCGCGCCTTCCAGCGCGCGCTTGCGTTCGGCGGTGAAGGCCCACCAGGGCTGCGCCGGCGCGCCCTCGACGAAACGGGTGATCGACAGGAACACGTCGATCACGCAGGGATCGTGAATCTGCCCGGTCTGCACGCACAGCAGCGTGTACATGTCATACGCATCGCGCCCGTGCAGCTTGCCCGGCTCGTCGATGCCGATGCAGCGCAGGTCCTGCGCGCAGGCTGGCCCGACGTTGGGCAGGTCGGTGAGAACGGAGATACGGCTACGGTCGACCTTGCTCGGATTCATGACGTCATTCGCCTGAGGCGTGGATCAGCCCTGCGGGCGGAAACGCAGTTTTTCCAGCACGCCGTCGAGCGTGTCCAGATCGGTGTAGTGGATGACCAGCTTGCCCTTGCCGCCGCGGCCGTGGTTGATCGCGACCTTGGTGCCCAGCGATTCGGACAGCTCGGTTTCCAGCGAGGCGATGTCCGCCTGCTGCGGCACTCGCGCCGGCGGCGCGGCCTTGCGCAGCGCGCCCGGCACCTTGCCGGCGGCGAACTGCTGCGCGCGATGCTCGACCTCGCGCACCGACCAGCCCTGGTCGGCGGCGTCGTGGGCGAGCTTGACCGCCAGTTCCGGTGCCAGCGTCAGCAGCGCGCGGGCGTGCCCCATTTCCAGGCGGCGCGATTCCAGCAGCACGCGGATCGCCACCGGCAGCTCCAGCAGGCGCAACAGGTTGGAGACCGAGGCGCGCGAACGGCCCACGGCGCCAGCGGCCTCGGCATGGGTCAGCGAGAACTCCTCGATCAGGCGCTGCAGTGCCTGCGCCTCCTCCAGCGGATTGAGGTCCTCGCGCTGGATGTTCTCGATCAGCGCCATGGCGATGACGGTGCGATCGTCGAGATCGCGCACCACCACCGGCACTTCGTCCAGTCCGGCCAGCTGCGAGGCGCGCCAGCGGCGCTCGCCGGCGACGATTTCGTACATCCCCGTGGGAAGCCCGCCCGGGGTCAGCTCACGCACGACGATGGGCTGGATGACGCCCTGCGCCTTGATCGACTCTGCCAGCTCGGCCAGCTTGGCCTCGTCCATTTCCTGGCGCGGCTGGTACTTGCCGGGCTGCAACTGGCCGACCGGCAGGTGGCGCAGCACTTCGCCCGGTTGCACGTCGCCGGCCGGGTCCACCGCCGGCGTGGCGGCGGGTACGGCAGCGACGGCGCCCTTCGGGCCCAGCAATGCCTCCAGGCCGCGGCCGAGGCCGCGCTTCTTGGCAGGGTTGGGCTTGATGGTCATCAGACGGTCTCCACGGCCCGGGCGGCCTTCTTGCGTTCCTCGTGGCGGCGGATCACTTCGCCGGCGAGTCCCAGATAAGCCACGCCGCCCCGCGAGGTACGGTCGTAACCCACGATGCTCTGGCCATGGCTCGGCGCCTCGGCCAGGCGCACGTTGCGCGGCACGATGGTGCGGAACACGCGGTCGCCGAAGTGCTCGGTGAGCTCGGCGGACACGGCGTTGGCCAGGTTGTTGCGGATGTCGAACATGGTGCGCAGCACGCCCTCGATCTCAAGCGCGGGGTTGAGCTGGGCGCGCAGCGCCTCGATGGTCTCGATCAGCGCGCTCAGCCCTTCCAGCGCGTAGTACTCGCACTGCATCGGCACGATCACCGAATCGGCGGCGGTCAGCGCGTTGAGGGTCAGCAGCGACAGCGCCGGCGGGCAGTCGATCAGGATGAAGTCGTACTGGCTGCGCATCGGTTCCAGCGCGCGCTTCAGCCGCTGCTCGCGCTCGGACTCCTCCATCAGCTGGATTTCGGCCGCGGTCAGGTCGATGTTGCCCGGCAGCAGGTCGAAGCCTTCCGGCGCGGTGACGCGGATCTGTTCGGCGGTGGTTTCGCCCAGCAGCACATCGCAGGTGGAGGCGGCCAGCTCGCGCTTGTCGATGCCGCTGCCCATGGTCGCGTTGCCCTGCGCATCGAGGTCGACCAGCAGCACGCGCTTGGGCGCTCGCGCCAGCGCCGCCGCCAGATTGACCGCGGTCGTGGTCTTGCCGACGCCGCCTTTCTGGTTGGCGATCGCGATGATCCGGGCCATGCGGGGGTGCCTCGTGGGCAGGGTGTCAGGACCGGCCATTATGCGGGCTGTGGCGTCCGGGGTGAAATCGGCGCGGCGCCGCCTGCGGCCCCTGCCCCGGACCGTGCCCGGGGCGATGGCGGTTGCCGGGGCCCGCGCGGGCGGCGGACCCGGGGCCTCAGCCCCGCGCCACCTCGACCAGATGCCGCTCCCCGGTCAGCCCCGGCACCACCAGGGGATGCACCTGGCGGACGGTCCAGCCGGCCGGCAGCGCCGCGATCTCCTCGTGCGGATGGACGCCCTTCATCGCCAGCAGCGTGCCACCCGGCCGCAGCAGGTGGCCGCCGACCTCGATGATCCCGGCCAGGGTGTCCAGCGCGCGGGCAGTGAGGTGGTCGTAGGCGGCCGGTTCGTCCAGCGCCTCGGCGCGCGACTCGGCCACCCGGGCGTTGCCCAGCCCCAGCTGGCGCACGGCCTCGCGCATGAAACGCGCCTTCTTGCCATTGCTCTCCACCAGCGTGACCTGCAGCCCGGGGCGGGTGATCGCCAGCGGAATGCCGGGCAGCCCGGGGCCGGTGCCCAGGTCGGCCAGCCGCCCGGTCTCGATATAAGGACGCATCGCCAGCGAGTCGAGCAGGTGGCGGGTGACCATCTCGCGCGGGTCGCGGATGGCGGTCAGGTTGTAGGTGCGGTTCCAGCGCGCCAGCAGCGCCAGATAGGTGCACAGCGGTTCGGCGAACGCGGCCTCCAGGCCCATGGCCTCGAGTCCGCGTACCAGGTCGTTCCGCGCTTCGGCGGGCAGGACGGCATCATTCATGCCGGCATTATCGCAGGCAGCGCGTCCCCGGCTGGGTACCAGGCCAGCGCGGCGCGGTAGCCGGGCGCCGCCAGCCACTCGTGCAGGGTCCAGCGGGTAGCCTCGCCAAGCGCCGCATCGCACCAGGCCAGGTGCAGGGCGCCCTCCCCGTCCTCTGCGAAGCGCAGCCGGTGCAGGCCGAAGGAAATGCCATGGCCGTGCGCCTTGAGCAGCGCTTCCTTGGCACACCACAGGCGGAAGAAGCGGTCGCTGCAGTCGGTGTCGGACAGCGATTGCAGCCAGCGGATCTCCTCGGGGTGGAAATATCGCTCCACCACCTCGCGCATGCGCGGCCGTGGCCGCAGCCGTTCCAGGTCAACGCCCAGCTGCATGTCCTCGCCCAGCCCGAGCAGCAGGTGGTCGCCGCTATGGCTCCAGCCGGTGCCGAACCCCGCCAACGGGGGCAGCAGCCAAGGCCGGCCACGCACGTCGCGGGTCATCGGCACGTCCTGCGGCGGCAGCGCGAAACGCTCGCCCAGGACTTCGCGGGCCTGTGGCTCGCCACGCGTGCCGGGGGTATGCGGCAGCAGCCACAAGCTGACCGGACCGACCTGCCAGTCCGGCGGGTTGCCGCTCAAACCCCGCCCCCGGCGGGCAGCTGAACGAGCGGACGAGGGTCAAAATCTTTAACGGGCACTTCACGAAACCGCGCGTTGAATGTCGCTGCCGCACCACTCCCCGGGCGGTGACTCGAAGTAAAAGGAGATTCGGGCATGGGCATCATCATCTGGCTGATCGTCGGTGGCATCGTGGGCTGGCTCGCCAGCATCATCATGCGCCGCGATGCTCAGCAGGGCATCATCCTCAACATCGTGGTGGGCATCATCGGCGCCTTGCTCGCCGGCTGGCTGTTCGGCGGTGGCATCAACGAGGCGATCACGCTGCGTACCTTCCTGTTCTCCCTGATCGGCGCGGTGATCCTGCTGGCCATCGTCAACCTGTTTACCCGCGGTCGCGCACGCTGAGCGCCGGCGACCTTCCGATCACGCGAAGCCCGGGCCTGGCCCGGGCTTCTTCGTTTCAGGGCTGGCGGTCGGCCGGATGGTGGACGCCATCGGAGACCGGGATCGGCTGCGGCAGTGCGTAGGGATCCACGCCATCCAGGCAACCGACGTTGTAGCCGTACTGGTCCGGGTTCGAGCGCCGCCGGTGATGGGTGTAGATGCCGCAGGTGGCACAGAAATAGTGTTCGGCCACGTGGGTGTTGAACTGGTACAGACGCAGCTGGCCGCCATCCTGCACCACCCGCAACCCGGCCAGCGGCACCGAGCCGACGATGGCGCCGCGACGCCGGCACATCGAGCAGTTGCAGCGGCGCGGGTCGATGATGCCGTCCGGCAGCTGCAGTTCCAGCACCACTGCGCCGCAATGACAGCGCGCGTGGTGCACGGGCTGGATGCGGGTGCCCCCCACTTCGCGGATACCGGCCATCTTGCTCAGTCCGCCAGCTCGACCCAGGCCGGCGCATGGTCGCTGGGTCGGTCCCAGGTGCGCGGCTCGCGGTCGATGTCGGCGGCCTTGGCCTGCGCGCGCAGGGCGTCCGATACCAGGGTCAGGTCGATGCGCAGGCCGAGGTTGCGGCGGAAGCCGGCGGCGCGGTAATCCCACCAGCTGAATACCCCCGCCTCATCGTGGTGCAGGCGGAAGGCGTCGTGCAGGCCGAGCGCTTCGAGCTTGCGCAGTCCGGCGCGCTCGGCGGTGGAGGTGAGGATGTGGTTGTCGTTCCACACCGCCGGGTCGTGCACGTCACGTTCGTCCGGGGCGATGTTGAAGTCGCCCAGCACCACCATCTTCGGGTGGCGCTGCAGCTCGGCGGCGAGCCATTCGTGCACGGCGTCGAGCCAGCGCAGCTTGTAGGCGTACTTGTCGGTGCCCACGTCCTGCCCGTTGACGACATACAGGTTGACGATGCGGACATCACCGACGGTGGCGGCGATGACGCGCTTCTGCTCGTCCTCGAAGCCGGGGATGCCGACCTGCACGTCCTGGGCGGGCTCACGCGAGAGGATCGCCACGCCGTTGTAGGTCTTCTGCCCGGCGAACACACTGCGGTAGCCGATGCCGGCCAGTTCGCCATCCGGGAACTTGTGGTCCTCCAGCTTGGTTTCCTGGATGCCGACGATGTCCGGCGCGGCGGACTGCAGCCACTGCTGCAGGTGCGGCAGGCGCACGTTGAGCGAATTGACGTTCCAGGAGGCGATGCGCATGCGGGCGGCTCTTTCTCGGCAGACGGCATATTGTCCCGGCTCGGCCCGCCACAGGCAAAGCCGGCGGCGACACGCGGCCGGCGCGCTATGCTGCGCCCTCCTCCCGCGGAGCGTGGCCATGCATGTCACCGGTATTGGTGGATTGTTCTTCCGCGCACGCGACCCGGAGGCCCTCGCCGCCTGGTATGCGCAGCACCTGGGCGTCGGACCGGTCGGCGATACCTGGACCTGGGCGCAGCAGGCCGGGCCCACCGTGTTCATGCCCTTCAAGCAGCAGACCGACTATTTCCCGGCCGACCGCCAGTGGATGCTCAACCTGCGCGTGAGCGATCTCGACGGCCTGCTGGCCAAGCTGCGCGCGGCCGACATCGCGGTGGAGACCCGCGCCGAATGGGACAGCCCGGAAACCGGCCGCTTCGCCCGCATCCATGACCCGGAAGGCCTGCCGATCGAGCTGTGGGAACCGCCGGCGGAAGACTGAGCCTCAGCGCACCAGCCAGCGCAGCAGGCGATCGATGCGCGCATACGGCGGCTTGAGCAGGTCGGTGGCGCTGCGGCGCGGTTGCCACAGGACCGGCAGCTGCTTGCTCATCGCATCGAAGCCGGCACGGCCGTGGTACGCGCCCATGCCGCTGGCCCCCACGCCACCGAAGGGCAATCCGTTGGCGGCGAAGTGCAGCAGCGTGTCGTTGACGGTGACGCCGCCGGCGACGGTGCCGGCGAGGATGCGCTCGACGTCCTCGCGATGCCGCGAGAACGGATATAGCGCCAGCGGCCTTTCGCGCGCCGCCACCCCTGCAATCGCCTGGTCGAGCGTGCGATAGCCGAGCACCGGCAGCACCGGGCCGAAGATCTCCTCGCGCATCAGCGCCAGGTCTTCGGGCGGGTCGAGCACCAGCGTCGGCGGCATGAGGCGTTCGGCCTGCGCGCGCGCCGCATCCACCGTCGCCAGTTCGATCACCTGCACGCCACGCGCGCGCGCCTCGTCCAGCCAGCCACGCAGCCGTGCGTACTGGCCTGCGTTGACGACGCGGGTGTAGTCGTCGAGCGGGCCGGAGAAATCGCCATAACGCTGCACGATTTCCGCGCGCAGCGCCTCCACCAGCGCCGGCACTGCGGCCTGCGGGGCCAGCACATAGTCCGGCGCGATGCAGGTCTGCCCGGCGTTGAACCACTTGCCGGTCGCCAGCCGCGCGGCGGCCTGCGCCAGCGGGTAATCCGGGCAGACGATGGCCGGCGACTTGCCGCCCAGCTCCAGCGTCAGCGGCGTGAGGTTCTGGGCCGCGGCGGCCATCACCTTGCGGCCCACCGCCGTGGAGCCGGTGAACACGAGGTGGTCCAGCGGCAGACCTGCGAACGCGGCAGCCACGTCGGCATCGCCTTCCACCACCGCCACGCGGTCGGCCGGGAATGCCTCGCCGATGAGCCGGCGCAGGAACGCGGACGTGCGCGGTGCGTGTTCGGACGGCTTGAGCAGCACATGGTTGCCCGCGGCGATCGCGGTCGCCAAGGGCACCAGCGCGAGATTGACCGGGTAGTTCCAAGGCGCGATCACGCCCACCACCCCGAGCGGCACCGCGCGCACTTCCGCACGTGCCGGCCACAACCGCCAGCCGGCGCCGACCCGGCGCGGACGGCTCCAGCGCCGCAGGTGGCGCAGCAGATGGTCGATCTCACCCAGCACGGTCATGCCATCGGCAAGCAGGGATTCATGCCGCGAGCGGTGACCGAAATCGGCGGCGATCGCCTCGGCCATCTCATCCAGGCGCTGCTTGAACAGCATGCGCAGACGCTGCAGGTCCGCGCGCCGTTGTTCGAGCGGTGGCCGGCGGCGCTGCCAGGCGGTGCGCAGGCCGGCGAGGGTCGCGTCCAGCGTGACGGCGGGGTTCGGGGCATCCATCGCCGGACTATACGGGCGGCAGGCGAAAAAAAGGGCGCCGGCTTGCCGGCGCCCGGGAAGGGCCGGCGCAAGCGCCGGCCTCGGGGGGGTCGATTACTGGCTCAGGTCCACATCCTTGGTATCGCGCAGGAACAGCGTGCCGATGATCAAGGTCATCACCGCCACCGCGATCGGGTACCACAAGCCCATGTACATGTTGCCGCTACCGGCGACCAGGCCGAACGAGATCGCCGGCAGGAAGCCACCGAACCAGCCGTTGCCGATGTGATACGGCAGCGACATCGAGGTGTAGCGGATGCGGGTCGGGAACAGCTCGACCAGGTAGGCCGCGATCGGGCCGTAGACCATGGTCACGTAGATCACCAGCAGCCACAGCAGCAGCAGCGTCATCGGGATGTTGATGCGCGCCGGGTCGGCCTTCTCCGGATAGCCGGCGGTGCCCAGCGCACCCTTCAGTTCCTTCACGAACGCATCGCCCTTGGCCTTGGCGTCATCCTTCGACAGGCCGGTGGCCTCGTAGGACGACACTTCGGTACCGCCCACGCTGACCTGCGCCAGCGAGCCCGGCGCGGCCGGCTTCACGTCGTACGGCACGCCCGCCTTGGTGAGCGCGGCGGTGGCCACGTCGCAGGAGCTGGTGAACTTGCGCACGCCAGCCGGATCGAACTGGAAGCTGCAGGTGTTCGGATCGGCGACGACCAGGGCCGGCGACTTGGCACGCGCCTCCTCGATGCCCGGGTTGGCGTAGTGGGTGATGCCCTTGAAGATCGGGAAGTAGGTCACCGCGGCCAGCAGGCAGCCGGCGAGGATGATCTTCTTGCGGCCGATCTTGTCCGACAGCCAGCCGAACACCACGAAGAACGGGGTGGCCAGCGCCAGCGCACCGGCGATCAGCAGGTTGGCGGTGGTGCCATCGACCTTCAGTGCCTGGGTCAGGAAGAACAGCGAGTAGAACTGCCCGCCGTACCACACCACCGCCTGGCCGGCGGTGGCGCCGAGCAGGACCAGCAGCATCAGCTTGAGGTTGCCGCCCTTGAGGCTGTCACGGAACGGGGTCTTGGAGCCCTTGCCTTCCGACTTCATCTGCTGGAACAGCGGCGACTCGCTCAGCTGCATGCGGATCCACACCGACACGCCCAGCAGCACGATCGACACCAGGAACGGAATACGCCAGCCCCAGGCTTCGAACGCCTCGGTGCCCAGGGTCAGGCGCGTGCCGAGGATGACCAGCAGCGACAGGAACAGGCCCAGCGTGGCGGTGGTCTGGATGAAGCTGGTGTACAGGCCGCGCTTGCCGTCCGGTGCGTGCTCGGCCACATACGTCGCCGCGCCGCCGTACTCGCCGCCCAGGGCCAGGCCCTGCAGCAGGCGCAGCACGATCAGGATGATCGGCGCGACGATGCCGATGCTGGCGTAGTTGGGCAGGATGCCGACCACGAACGTCGACATGCCCATCAGCAGGATGGTGACCAGGAACGTGTACTTGCGGCCGATGCGGTCGCCGAGGCTGCCGAAGAACGCCGCGCCGAACGGACGCACCGCAAAGCCGGCGGCGAAGGCCAGCAGCGCGAAGATGAAGCCGGTGGTCTCGTTGACGCCGCTGAAGAACTGCTTGGCGATGATCGCCGCGAGCGAACCGTACAGGTAGAAGTCGTACCACTCGAACACGGTGCCGAGGCTGGAGGCGAAGATGACTTTCTTGTGTCCGCCGGAAAGCACGGACTTATGGCTGGCGTTGACGCTAGTGCTGGACATGTCCGGCTCCCTCAGAAGGTGTATTTGACGTGGGTCTGCAGGCGGTTCAGGTCGCCGCGGTCGCCACTCTCCAGTTCACGCTGGCCCCAGATGTATTCGGCGCCCAGGTCGAGCTTGGGCAGGGGCGAATAGATCAGGTTGATGTGCGCGGACTGCGAGGACTTGGTGATGCCGAGCCCGGTGAGGTCGGTCGGGTTGTCGTACTGGGCGCGGGAATAGAACACGTTGCCGCGCAGCTTGGACGAGAACGCATGGCGCCAGCCGAGGAAGCCGGCCATCACGCCGATGTTGTCCAGATCGCCGGTGGCATCCAGCGCGGCGTCGTTGTTCAACGCCAGGCCGACGTAACGGCCAATGCCTTCGCCGCCGGTGACCATGTAGCGGATGTCGTCGTTCTTGCCGAGGTTCCACTTGCCCGACAGGCTCAGGCCCCAGCCGAACTTCTCCGAGTCCACGTTGGCCGGACCGTTCTGGTACTTGAGCTGGCGCACCAGGCCGGCGACCGAGAAGTGGCCCCAGTCGCCCTTCGGGTTGTAGCGGACGGTGAAGTCCGGCATCGCGCCGTCGTCGCTCTGGATCTGGCCCATGTTGCCGCGGTACGGGGTGATCGCCGTTTCCGGGTTTTCCACCGAGAACGACCACGGGCCCTTGGTGTAGCGCAGCTGGGCCTGGCGGACGAACACGGTGCCTTCCGTGGGGCCGAGGAAGTCGACCGTGTCCGGCAGCGCGGCGGTGTCCTGGAAGTTGGTCCAGGCCTGGCCGGCCAGCCAGTTGTTCCACTGCACGTAGGCCTGGCGCAGGGTCAGGCTGTAGGTGTTGGTCGCCAGCTCGTTGCCGGTGAAGGCGGTGCTGCCGCCACCGAACAGGTCGAACTCCAGGTAGCTCTTCAGCTTGTCACCGCTTTCCAGGTCGGTATCGGTCGCGAACCAGAAGCGCGAGAACTGCGCGCCCATGTCGGTATCCGCACCGCCTTCGCGGGTGGCGCCACCGCCGACCGGAATGGTCTTGGGCACGTAGAACATGCGCCCCACCGTGCCGTCGGCGATATCGCCGTCGTTGGTGCTGGTGATCGAGGCGTCGAGCTTGATGAAGCCGCCATAGGTGAAGCGGGTATTCGGACCGGCGCCGGCGGAAATCGCGGTCTTCTGGATCGGCGCGGGCGCACCGGGCTTGGGCGGCGGCGGTGCCACCGCGGCCTGGGCGGTCTTTACTTCGGTGAGCTGGGTCTGCTGCTGGGTGATCTGGCCCTGCTGCTGTTGCTGCGACTGCAGCAACAACTGGACCTGCTGTTCCAGCTGCGCGACCCGTGCTTCGAGCGCCTTCTCCCGCGCCGTCTGTGCCCAGGCCGCGCCAGGCGCGACCAGGGCCACGAACAGCGCGGCAGCGAGCGGCCGGCGAACCAGCGATGCTTTACGGATGTTCATTACTCCCTCCCGAATAATGGTTCGTCGTACCCGCATGGGGCACGGCTTGGCCGGAGCGTGCGGCAGGCTCCGGTCACCGCCTATTCGTCTTTGGTCGTAACCACCGCCGATGCCGCAGTGCAGTACGACCATGGTCTAAGCCCGCGTCCGGCAAGGGCATGGCCCGGCGCCGGGGGGATGCGGCACACTGGCCCTCTGCGGTGGCACCGGTGCGGTGCGCACCGTCCAATCCGATAAAAGCTGAGTGCAAGTGAGGGTGCCATGGCTGACATTTATCCCGTAGATCCAACCTTTGCCGCCGGTGCACGGGTACGCAAGGACCAGTACGACAAGCTCTATCGCGAGTCGATCGAACAGCCCGAGCAGTTCTGGGGCAAGGCGGCCGAGCGGCTGACGTGGTACCGCAAGCCGACCCGCATCAAGGACGTCAGTTACGACCTCAAGGATTTCCGCATCCGCTGGTTCGACGACGGCGAGCTCAATGCCAGCGTCAACTGCCTGGACCGCCACCTGGACACCCGCGGCGACAAGATCGCCCTGCTGTTCGAGCCGGACAGCCCGGACACCCCGTCCTACGGCGTCACCTATCGCGAGCTCTACGAGCGCGTGTGCAAGCTCGGCAACGCGCTGCGCAGCCTGGGCGTGAAGAAGGGTGATCGCGTCACCATCTACCTGCCGATGATTCCGGACGCGGCGGTGGCGATGCTGGCCTGCGCGCGCATCGGCGCGATCCACTCGGTGGTGTTCGGCGGCTTCGCCCCGAATTCGATCGCCGACCGCGTCATCGACTGCGGCACCAAGCTGATCATCACTTCCGACGAAGGCCTGCGCGGCGGCAAGAAGATTCCGCTCAAGGCCAACGTTGACGCGGCCCTGAAAATTCCCGGCACGCAGAGCGTGGAAACCGTGCTGGTGGTGCGCCACACCGGCGGCGCGGTGGACATGCAGGCCCCGCGCGACCGCTGGTTCCATGACGTGGTGGACAGCCAGCCGACCGAATGCGAACCGGAGCGCATGAACGCGGAAGATCCGCTGTTCATCCTCTACACCTCCGGCTCCACCGGCAAGCCGAAGGGCGTGCTGCACACCACCGCCGGCTACGTTCTCTACGCCAGCTACACGCACGAGACGGTGTTCGACCTGCGCGAGGACGACATCTACTGGTGCACCGCCGACGTCGGCTGGGTCACCGGGCACAGCTATATCGTGTACGGCCCGCTGGCCAACGGCGCCACCGCGCTGATGTTCGAGGGCGTGCCGAACTACCCCAACGTCTCGCGCTTCTGGGAAGTGATCGACAAGCACCAGGTGACGATCTTCTACACCGCGCCGACCGCGATCCGCGCGCTGATGCGCGAGGGCGAGGAACCGGTGAAGCGCACCTCGCGCAAGTCGCTGCGCCTGCTCGGCAGCGTGGGCGAGCCGATCAACCCGGAAGCGTGGCGCTGGTACTACGACGTGGTCGGCGATGCGCGCTGCCCGATCGTGGACACCTGGTGGCAGACCGAGACCGGCGGCATCCTGATCTCGCCGCTGCCGGGCGCGACCGACCTCAAGCCGGGTTCGGCGACGCTGCCGTTCTTCGGCGTGCAGCCGGCCCTGGTCAACGCCGACGGTGAACGCCTGGAAGGCGCCGCCGAGGGCAACCTGGTGCTGCTGGATTCCTGGCCGGGCCAGATGCGCTCGGTCTATGGCGATCACCAGCGCTTCATCGACACCTACTTCCGCACCTATCCGGGTACCTACTTCACCGGCGACGGCTGCCGCCGCGACGAGGATGGCTACTACTGGATCACCGGCCGCGTGGACGACGTGATCAACGTCTCTGGCCACCGCATCGGCACCGCCGAGGTGGAAAGCGCGCTGGTCTCGCATCCGAAGGTGGCCGAAGCGGCGGTGGTGGGTTTCCCGCACGACGTGAAGGGCCAGGGCATCTATGCCTACGTGACCCTGATCGCCGGCGAGACGCCCAGCGACGAACTGCATAAGGAGCTGGTGGCCTGGGTGCGCAAGGAGATCGGGCCGATCGCCTCGCCGGACCACCTGCAATGGGCGCCGGGCCTGCCGAAGACGCGCTCGGGCAAGATCATGCGCCGCATCCTGCGCAAGATCGCCGAGAACGCGCCCGACCAGCTCGGCGACACCTCCACGCTGGCCGATCCATCGGTGGTCGATTCGCTGGTGAACGAGCGCCGCGTGCGCTGATGATCGTGTGACACCGCGGACGGTGGCCGGCGTGACCGGTCGCCGTCCGCGCCGCTCCTCCCCCCCTGCGTGCCCCCTGCCATGCCCACCTTGTTGATCGCCGACGACCATCCGTTGTTCCGTGAAGCGCTGCGCGCCGCCGTGCAGCGCGTGATGCCCGGCGTGCAGCTGTTCGAGGCCGAGAATGTCGATGCGCTGTACGCGCTGGCCGACGCCCACGCCGATGCCGACCTGCTGCTGATGGACCTCAACATGCCCGGCGCGCAGGGTTTCAGTGCGCTGGTCCATCTGCGCGCGCTGCATCCGCAGCTGCCGGTGGTGGTGGTGTCCGCACGCGAGGAGGCGACGATCATGCGCCGGGCGATCGACCATGGCGCGTTCGGCTTCATTCCCAAGTCGGCCGACTCGGACACGATCGGCCAGGCGCTGTCGACGGTGCTGGACGGCGAGCGCTGGATTCCCACCGAGGCGCAACACCTGCCGCCGACCGATCGCGAGGAGCGCGAGGTGGGGCAGCGGCTGCGCGAACTGACGCCGCAACAGTTCCGGGTACTGCAGATGCTGGGGGCGGGCTTGTTGAACAAGCAGATCGCGTATGACCTCGGTGTGTCGGAGGCGACGATCAAGGCACATGTCACCGCGATCCTGCGCAAGCTGGGCGTCACCAACCGCACGCAGGCGGTGCTGATGGCGGGGAAGCTGGCGATCGATGCCGATGGGATCGTGCTGCCGCCGGAAGAAGATTGAGCGCTGTGGGTGGGTCGCGTCGCGGCTGAAGCCGCTCCTACAAGTGGGTGCGCGCAAGTTGGTGCGCGCACTGTAGGAGCGGCTTCAGCCGCGACGCGACCTTCTGCACAGCCCGATATAGCCGCAGCTAAGAAGATCACCCCGACCTTCGCAATTCGCAGCACCGGTTCCAATCGCGGAATCGCGCTGTAAACTGCGCGTCCCCTTGGGGAGTAGCCTGCTTCCGCACGGAAGCGCCCGCGTCAACATACTCGGCCATTGCGCCGTGGCGCCGGCAGCCAGTGATGGTTGGCGAGACCAGCGGCTTGCGCGCGCAACGACGGTTGGGCGTGTGCGCGAGCCGTTGTCGCCATGCCCGGCCTGAACTCGTCCATGTCTTTTCTTTCGATCCTCCTCATCGGCCTGGCCATGTCCACCGATGCGTTCGCCGCCGCCATCGGCAAGGGCGCGGCGATGCGCAAGCCGCGCTTCGTCGATGCCCTGCGTGCCGGCCTCATCTTCGGCGCGGTCGAAGCCATCACGCCGCTGATCGGCTGGCTGCTCGGTCGTGCCGCCTCGTCCTACGTCGAATCCTTCGACCACTGGATTGCCTTCGGCCTGCTCGGCATTCTCGGCGTGCACATGATCATCGCCGGCCTGCGTCCGGAATCCGACGAACCCGCCGAAGCCGAAGCCCACAGCGAACGCCATGGCCGCTTCTGGTCGCTGGCCACCACCGGCCTGGCCACCAGCATCGACGCCATGGCGATCGGCGTGGGCCTGGCCTTTCTCGATGTGCACATCGGCGTGGTCGCGGCGGTCATCGGCCTGTGCACGCTGACCATGGTCACGCTGGGCATCCTGCTGGGTCGCGTGCTCGGGGCGCTGGCCGGCAAGCGCGCGGAGATCATCGGCGGCGTAATCCTGGTGATCGTCGGCGCGACGATCCTCTACGAACACCTCAGCGGCGCGGCCTGACCGCGCCTACAACGGCGCATCGCTGCGTGCCTGTTCGTGCAGGGCACTGAGGAAGGCGCGCAGCGAAGCCGGCTTCACCGGCTTGGTCAGCAGGCGATAACCACGCTCGCGGGCATGCTGCTTCAGCTCGTCGCGACCATCGGCGGTGAGCAGGGCGCCGGGCACCGGCGTGGCCGACGCCTCACGTAGCGCATCGAGGGTATCCAGGCCATCGAGGCGGTCGTGCAGGTGATAGTCCACCAGCATCACGTCCGGCTGCAGCGCCATCTTCTGCACCGCCTCGTCCACGGTCGCGGCGGTGATCACCTCCACTTCCCAGCGTCCGAGCAGCGCGCGCATGCCGTCCAGGATTTCCTGGTCGTTGTCCACGCACAGCACGCGCAGGCCGGCCAGCGAATCGTCCCGGCTCGCGGCGCGGGCGCGCGGGGCCGGCTGCGGCATCACGCCGGGCGCGACGCGCGGCAGCTGGATCGAGAACATGCTGCCGCGTCCCACCTGGCTGCGCGCATTGAGTTCGTGCGACAGCAGGCGCGAGATGCGCTGGCAGATCGACAGGCCCAGCCCCAACCCCTGCTCGCCCCAGTCGAACGGCTGCTGGTAGCGGTGGAACTCGTTGAAGATCTGCTGCATGTGATGCTCGGGAATGCCCGGGCCGGTATCCCACACCTGCAGTTCCACCTGGCCGGCACGCGGCCGCACGCCCAGCACGATGCGGCCCTGGCGGGTGTAGCGCAGCGCATTGGCGATGAAGTTCTGCATCACCCGGCGCAGCAGGCGGCGGTCGCTGCGCACCCAGATCGGACGCGCATGCGCATGCAGGCGCAAGCCACGGCTCGCCGCGATCGGCGCGTACTGCTCGGCCAGCTCGGCCATCAGCACGCCGGCATCGAAGTCCTCGATGGTCGGGCGCAGGCCGCCGGCATCCAGCCGCGAGACATCGAGCAGGCCGTCGAGCAGCTCTTCGGCAGCACGCAGCGAGGCATCGACGCGCTCGGCGAGGTGGCGCTGCTCCTCATTGTCGTTGGCCGTATCGCGCAGAGCCGAGGCGAACAGCCGCGCCGCGTTCAGCGGCTGCAGCACGTCGTGGCTGATCGCCGCGAGGAAGCGCGTCTTGGACTGCTGCGCCAGCTCGGCCACCTGCGAGCGCTCGGCCACGCGCTGCTCCAGCGTCTCGTTTGCTTCCAGCAGCGCGTTCTCGGCGCGCTTGTAATCGGTGATGTCGTTGTAGCTGGTGACATAACCGCCGCCGGGCAGCGCCTGCCCGCGCATCTCGATCACCTTGCCATCGGCGCGCGTGCGCTCGAAGACGTGCGGCGAGCCGGCGCGCATGTGGCGGATACGGCGTTCGATCTGGTCCTCGACATCGCCCTCGCCCAGCTCGCCGCGTTCGGCGTTGTAGCGGATCAGGTCGGCCACCGGGCGGCCGACGTAGAGCATGCCGTCCGGGTAGCCGAACAGCTGTTGGTAGCGGCGGTTCCAGGCGGTCAGGCGCATGTCCGGGTCCACCACACTGACCGCCGCGCTGATGTTCTCCAGCGTGGTCGAGAGGATCTCGCGGTTGAAGCGCAGTTCCTGCCCGGCTTCGTCCAGCACGGCCACGACTTCGCCCAGCTCCATGCCCGAACCCCGCAGCAGGCTGGTCAGCACCAGGCGCGCGGACGCCGCGCCGATCGAGGCGGCGAGCAGGCGCTCGGTGAACTGCACCCAGGCACGGTCGGCGACCGCGTTGGACTGCAGTTCGCGATCCAGCAGCGTGGCTTGTTCGACGAAGGCGCGATGCGCGTGACGCTCGCCCACCACGCGCTCGGCGAGCGCAAGCAGGTCGGAGACATGCACGTGGCCGGGCCACGCACCGGCAACCACCGGGCGCTGCGAATAGGGGTCCAGGAACGGCGCGGCACGCAGCCGCTCGTCCACGCCGGGCCGCCAGCGCGCCGACACCACCATCATCGCGCCGACGTTGGCCAGCAGTGACCAGAACGTACCGTGGGCCAGCGAGTCCCAGCCGCTCATGCCGAACAGTTGCTGCGGACGCAGCCAGGAGATGCCGAACGGCCCGTTGAGCAGCCAGCCGGTATCGAAGCCGCCGGCGGTGGTCATCGCCGGCAGCAGCAGGGTATAGGCCCAGGTGGCGAAGCCGAGCAGCATGCCGGCCTCCACGCCCTTGCGGCTGGCGCCGCGCCAGTACAGGCCGCCGAGCACGCCGGGCGCGAACTGCGCGACGGCGGCGAAGGCCATCAGGCCATAGGAGGCCAGCGTGCTGTCATTGCTGCTGCTGCGGTAGTAGCTGTAGGCGATCAAGGCGAGCAGCAGGATCGCGACGCGCCGGATCCACAGCACGCGGCCGGCGGCGGCCACCGCGTGCCCGCGTGAACGGCGCAGCAGCACCGGCATCACCAGGTCGTTGCTGACCATGGTGGCCAGCGCGATGGAAGCGACGATGACCATGCCGGTGGCTGCCGAGAAGCCGCCGATGTACGCCACCAGCGCCAACACCGTGTTGCCTTCCGCCAGCGGCAGCGCCAGCACCATGCTGTCGTCGGCCAGCTGGCCGCCGCCGCCGAACAGGGCCACGCCGGCCGAGGCGATCGGCACCACCATCGCCGAGATCAGCACCAGGTAGCCACCGAACAGCCAGCGCGCGCGGCGGATGTCGCCGACGTCTCCGCATTCGACCACCGCCACGTGGAACTGGCGCGGCAGGCAGACAATGGCGAGGAAGCTGAGGATGGTCTGCGAGACAAAGCCCACCGACGGGGTGTGCTCGAACAGCATGCGCGCGGAGTCGGTGATGCGCAGCTGGTGGTCGCCCAGCCACGACCAGGCGAACAGGCCGACCGCCAGCATCGCCACCAGCTTGATGACCGACTCCAGTGCGATCGCCAGCATCATGCCGTGGTGGTGTTCGGTGGCATCGGCCTGGCGCGTGCCGAACAGGGTGGCGAACAAGGCCATCAGCAGGGCGACGTACAGCGCCGGGTCGGTGAGGAAGGAACGGCCGTCGTTGGACTGGCCGGTCAGCACCTCCAGGCTCATCGCCACCGCTTTGTACTGCAGGGCCAGGTAGGGAACGATGCCGATCAGCGCGATCACCGCGACCAGCGCGGCGAGGCGGCGCGAGCGGCCGTAGCGCGAGGAGATGAAATCGGCGATGGAGACGGTGTTCTCCGAGCGCGCGATCAGCGCCAGGCGCTCGATGATGCGCCAGCCGAAGATCAGCAGCAGCAGCGGACCGAGGTAGATCGGCAGGTAACCGATGCCGTGGCGTACCGCGGTGCCGACGGCGCCGTAGAACGTCCACGACGAGCAGTAGACCGCCAACGCCAGGCTGTAGACCGCCGGCCGCAGCCAGGGGCGGTCGGGATACAGCGGGCGACGGTCACCCCACCACGCCACGCCGAACAGCAGCACGGCGTAGCCGACCGATACCAGCAGCAGAATCCAGCTCGAGATCAACGCGCCCCCTCCAGGCGACATGTGATGCGGGGCAGTGTACCCGGCGGGGGTGTCGCTGGTCCGGTGCGCGCTGGCCGGGGTGGATGGTGGCCATATTCCCGATGTCGGATTGGACACCGCATCGTTGGAGACCTCGTTGTAGGAGCGGCTTCAGCCGCGACCCCGGAACCTTGCAGTCGCGGCTGAAG